>NZ_JBFTSG010000007.1:0-163324 GCF_056399885.1 Cupriavidus sp. 01L45 | reverse complement strand
GAAGGACAAGGAAATGGTCATGCCGGGTGACAACGTGTCGATCACGGTCAAGCTGATTGCCCCGATCGCCATGGAAGAAGGCCTGCGTTTCGCCATCCGTGAAGGCGGTCGTACCGTCGGCGCCGGCGTCGTGGCAAAGATCCTCGACTAAGCAAACTTCCTGGAGCAGGCTGGCGGTACAATACCGCCGGCCTGTTCCCTTGTTCCAGGGCGCTCGCCGCCCATCGCTCTTTTAAGGAAATATCATGCAGAACCAGAAGATCCGTATCCGCCTGAAGGCTTTCGACTATCGCCTGATCGACCAGTCGGCAGCCGAAATCGTGGATACCGCCAAGCGTACCGGCGCGATCGTCAAGGGCCCGGTGCCCCTGCCGACCCGTATCCAGCGCTTCGACATCCTGCGTTCGCCGCACGTCAACAAGACGAGCCGTGATCAGTTCGAGATCCGTACTCACCAGCGCCTGATGGACATTGTCGATCCTACCGACAAGACCGTTGACGCACTGATGAAGCTCGACCTGCCGGCCGGCGTCGACGTCGAAATCAAGGTGTAAGGTATTCCGCACAAGACCGCCCCTGGCGGTTTTGCGCAAACAGAAACGGCGAACTTCGGTTCGCCGTTTCTGTTTTTGTGCCCCCCTCTCCCCGTTGCACGGCCGGCTAGGCGGGCCCGCGCCGGCGGAGCGTCTGCCCCGGTGGCTCGCCGAAACTCTTGCGATATTCCACACTGAAGCGCCCCAGGTGGCTGAAGCCCCAGCGCAAGGCCGCGGCGGTGACCGAATCGAGGGCCCGGTCGTTCAACAAGTCCTGATGCACCCGTTCCAGCCGGACTGCGCGCAGGTATGCCATCGGGCTGATGCCGCGGTGCTCGCGAAATCCCGCATACAGCCCGCGCAGGCTGACGCCGGCCACTTCGGCCAGCAAGGCTGGCGTCAACGGTGCGTTGGCATGGGCATGGATGTACTCTTCGACCAGTTTCACATGACGCGGTGCCAGGGGTTTGCCGCGCGCCCGCAGTGCTTCGCTGAGACTGTGGGGCTGCACCGTCAATAGCGTGCCGATCACCAACTGCTCCAGCTGGCAGGCAGTGAGCGGATGCCGGGCCGCATCCGGTGCCAGCGCCATCACATCCGCCAGGTAGTGCACCATCTGGTACCACGCCGCCAGACGCCGCCACGGCATGCCTAGCTCGAAACGCAGCGGTTGTTGGGGACGATGGCCCAGGTACGCCGCGCACACCCGCTCCAGCGCGCCGCGCTCGACGCGCACGATCAACTGGTCGCTGTCGCGGCTCCAGCGCATTCGCACCGGATCGCAAGGCGTCAGCACCGAAGCGGTTTCCCGGTCGGAAAGGATCTCCTGCTGGCCGCAACGGATTTCCGCATGGCCGGCTATGGGCATCTGCACCAGCAGGAAGTCGTCAAGCGGCCCGGRCTCGATCTGCACCTCGGCCCCATAGGCCAGCCGGTTGAATGAGACCGCGCCAAGGGGCGCATGATACATGCGCGCCGCCAGCGCGGTGCCGCCGATGGTGAGCTTGTGCGGCTTGAACACCATGCCGACGGCGGCCCGCGTCTCGGCCTGGTCGGTCGAGGCGAAGACCAGCCGGGTAGGGTCGTCTAGCAGGGCGCCAGCCAGCGGCTCGGTGGCCGTGGCCGCGGGGGGCTGCGGCATTGTCTCGCTCCTCGGCATCATTGGCGCGCCGTTCCTGGTGGGGGATCCTCCTGCCTGCGGACCGTGCTGCTGCGTTGCCGCATTGGCCCCGCGCTGGTCTGCGGACGGAATCCTTCACATCACTATAGTGGATCGCTTCCTCGCGCCACTTGCCCGCCCCGCCATTTTCCTGCACTAATCGGATAGCCGCTGCAGCCGGTGGCTAGTTTGCTGCGGTGCGGATCGCCCATGATCGAATCCAGCACGGCAGCCCAACCCCCAAGAACAAAGGAGCGCAGCCCATGGGCCAGACTATCCAGATCCAAGCCGCCGACGGCAGCGGCACATTCAATGCCTACCTGGCCACGCCCGAATCGGGCAAGGGGCCTGGCATCGTGTTGTGCCAGGAAATCTTCGGCGTCAACGCCACTATGCGCGCCGTGGCGGACTACTACGCCGAGGAAGGCTACACGGTCCTGGTGCCGGACCTGTTCTGGCGTATCGCACCCGGCATTGAACTGGGCGACCGCGGCGAAGACTTCCAGCGCGCCCTTGGGCTGTATCAGCGCTTTGATGAGGCCCTCGGCGTCAAGGATGTGGGTTCGGCGCTGGAAGCGCTGCGCGCGCGTCCCGAGTGCGTGGGCCAGACGGGGGTGCTCGGCTTTTGCCTGGGTGGCAAGCTCGCCTACCTGTCCGCCTGCCGCCTGGACAGGGTGGCCTGCGCGGTGGCGTACTACGGCGTCGGCATTGAGCATGCACTGGCCGAGGCAGCCCACATCAAGGGCCGGCTGGTGCTGCATGTGGCCGAGCGCGACGGCTTCTGCCCGCCGGAGGCGCAAGCGCAGATCCGCGCTGCCCTGGGCGGCAAGGATGGCATTGAGCTGTATGTCTATCCCGGCGTCGATCATGCATTTGCCCGCGCCGGCGGCGAGCACTATGACCGACCGTCCGCGCTGATGGCGCACCAGCGGTCGATTGGCGCGCTGCGCGCAGAGATGGGTCCGCACTACGACTTCTCGGCCCTCTGGGACAAGCACTGCGAATACGAATTCGCCACCCGCGATGTCGATGCCACGATGGCGACCATGGTGGCGGAGCCCTACGTCAACCATATCCCGACCATGACCGGTGGCGTCGGCTATCGGCAGCTCAAGCGCTTCTACCAGAACCACTTTGTCCACAGCAACCCGCCGGACACCACGCTGATTCCGCTGTCACGTACGGTGGGCGCCAGCCAGATCGTCGACGAGCTGCTGTTCTGCTTCACGCATACCTGCGAGATTGACTGGATGCTGCCTGGCGTGCCACCCACTGGCAAGCGAGTGGAGATTCCGCTTGTCGCCATCGTCAAGTTCCGTGGCGACAAGCTTTACCACGAGCACATCTACTGGGACCAGGCCAGCGTGCTGGTGCAGATCGGCAAGCTCGATCCGACCGGGCTGCCCGTGGCCGGCATCAAGACTGCCCGCAAGCTGCTCGATGAAACGTTGCCCTCCAACGCGCTGATGGCACGCTGGCAGGAGAGCGAAGGCAAGTAGGCGGGGCGGGACCGCCGCCCCGGCAATCGACAAAATCAAAGCAAAAGGGGCGTGCCCGGCGCGCGCCGCGGGTACCGCTTGGTCCCTGCGGCGCATGGGCAACGCACCGATACAAGGAGACAACGTCATGAARGGACTGCAGGACAAAGTCGCCATCGTCAGCGGCGGCGCCACCCTTATCGGCGCGGGCGTGGCGAAGGCCTTCGTCGAGGCCGGCACGCGAGTGGCGATTCTCGATATCGATGCCGCCGGCGGCGAGCGTGTCGCCGGCGAGCTGGGCGAACGAGCACGCTTCATTCGCGCCGACATCACCGACGACGCCGAGGTGGCCGCGGCCGTGTCGCAGGTCACGCGGCACTTCGGCGGCATCGATTACCTCGTCAACCTGGCCTGCACCTATCTCGATGACGGCTTCAAATCGAACCGCCGCGACTGGCTCACCGCGCTCGACGTCAATGTGGTCTCCAGCGTGATGCTGGCCCAGGCCGTCCACGAGGGAATGCGCGCGCGCGGCGGTGGCGCGATCGTCAACCTCACCAGCATCTCGGCCAACGTGGCGCAGACCGGCCGCTGGCTCTATCCGGCCTCCAAGGCAGCGATCCGGCAGCTCACCCGCAGCATGGCGATGGACCTCGCGCCCGACCATATCCGCGTCAACGCTGTCTCGCCGGGCTGGACCTGGTGCCGGCTGATGGACGAGGTCAGCGGTGGCAACCGCGAGCGTACCGATCGCGTGGCGGCGGACTTCCACCTGCTGGGCCGCGTGGGCGAGCCCGATGAAGTGGCCCAGGTGGTGCTGTTTCTCTGCTCGGACCATGCCAGCTTTGTCACCGGCGCCGACTACGCGGTGGACGGCGGCTACTCGGCGATGGGCCCGGAGCAAAACGTGCCCGCCATCCCGCGCCTGGCCGGCTGAAACCGCGATGCGGGACTTCGACTTTCACGCTGAACCTTCAAGTAGGAGATTGCCATGAGCCAACGCATTGCCATCGTCGGCGCCGGCCAGTCCGGCCTGCAGATGGCCCTGGGCCTGCAAGCCAAGGGCTACCGGGTCACGCTGCTGACCAATCGCACGCCGGACCAGGTCCGCGCGGGCAAGGTCATGTCCAGCCAGTGCATGTTCGATCGCGCGCTGCAGACCGAGCGAGAGCTGGGCTTGAACTGGTGGGATGATGCGTGCCCGCCGGTGGAAGGGATCGGCCTGGCGATTCCGCATCCGGAACAGCCTGCCGCCAGGTTGATCGACTGGGCTGCCCGGCTCGACCATCCGGCCCAAGCGGTGGACCAGCGACTCAAGATGCCGGCCTGGATGGAAGCCTTCGCGCAACGCGGTGGCGACCTGCGCATTGCCGATGCCGGCGTCGATGAACTGGAAGCGCTGGCTCGCGAGCATGATCTTGTGCTGCTTGCGGCTGGCAAGGGCGAGATCGTCAGCCGTTTCGAGCGRGACGCCACGCGCAGTCCTTTCAGCGCGCCGCAGCGTTCGCTTGCCCTGACCTATGTGAACGCAATGGCGCCGCGCACCCCGTTCTCGCGGGTTTGCTTCAACTTGATTCCCGGCATTGGCGAATACTTCGTCTTCCCGGCCCTGACGCTATCCGGCCCCTGCGAGATCATGGTGTTCGAGGGCATACCGGGCGGCCCGATGGACCGCTGGGCCGATGCGCGTACGCCGGAGCAGCACCTCGCCGAGAGTCTGCGCATCCTGCGCACCTGGTTGCCGTGGGAGGCGGAGCGCTGCGATGCGGTGACGCTGACCGACGAGCAAGGCATTCTCGCCGGCCGCTTCGCCCCGACCGTGCGCCGGCCGGTGATGACCTTGCCCTCGGGCCGGCTCGTGTTCGGCATGGCCGACGCTGTCCTCGTCAACGATCCCATTACCGGACAGGGCTCCAACAACGCCGCCAAGTGCTGCAAGGTGTATCTGGATGCCATCATTGCGCACGGCGATCGCGGTTTCGACGGGGACTGGATGGAGCAGACGTTCGCGCGCTACTGGCAGTACGCCGGCGACGTAGTGAACTGGACCAACTCCCTGCTCACGCCACCGCCAGCGCATATCCTGTCGCTGCTGGGCGCGGCAGGCCATGCGCCAGAGCTGGCCGCCCGCATTGCCAATGGCTTCGATAATCCGCCGGACTTCTTCCCCTGGTGGTCAGATTCCGCTGCCTGCCAGCAGTTGATTGACCAGCATCTGCCTCAGGCGGCCTGATATGGAAGCCGCTTGCGCTGTGCTGGATACCAGGGCGCTGCGGCGGGCCTGTGGCCGCTACGCTACTGGCGTGGCGGTCATCGGTGCCTGCGGTGCCGAGGGCCGTCCGATTGGCTTGACCATCAACTCTTTCGCCTCGCTATCCCTGGCGCCCCCGCTGATCTTGTGGAGCCTCGCACTGCACTCGCCAAGCGCCGCGCATTTCGCCGTGGGGAAGCACTTCGGCGTCAGCATACTGCAGGCGGGCCACGGCGAGCTGGCGCGCCGTTTTGCCACGCCTGCCGAGGACAAGTTTGCCGGCGTCTCCCATCGGCGCTGTGAGCGGGGCGTACCTTATCTCGATGAAGCGTTGGCCACGCTGGCGTGCAGGGTGGAGCGCGCGGACGCGGTAGGAGATCATCTACTGATCGTTGGCGAAGTGCAGGGGTTTGAAGTGGGGGAGGGTGAACCGCTGGTGTTTTTCGGCGGGGAGTTCGTGAAGGTTGGGCGGTAAGGCTTCCGATTCGGTGCCGAAATTGCCACTTTTGCTGTCAAGACGCGCGGTGCCAGCGCCCCGCAACCGTAGTCAACGCCACAAAACAACACCGGCCCCACCGCGCACGCCCCAACTTCCTAAGGCACTCTTGCTCTTTCCAAACCGCTGCGATATAGTGTAAGGCTACCCGTTTGTCTATGGGTAGTGGGCCGGCCAGCTTGGCCGCGCGCAGTCTTCTTCAGCGCAAGCCCCGCACTGCAAACACTGTTTTCGTGTATCAATCAGCCCCGGCCAATCGCAGCTGGGAATGGAGCAAACCATGAGCCTTGGCCTTGTAGGTCGCAAGGTTGGCATGACCCGTATTTTCACGGACGACGGCGATTCAATTCCCGTTACCGTGGTCGAGGTCGGCGACAACCGCGTGACACAAATCAAGACGGACGAGACCGACGGTTATACCTCGGTTCAAGTCACTTTCGGCGCACGCCGCGCTAGCCGCGTCACCAAGCCTTTGGCAGGTCACCTTGCCAAAGCTGGTGTTGAAGCTGGTGAAATCATCCGCGAATTCCGCATCGATGCCGCTAAGGCTGGCGAACTGCAACCCGGCGGCACGCTGTCGGTTGACCTGTTCGAAGTCGGTCAAAAGATCGACGTCCAGGGCGTGACCATCGGTAAGGGCTACGCCGGTACCATCAAGCGTCACCATTTCGCATCGGGTCGTGCCACCCACGGTAACTCGCGTTCGCACAACGTGCCGGGTTCCATCGGTATGGCGCAGGATCCGGGCCGTGTGTTCCCCGGCAAGCGCATGACCGGCCATCTGGGTGACGTCACCCGCACCGTCCAGAACCTGGAAATCGCCAAGATCGACGCAGAGCGCAAGCTGCTGCTGGTCAAGGGCGCCATTCCCGGCTCCAAGGGCGGCAAGGTTATCGTTACCCCGGCCGTCAAGGCCAAAGCCAAAGCTTAAGGAGCGAATCAATGGAACTCAAGCTCCTCCAGGACAATGGCCAGATCGGCGCAAGCGTTGACGCTTCGCCCGAAGTCTTCGGCCGTGACTACAACGAAGCCCTCGTTCACCAGATCGTCGTCGCTTACCAGGCTAACGCTCGCAGCGGTAACCGTAAGCAGAAGGATCGTGAAGAGGTCAAGCACACGACCAAGAAGCCTTGGCGCCAGAAGGGTACGGGTCGCGCCCGTGCCGGTATGTCTTCCTCGCCGCTGTGGCGCGGGGGCGGCCGTATCTTCCCGAATTCGCCGGAAGAGAACTTCACGCAGAAGGTCAACAAGAAGATGTTCCGTGCCGGTATGCGCTCGATTTACTCGCAGCTCGCACGTGAAGGTCGTATCAACGTGGTGGACGGTTTCACCGTCGATGCGCCCAAGACCAAGCTCTTGGCCGACAAGTTCAAGGCCATGGGCCTGGACTCGGTGCTGATCATCACCGACAGCCTCGACGAGAACCTCTACCTGGCTTCGCGCAACCTGCCGCACGTGGCAGTTGTCGAGCCGCGCCAGGCTGACCCGCTGTCGCTCGTGCACTACAAGAAGGTGCTGGTGACCAAGGCAGCCGTCGCGCAGATCGAGGAGTTGCTGAAATGACGCAAGTAGCCAAGAACGATCATCGTTTGATGCAGGTGCTGCTCGCGCCGGTGGTTTCCGAAAAGGCAACCCTGGTCGCCGACAAGAACGAACAAGTCGTGTTCGAAGTCGCTCGCGATGCCAACAAGGCAGACGTGAAGGCGGCAGTCGAACTGCTGTTCAAGGTCGAGGTGCAGTCCGTTCAGA
Source organism: Cupriavidus sp. 01L45 (assembly GCF_056399885.1). Taxonomy (NCBI): domain Bacteria; kingdom Pseudomonadati; phylum Pseudomonadota; class Betaproteobacteria; order Burkholderiales; family Burkholderiaceae; genus Cupriavidus; species Cupriavidus sp. 01L45. The sequence goes on along the minus strand of NZ_JBFTSG010000007.1, from coordinate 155,658 downwards.
TCCTGAACCAAAAGGGCAAGCAAAAGCGTTTTGGCCGTTTCATGGGGCGTCGCAACCACGTGAAGAAGGCTTACGTTTCGCTCAAGCCGGGTCAGGAAATCAATTTTGAAGCGGAGGCCAAGTAATCATGGCACTCGTCAAGACCAAGCCGACGTCCCCGGGCCGTCGCTCCATGGTGAAGGTGGTTAACGCCAACCTGCACAAGGGCGCGCCCCACGCTCCGCTGCTGGAAAAGCAATTCCAGAAGTCGGGCCGTAACAACAACGGTCATATCACCACCCGCCACAAGGGCGGTGGTCATAAGCACCACTATCGCGTGGTCGACTTCAAGCGCAACGACAAGGACGGCATCCCCGCCAAGGTCGAGCGTCTGGAATACGATCCGAACCGCAGCGCCAATATCGCGCTGGTGCTGTTCGCCGACGGCGAACGCCGCTACATCATTGCCACCAAGGGCATGGTAGTTGGCCAGGCGTTGATGAATGGCTCGGAAGCTGCGATCAAGTCGGGTAACAACCTGCCGATCCGCAACATTCCGGTTGGTACCACCATCCACTGCGTGGAAATGCTGCCGGGCAAGGGCGCTCAGATCGCTCGCGCCGCAGGCGGTTCCGCCGTGCTGCTGGCTCGTGAAGGCATCTACGCCCAGGTTCGCCTGCGCTCCGGTGAAGTGCGTCGCGTTCACATCGAATGCCGCGCCACCATCGGTGAAGTCGGTAACGAAGAGCACAGCCTGCGCGTCATCGGCAAGGCCGGTGCAAATCGTTGGCGCGGTATCCGCCCGACGGTTCGCGGCGTTGTGATGAACCCGGTGGACCACCCGCACGGTGGTGGTGAAGGCAAGACCGCCGCAGGTCGTGACCCCGTTTCGCCGTGGGGTACCCCGGCTAAGGGTTACCGTACCCGCAGCAACAAGCGCACTGCCAGCATGATCGTGCAGCGCCGCCACAAGCGTTAATCGGTAGGTAGGAGCCTAGACATGACACGTTCCGCAAAAAAGGGTCCGTTCTGTGACGCCCACCTGCTGAAAAAGGTGGAAGCAGCTGCAGGCGGCAAGGACAAGAAGCCCATCAAGACTTGGTCGCGTCGCTCGACCATTCTGCCGGACTTCATCGGCCTGACGATCGCCGTACACAACGGCCGTCAACACGTGCCGGTGTATGTTTCGGAAAACATGGTTGGCCACAAGCTCGGTGAATTTGCGCTCACGCGTACGTTCAAGGGCCACGCGGCTGACAAGAAAGCGAAGAGGTAAGGTGCCATCATGGAAGTGAAAGCGATTCATCGCGGTGCCCGCATCTCCGCCCAGAAAACGCGCCTGGTCGCTGACCAGATCCGCGGTCTGCCGATCGAGCGCGCGCTCAACGTTCTGACGTTCAGCCCGAAAAAGGCTGCCGTCATCGTGAAGAAGGTGGTCGAATCGGCCATCGCCAACGCCGAGCATAACGAAGGCGCCGACATCGACGAATTGAAGGTCAAGACCATCTTCGTCGACAAGGCAACCTCGCTCAAGCGTTTCACGGCACGAGCAAAGGGCCGCGGCAACCGCATCGAGAAACAAACTTGTCACATCACTGTGACGCTCGGCAACTAAGGAGTCACGATGGGACAGAAGATTCATCCGACTGGCTTCCGTCTGGCCGTCAGCCGTAACTGGGCTTCGCGTTGGTACGCCAACAACACGAAGTTCGCCGGCATGCTGAAGGAAGACATCGAAGTTCGCGAGTTTCTGAAGAAGAAGCTCAAGAACGCTTCGGTAGGCCGCGTCGTGATCGAGCGCCCCGCCCGCAATGCACGTCTCACCATTTATAGCTCGCGTCCGGGCGTGGTGATCGGCAAGAAGGGTGAGGACATCGAACTGCTCAAGGCCGAGCTGCAACGCCGCATGGGTGTGCCCGTGCACGTGAACATCGAGGAAATCCGCAAGCCGGAAACCGATGCGCAGCTGATCGCCGATTCGATCACCCAGCAGCTCGAGCGCCGTATCATGTTCCGCCGCGCAATGAAGCGCGCGATGCAGAATGCGATGCGCCTCGGTGCCCAGGGCATCAAGATCATGAGCGCCGGTCGTCTGAACGGCATCGAAATCGCTCGTACCGAGTGGTATCGCGAAGGCCGTGTGCCCCTGCACACCCTGCGCGCCGACATCGACTACGGCTTCTCCGAAGCAGAAACCACCTACGGCATCATCGGTGTCAAGGTGTGGGTCTACAAGGGTGATCACCTCGGCCGCAACGATGCGCCGGTGGTGGAAGAGCCGCAAGACGAGCGTCGTCGTCGCCCGGGTGGTCGTCCTGATGGTCGTCGCCGTGAAGGCGAAGGCGGCCGTCCGGGTGGCAATCGCCGCGGTGGCGCGGGTGCCGGTGCAGGTCGCCGCGCTCCTGGCGCAGATGCGAAGAGTGGAGAATAACGATGCTGCAACCTAAGCGCAGAAAATACCGCAAGGAGCAGAAAGGCCGCAACACGGGTAAGGCTACCCGTGGCAACGCCGTGTCTTTCGGCGAATTCGGCCTGAAGGCGATGGGCCGTGGTCGTCTGACGGCTCGTCAGATCGAGTCGGCACGTCGTGCGATGACCCGTCACATCAAGCGTGGCGGCCGCATCTGGATCCGGATTTTCCCGGACAAGCCGATCTCGAAGAAGCCCGCCGAAGTCCGTATGGGTAACGGTAAGGGTAATCCGGAATACTACGTGGCAGAAATCCAGCCGGGCAAGATGCTGTACGAAATGGATGGCGTGACGGAAGAGCTGGCTCGTGAGGCGTTCCGCCTCGCGGCCGCCAAGCTGCCGATCGCCACCAATTTCGTGGTGCGCCAGGTCGGGACGTAAGGAGAGCAGGGATGAAAGCRTCCGAACTTCGCGGCAAAGATGCCGCCGGGCTGAACCAGGAGCTCTCCGAGCTGCTGAAGGCCCAATTTAGCCTGCGCATGCAAAAGGCCACCCAACAGCTGCAGAACACCAGCCAGCTGAAGAAGGTGCGCAAGGACATCGCGCGGGTGCAAACCGTGCTGAACGAAAAGGCGACCACGAAATGACTGAAACTGCACAAACGGAATCGTCGCTTCGCCGTACTTTGGTCGGCCGGGTAGTTAGCGACAAGATGGACAAGACCGTCACGGTCCTGATCGAAAACCGCGTCAAGCATCCTCTGTACGGCAAGTACGTGCTGCGTTCCAAGAAGTACCACGCACACGACGAAGCCAACCAGTACAAGGAAGGCGACAAGGTCGAGATCCAGGAAACGCGTCCGCTGTCGCGGACCAAGTCCTGGGTGGTTTCCCGTCTGGTCGAAGCTGCGCGCGTCATCTAAAAAACCACACGGTTTTAGGTTGGCTTGCGAGTCCAGGGTTATGTGCTATAATCCTGGACTTCCGCTTTGTTGCATTCGCCTTAGTTGTATCACCCCGGCGAGTCGATGAAGCGAACCTGGCCGAGCGGCTCCTGATTAACCATGTTCAGGCCGCCTGGTAACTACCGACTTCAAAGTTGATCAACCCAAACGGTTGCTGGCGCAAAGCCAGGGGCTGACGGGACCAAGACTGACCGGCGGGCGTTGCCCGGTGGATTAAGTTGGGAAGATAACACCATGATTCAGACAGAAAGCCGGCTCGAAGTAGCCGATAACACTGGTGCGCGCGAAGTGCTGTGCATCAAAGTGCTGGGTGGGTCCAAGCGCCGCTATGCGAGCGTGGGCGACATCATCAAGGTGACCGTCAAGGACGCAGCGCCGCGCGGTCGCGTGAAGAAGGGCGATATTTACAACGCCGTCGTCGTGCGTACCGCCAAGGGCGTGCGTCGCGCTGATGGGTCGCTCGTCAAGTTCGACAGCAATGCCGCTGTCTTGCTGAACACCAAGCTCGAGCCGATCGGCACCCGTATTTTCKGGCCGGTGACTCGTGAACTCCGTACCGAGCGCTTCATGAAGATCGTGTCGCTCGCGCCGGAAGTGCTGTAAGGAGCCGCCATGAACAAGATTCGTAAAGGCGACGAAGTCATCGTCCTGACCGGCAAAGACAAGGGCAAGCGCGGCACCGTGCAAGCCATGCTCGGCGACAAGGTCGTGGTGGAAGGCGTCAACGTTGCCAAGAAGCACGCACGTCCGAACCCGATGCTGGGCACCACTGGTGGCGTCATCGACAAAGTCATGCCGTTGCATATTTCTAACGTTGCGCTCGTGGATGCCAATGGCAAGCCGTCGCGCGTCGGTATCAAGGTGGAAGACGGCAAGCGCGTGCGCGTGCTGAAGACCACCGGTGCCGTCGTGGCAGCTTGATTCTGGGCACGAAGAGGAGTTGAGCATGACAGCACGTCTGCAAGAGTTTTACAAAGAACAGGTTGTTCCGAAGCTGATCGAGCAGTTCGGCTTCAAGTCGGTCATGGAAGTGCCGCGCATCACCAAGATCACCCTGAACATGGGCCTTGGCGAAGCCATCAATGACAAGAAGGTCATTGAGCTGGCCGTGGGCGACCTGACCAAGATCGCCGGTCAAAAGCCGGTGGTGACCAAGGCCAAGAAGGCAATCGCCGGCTTCAAGATCCGCCAGGGCTATCCCATCGGCGCGATGGTGACGCTGCGCGGCGAACGCATGTTCGAATTCCTCGATCGTCTCGTGACCGTGGCTCTGCCCCGCGTGCGTGACTTCCGTGGCGTGTCGGGCCGCTCGTTCGATGGTCGTGGTAACTACAACATCGGTGTGAAAGAGCAGATCATTTTCCCCGAAATCGAGTACGACAAGATCGACGCATTGCGTGGTCTGAACATCAGCATCACGACGACGGCGAAGAATGACGAGGAAGCCAAGGCGCTCCTCGCAGCATTCAAGTTCCCGTTCCGTAATTAAGGGGTAACCGTGGCTAAATTGGCTCTGATTGAACGTGAGAAGAAGCGCGCTAGGCTCGTGGCAAAGTATGCCGACAAGCGTGCAACCCTCAAGGCCATTATCGACGACCAGGAAAAGTCGGAAGAAGAGCGTTATAGCGCGCGTCTCGAGCTGCAACAGCTCCCGCGCAACGCTAACCCGACTCGCCAGCGTAACCGCTGCGCGATCACCGGTCGTCCCCGCGGTACCTTCCGCAAGTTTGGCCTGGCGCGTAATAAGATCCGTGAAATCGCCTTCCGTGGCGAAATCCCGGGTCTGACGAAAGCCAGCTGGTAATTACGCACAGGCTACAGGAGAAACAGTATGAGCATGAGCGATCCTATCGCCGATATGCTGACGCGCATCCGCAACGCCCAAGGCGTGCAGAAAGTGTCGGTTGTCATGCCGTCGTCGAAGCTGAAAGTGGCAATCGCCAAGGTCCTTAAGGACGAAGGCTACATCGACGACTACGCCGTGAAAGAAGAAGGCGGCAAGGCACAACTGAGCATCGGTCTGAAGTACTACGCCGGCCGTCCGGTCATCGAGCGCATTGAACGCGTCTCGAAGCCTGGTCTGCGCGTGTACAAGGGCCGCAGCGACATCCCCCAAGTGATGAACGGCCTCGGCGTCGCAATCATCTCGACCCCCCAGGGTCTGATGACCGACCGCAAGGCACGTGCCACTGGCGTGGGCGGCGAAGTTCTTTGCTACGTCGCGTAAGGAGTAGACCATGTCCCGTGTAGGTAAGGCTCCCATCGCGCTGCCCAAAGGCGCGGAAGTCAATGTGGCGGCTGGCGTGCTCTCCGTTAAGGGCCCGCTCGGCACGCTGACGCAGCCGATTCACAGCCTGGTCAAGGTCAATGTCGAAAACGACACGCTGACCTTCGCTCCGGTCGATGAATCGCGCGAAGCAAACGCACTGCAGGGCACCATGCGCGCCCTGGTGGCCAATATGGTCAAGGGTGTAACCGCCGGTTTCGAGCGCAAGCTTAACCTGGTCGGCGTGGGCTATCGTGCCCAGCTGCAAGGTACTGCGCTGAAGCTCCAGCTTGGTTTCTCGCACGACGTGATCCATGCGATGCCGGAAGGCGTGACGGCGACAACGCCCACGCAGACCGAGATCATCATCAAGGGTGCGGACAAGCAGAAAGTCGGTCAGGTGGCTGCGGAAGTCCGCGCGTACCGTCCGCCTGAGCCCTATAAGGGCAAGGGCGTTCGCTACTCGGACGAGCGCGTCATCCTGAAGGAAACCAAGAAGAAGTAAGGGGTGCAATCATGAACAAGAAAGACGCTCGTTTGCGCCGTGCACGTCAGACCCGCGCCAAAATCGCGGAGTTGAAGATCAACCGTCTGACCGTGTTCCGTACGAATTCGCATATTTACGCCCAGGTCTACTCGCCGTGCGGCACGCAAGTGCTGGCATCGGCTTCGACCGTCGAGGCAGAAGTGCGCAAGGAACTGACTGGCAGCGGTGCTACCGCCGCCGCCGCGACCCTGATTGGCAAGCGCATCGCCGAAAAGGCGAAGGCAGCTGGCGTGGAAACCGTTGCGTTCGATCGCGGCGGCTTCCGCTTCCATGGTCGCGTGAAGGCACTGGCTGACGCAGCACGCGAAGCCGGCCTTAAGTTCTAAGCGCACATAGAGAGATACGTCATGGCAAAAATGCAAGCAAAAGTCCAGCAGGACGAACGCGACGACGGCCTCCGCGAGAAGATGATCTCGGTCAACCGCGTCACCAAGGTGGTGAAGGGTGGCCGGATTCTCGGTTTCGCTGCGCTGACCGTGGTTGGTGACGGCGATGGCCGCATCGGCATGGGCAAGGGCAAGGCTAAGGAAGTGCCGGTTGCAGTTCAGAAGGCAATGGACGAAGCCCGTCGCAAGATGGTCAAGGTCTCGCTGAAGAACGGCACGCTGCAACACGAAGTCGTTGGCAAGCACGGCGCCGCCAAGGTGCTGATGATGCCCGCCAAGGAAGGTACCGGCGTGATCGCTGGTGGCCCGATGCGCGCGATTTTCGAAGTGATGGGCGTGACCAACGTCGTGACCAAGTCGCACGGCTCGACCAATCCGTACAACATGGTTCGCGCCACGCTGGACGGTCTTCAAAAGATGAGCACGCCGGGCGAGATCGCCGCAAAGCGTGGCAAGTCTGTTGAAGACATCCTCGGTTAAGGAGTCGGACGAAATGTCGCAACAAACCGTAAAAGTGCAACTCGTGCGCAGCCTGATCGGCACGCGCGAGGATCATCGCGCCACCGTCCGTGGCCTGGGCCTGCGCCGTATCAATTCGGTGTCGGAACTGCAGGACACGCCTGCCGTGCGCGGCATGATCAACAAGGTCTCGTACCTGGTCAAGGTTCTGGCCTGAGTCCCGGGACACGGAGAGCAAGATGCAACTCAACAACCTCAAACCGGCTGACGGTTCGAAGCACGCCAAGCGTCGCGTCGGCCGCGGTATCGGCTCCGGCCTGGGCAAGACTGCCGGCCGTGGTCACAAGGGTCAGAAGTCGCGTTCGGGCGGCTTCCACAAGGTCGGCTTCGAAGGCGGTCAAATGCCGCTGTATCGTCGCCTGCCGAAGCGTGGCTTCACGTCGCTGACGAAGGCCTTCAACGCCGAAGTGACCCTGCGTGATATCGAGCGCCTGGAAGCCACCGAGGTGGACCTGCTGGTTCTGAAGCAAGCTGGCCTGGTGGCTGAGCTGGCCAAGAGCGCCAAGGTCATCAAGGCTGGTGAGCTGACCCGCAAGGTTACGATCAAGGGTCTGGGCGCCACCGCTGGTGCCAAGGCTGCGATCGAAGCCGCCGGCGGTCAGATCGCGGCGTAATTTAGCAGCAGATTTCGCAGCATAGGCGAGTCACAGTCGGAGCATCGTTTGGCCACGGCGAAACCCAATGCAAGCACGCAAGCCAAGAACACGGCGAAGTACGGCGACCTAAAGCGCCGGCTGATGTTCCTGGTGCTGGCCTTGATCGTGTACCGCATCGGAGCGCATATTCCGGTGCCGGGAATCGATCCTGAACAGCTTGCGAAGCTTTTCCAGAGTCAGTCGGGTGGCATCCTCGGGATGTTCAACCTGTTCTCGGGCGGTGCGCTGTCGCGCTTTACCGTCTTCGCGCTCGGCATCATGCCGTACATCTCGGCGTCGATCATCATGCAATTGCTGACGATCGTGCTGCCGCAGCTGGAATCGCTGAAGAAGGAAGGGCAGGCGGGTCAACGCAAGATCACGCAGTACACGCGCTACGGCACGGTGGTCCTGGCCACCTTCCAGGCGCTGTCGATCGCAGTCGCGCTGGAATCTCAGCCGGGGCTGGTGATCGATCCGGGCCTGATGTTCCGGGCTACGGCGGTGATCACGCTGGTGACCGGTACGATGTTCCTGATGTGGCTGGGTGAGCAGATCACCGAGCGTGGTCTGGGCAACGGTATCTCGATCATCATCTTCGGCGGTATCGCGGCGGGCTTGCCCAACGCGATCGGCGGGCTCTTCGAGCTGGTTCGCACCGGTTCCATGAGCATCATTGCATCGATCCTGATCGTTGCAATCATCGCCGGGGTGACCTTCGCCGTGGTGTTTGTCGAGCGTGGCCAGCGCAAGATCCTGGTGAACTATGCCAAGCGTCAGGTCGGCAACAAGGTGTATGGCGGCCAGTCGTCGCACCTGCCGCTGAAGCTGAACATGGCAGGGGTGATTCCGCCGATCTTCGCATCGTCGATCATCCTGTTCCCGGCGACCATCGCGGGCTGGTTCACGTCTGACTCGACGAGCGCTGCCGGCCGGTTCATCAAGGACCTGGCTGCGACGCTTTCGCCGGGACAGCCGGTCTACATCCTGCTGTACGCTGCTGCAATTATATTTTTCTGCTTCTTCTATACGGCTCTTGTGTACAACAGCCGGGAAGTCGCAGACAACCTGAAGAAAAGCGGTGCCTTCATTCCGGGCATTCGTCCGGGCGAGCAGACGACGCGCTACATCGACAAGATTCTTGTCCGTCTGACGCTGGCTGGTGCGATCTACATCACACTGGTCTGCCTGTTGCCGGAATTCCTGGTACTGCGCTGGAACGTTCCGTTCTATTTTGGCGGAACCTCGTTGCTGATCATCGTGGTCGTCACGATGGACTTCATGGCCCAGGTTCAGTCCTATGTCATGTCGCAGCAATATGAGTCCCTGCTGAAGAAAGCGAATTTCAAGGGTAATCTGACCTTGCGCTGAAGCCGGGTCGGTACAGGCTAGGTATGGCAAAAGACGACGTCATCCAGATGCAGGGGGAGGTCCTGGAAAACCTCCCTAACGCGACGTTCCGCGTCAAACTGGAAAATGGCCATGTAGTGTTGGGCCATATCTCCGGCAAGATGCGAATGAACTACATCCGGATTCTTCCGGGTGATCGGGTGACGGTTGAACTGACTCCATATGATCTGTCACGCGCGCGCATCGTCTTTCGGACGAAGTGAAGCGAACAGGAATTGAAGGAAGAGGAAAATCATGAAAGTGCTGGCTTCTGTTAAGCGCATTTGCCGCAACTGCAAAGTTATCAAGCGCAACGGTGTCGTGCGCGTGATCTGCTCGTCGGATCCCCGCCACAAGCAACGCCAAGGCTAATCGTAAAGAGGATTGACGAATGGCACGTATCGCAGGGGTTAACATCCCGAACCACAAGCATACCGAGATCGGCCTGACGGCTATTTACGGTATCGGCCGCTCGCGCGCCCGCAAGATTTGCGTGGCCACCGGCGTTCCCTTTGACAAGAAGGTCAAGGACCTGACCGACGGCGACCTGGAAAAGCTTCGTGACGAAGTAGCCAAGGCCACGGTTGAGGGTGACCTGCGTCGTGAAACCACGATGAACATCAAGCGTCTCATGGACCTTGGTTGCTATCGTGGCGTCCGTCACCGCAGGGGTCTCCCGATGCGCGGTCAGCGCACCCGCACCAACGCCCGTACCCGCAAGGGTCCGCGTAAGGCCGGCGTGGCTCTGAAGAAGTAAAGCCGAAGGCAGAGGAAGAAACTAATGGCAAAAGGTCCGAATAACGCCGCCCAGCGCGCGCGTAAGAAGGTCAAGAAGAACGTTGCCGACGGCATTGCGCACGTCCACGCTTCGTTCAACAACACCATCATCACGATCACCGACCGTCAGGGCAATGCTCTGGCGTGGGCAACCTCGGGTGGCCAGGGCTTCAAGGGTTCGCGTAAGTCGACTCCCTTCGCAGCTCAGGTCGCCGCCGAGAATGCCGGCCGCGTGGCGCAAGACCAGGGTATCAAGAACCTGGACGTGCGCATCAAGGGCCCCGGCCCTGGCCGTGAATCGGCTGTGCGCGCCCTGAACGCGCTCGGCATCAAGATCTCGATCATCGAAGACGTGACGCCGGTGCCGCACAACGGCTGCCGTCCGCCGAAGCGCCGTCGGATCTAAGTGCCGATGTGATACCCAGGCTGCAATCGGGGTCTTCCCCGTGTGCAGCCCGGTGTGGTAGCATTGCACGTTGACCTGCTGCATCTGTTTGCAGCAGGTTTTCGTTTTGCGTTTGCGCGATCGACGTCGTTGTCGGTCGCCTGGCGCAGTAGTTAGTCATGCTTTTGCGCGTGCCCGAATGGGAGCGCGCTGGATAAGCCCACCGTCTGCCACTCATGCGCCCAATCAACCGGGGCGGAGAAGGCGGACTCGCGGCGCGTCGAACAAGGCGCCGCGATCGATCAGGAAGGAAGATAAAGTGGCACGTTATATCGGCCCGAAGGCCAAACTATCCCGCCGTGAAGGTACTGACCTGTTCCTGAAGAGCGCACGCCGCTCGCTTGCAGACAAGTGCAAGCTGGACAGCAAGCCGGGTCAGCACGGCCGCACCTCGGGTGCACGCACCTCCGACTATGGCAACCAACTGCGTGAAAAGCAGAAGGTCAAGCGTATCTATGGCGTACTCGAGCGCCAGTTCCGCCGCTACTTCGCTGAAGCCGACCGCCGCAAGGGCAACACCGGTGAAAAGCTGCTGCAACTGCTGGAATCGCGCCTGGACAACGTCGTGTACCGCATGGGCTTCGGCTCGACCCGCGCTGAAGCGCGCCAGCTGGTGTCGCACAAGGCGATCCTGCTGAACGGTCAAGCCCTGAACGTGCCGTCGGCGCAAGTCAAGGCTGGTGACGTCATCAGCATCCGCGAGCAGTCGAAGAAGCAAGTCCGTATCGCCGAAGCGCTGTCGCTGGCTGAGCAATCGGGTTTCCCGGCATGGGTTGCCGTGGACGCGAAGAAGTTCGAAGGCACATTCAAGCAAGTGCCGGATCGCGCCGATATCTCGGGTGACATCAACGAAAGCCTGATCGTCGAATTGTATTCGCGTTAATCACACGAATTCTGACCGACACCATCGAACGGCCAGGGGCTTGCGTTTCCCGCCAAGCTTCACTTTCAGCCCGACGCGCTGCCGCGCGTCGGGCTTATTGCCCATCGTGCGATGGGATTTTCAGGTTCCATACGTCAGCCTTATCGGTGTAACGAGCCGAGGGTATTGAAAAGGACAACCTAATGCAAACAGCACTACTCAAGCCTAAAATTATTGCCGTGGAGCCGCTCGGCGACCATCACGCCAAGGTCGTGATGGAGCCGTTCGAGCGTGGCTATGGCCATACGCTCGGTAACGCCCTGCGTCGCGTGCTGCTGTCGTCGATGGTCGGTTATGCCCCGACCGAAGTCACGATCGCTGGGGTGGTCCACGAGTACTCCACCATCGATGGCGTTCAGGAAGACGTAGTCAACCTGCTGCTCAATCTGAAGGGTGTGGTCTTCAAGCTGCACAACCGCGACGAAGTCACGGTGTCGCTGCGCAAGGAAGGCGAAGGCGTTGTGACCGCGGCCGATATCGAGCTGCCGCACGACGTCGAGATCATCAACCCCGGCCACGTGATCGCTCACCTGTCGGCCGGCGGCAAGCTGGACATGCAGATCAAGGTCGAACAAGGCCGTGGTTATGTCCCCGGCAACGTGCGCAAGTTTGGCGACGAAGCGGGCAAGGTCATCGGCCGCATCGTGCTGGACGCTTCGTTCTCGCCGGTGCGCCGCGTTTCGTACGCAGTCGAATCGGCTCGTGTGGAACAGCGTACCGATCTCGACAAGCTGGTGATGAACATCGAAACCGACGGCGTGATCTCGCCCGAGGAAGCGATTCGTCAATCGGCGCGCATCCTGGTTGACCAGTTGTCGGTGTTCGCAGCGCTGGAAGGTACCGAGTCGTCGGCGGAAGCCGCTTCGAGCCGTACGCCGCAGATCGATCCGATCCTGCTGCGCCCGGTGGACGACCTGGAGCTGACGGTGCGTTCGGCCAACTGCCTGAAGGCCGAAAACATCTACTACATCGGCGACCTGATCCAGCGTACCGAGAACGAGCTGCTGAAGACCCCGAACCTGGGTCGCAAGTCGCTCAATGAAATCAAGGAAGTGCTGGCTTCGCGTGGCCTGACCCTCGGCATGAAGCTCGAGAACTGGCCGCCCGCAGGGCTGGAGAAGTAATTTGCCTGGCGCGGCGGCGGGCTGGTCCCGTTGCCGTGCCGGTAATCCCGGCGACCGGCATGTGCCGGCCGCTCCAATAGACTACCGGCCCGCGCCGAACCGGGGAGCATCCCGGCCGAGCGATAGAAGAGCTGGTCAAACATTGCAATAAAGGAATCATCATGCGTCACCGTCATGGTTTGCGGAAACTGAACCGCACCTCGTCGCACCGTCTCGCGATGCTGCGCAACATGTCCAACTCGCTGTTCCAGCACGAGCTGATCAAGACCACCCTGCCCAAGGCCAAGGAACTGCGCAAGGTTGTCGAGCCCCTCATCACGCTGGCCAAGAAGGACACCGTTGCCAACCGCCGCCTGGCTTTCGCCCGTCTGCGCGACCGCGACATGGTTACCAAGCTGTTCAACGAACTGGGCCCGCGTTACAACGCCCGCCCGGGTGGTTACACCCGTATCCTGAAGTTCGGTTTCCGTCAGGGCGACAACGCACCGATGGCGCTGGTCGAACTGGTGGATCGTCCGGAAATCACCGAAGCGCCGGCTGAAGAAGCAGGCGAATAAGGTCGATATCGTCCCGGCCGCTTGCGACCACTGGTCGCGGCGAGCCGCGCGGACACCGCTTACAATCGAGCCAGGCTGCATGCCTGGCTCGATTGCTTTCCGGGCCAGGTTTTTGAGGAAAGCACGATGAGCGAGACGCTATTGGTAATGACGGTGTTGCCCGATGCCGAATCCGCCGCACGTATGACCCGCGCAGTGCTGGAATCCAGGCTGGCAGCTTGTGTGAACCGGCTGGCGCCATGTCAGTCCGAGTACTGGTGGCGCGGCGAGATCGAAACCACGCGGGAATGGCCGCTGCTGATCAAGACTACGCAGGATCGCTATACGGCGCTTGAAGCCGCGATTCGCCTGGCGCACCCCTATGAGGTGCCGGAGATCGTGGCATTGCCGGTTGCGGCCGGCTTTGCGCCTTACCTTGCGTGGGTGGCGCAGGAGACGCGGACGCCAGACGCTGACGATGACAGCGCGTAAGCACGCGCAAGGATGTCCGTCCTTCGGCGGCTAGCGGGCGATGCGGCCGAAACCGGCGCCGCGCGGCGTTCGAGGTACGGATAYGACGAATGACAATTCAAGGATGGGGCATGGGTTTCGGAGTGATGTCGGGCGCTTTGGACTGCGGGTCGGCAGCGGGGTCGGTGCGGCATAGTGCCGCAGCGCGGCTCCTGATCTTGCTGCTCGCAGCATTGTGGCTGTGCCTCGGCGGCGCCGCGCATGCCGCCGACGATGACTTCCTGCCGCCGGACCAAGCCTTCCGTTTCGCGGCGCGGCAGGTCGACGCGCAGACCGTCGAAGTGCGCTTCGATGTAGCCGATGGCTACTACCTCTACCGCGAGCGCTTTGCCTTCGCCGCGCAGCCGACCTCCGTCAAGCTTGGCGCTCCGGTATTCCCGCCGGGCAAGGTCAAGTTCGACGAGACTTTCGGCAAGGAGATGGAAACCTACCATGGTGGCGTGACTATCCGCGTACCGGTGGCGTCCGCGCCGGCGGACGGCAAATGGTCACTGGTGGTGACTTCCCAGGGCTGTGCCGACAAGGGCCTGTGCTATCCCCCGATGGAGAGCGTTTTCAAGGTCGGCGGCGGTGTGCTCGACGGGCTGTTCGGCAAGCGGGCGCCGGCGGATTCCAGCAGCATTGGCAGCGGCCCGGGCACCGAAAGCCGCGACGCGGCCGGGGCGGCGGCATCTGCCGGCCCCTCCCCTGCCCAACTGACTGGGCCTGCCGACGAGAACGACCGCATTGCCGGGGCGCTGGCCAGCCGCAACCTCGGCGTGATCGCCGCGCTGTTCTTCGGCCTCGGTTTGCTCCTGACCTTTACGCCGTGCGTGCTGCCCATGGTGCCGATCCTGTCGTCAATCGTGGTGGGTGAGCATGTCACGCGCGGCCGCGCTTTGCTGGTGTCGCTGTCGTATGTGCTAGGCATGGCGGTGGTTTACACCGCTGTTGGCGTGGCGGCCGGCCTGCTTGGCGAGGGCTTGTCCGCCGCGCTGCAGTCGCCGTGGGTGCTGACGGCTTTCGCGCTGCTGATGGTGGCCTTGTCCCTTTCCATGTTCGGCCTCTATGAACTGCAGCTGCCGCAACACTGGCAAACGCGGCTGACCGCTTCGTCCAACCGCCGCCAGGGCGGGCAACTCGCCGGCGCCGCGGCCATGGGCGCGATCTCGGCGCTGATCGTCGGGCCGTGCGTGACGGCACCGCTGGCCGGCGCGCTGGCCTACATCGCACGCACCGGCGATGCCGTAACCGGTGGCGGCGCGCTGTTCGCGATGGCGCTCGGCATGGGCGTGCCGCTGGTGCTGGTGGGCGTGGGCGCGGGCAACCTGCTGCCGCGTGCCGGACGGTGGATGGAAATGACCAAGCGCTTCTTCGGCTTCCTGCTGCTGGGCGTGGCGCTGTGGATGGTCAGCCCGGTGCTGCCGGCATGGGCGCTGATGGCAGGCTGGGCCGCGCTGCTGCTGGTGGGCGCGGTTTTCCTGAGCGCCTTCGAGTCACTTGGCCCCGAGGCGCATGGCCTGGCCAGGGTGGGCAAGGGCCTGGGCCTGCTTGCCGCGCTGGCGGGAGCCATCTTGCTGGTGGGGCTCGCGTCCGGTGGCCGGGATCCCTTGCAACCGCTGGCGCATCTTGGTGCAGGTCGCACCGCGCCAGACGCGGCGGCCAGCGACTCGACCACAGTGCGCTTTGAGCGGGTCCGCTCGGTAGCCGAACTCGACGCTCGCGTGGCGCAGGCCGCCGCAGCGGGCAAGCCCGTGCTGCTCGACTTCTATGCGGACTGGTGTGTGAGCTGCAAGGAGATGGAGCGCTTCACGTTCAGCGACGAGCGCGTGCGGGCCCGGCTTGCCGGGGTGGTGATGCTGCAGGCGGACGTCACCCGGAACAACGCCGACGATCGGGCACTGCTCAAGCGCTTCGGCCTGTTCGGCCCGCCGGGCATCATCCTGTTCGGTCCTGACGGGCGCGAGCGGCCGGTTCGTGCAATCGGCTACCAACCCGCCGCCCGTTTCCTTGACACGCTCGCGCGCGCCCTGGACGCCAAAGCTAGCACCTGACCCCCCGGGCTTGCGCAGGCGTCGGCTAGCTTTTCTCCAGCCGGCGTCCCAGCCCCCACACTGCCGCCAGCACTGCCACCACCGCGCCCATCAGCCCGAGCGACCACCAGAAGCCCTGCGGCTCGCGCAGCCACGGCATGCGCTCGAAGTTCATGCCGAAGATGCYGGTGATCAGCGTGAGTGGCATGAACAGTGCAGTGATCAGCGTCAGGGTACGCATGGTGCGGTTGGTGCGATGCGCCACCGATGAAAAATGAATCTGCACCGCGGACTCGATCGAGTCCTCCAGCCGGCGCGCGTGCGCGAGCACGCGCGAGATGTGTTCCATCACGTCGTTGATGCGCACCAGCAAGGCATCGTCGCGGCCTGCCGCGTTTGCGGTTCCTTCGCTCTGCACGCTGTAACTGTTGTCGAGCAGGCTGTCGCGGAATTCCTGCAGCGCATCGTGCTGTTCCTCGCACAGGTGCTCCAGGCGCCGCAGTTCAATGCGGGCATCGAGCAAGCCTTCCCAGCTGGAGAAGCTGCGCCGGGCGTTTAGCAGCGCGCGCTGCCAACGGTCCAGCTGGCGCGTCAGGGGCGCGCGCAGGTCCAGGTAGCGGTCGACCATCGCGTTGAGCAGGCGCAGCATCAGGTCTTCCGGGCGCGTCGGCGGGCGGATGCCATGTACCAGCGCGGCGGCGTGCCCGTTGGGGCGGGTCTTCGAGGCGGACTGCGGCCGTGGCGCCTGGCATAGCTCAAGCAGGCGCTGGCGCACCTGGTCGAGTGTGCGAGACTGCGCGGGCCGGACCGTCAGCAGCACATTGTCGAAGACAAAGAAAGTGACCGGCTGGGTATCGATTTTGGCCAGTGCAGGCAGAAAGCCTGGCGGGTAGCGGCGCGGTTTGGCCAGAGCCTGCGTTCTTGAAGCGGGCGGCTGGCTGGTTGTCGCGGTAGCTGAAACCGTAGTGGAAGCCGTGGAGGCTCCCGGGATTGGCGGCAATTCTGGTGCGGTGGCTGGCGCGGTTGCTGTCGTTCCGGACGCCGCCGCCGTTTCGCCGCCGGCCTCGGCAATCAGCCGGCTCGTTTCAAAGGTGAGCTTGCGGAAGATCACCATGTCGTAGGCATGCGTCGTATCGAAATACGAAGGATGCGACGGGTTGGTGGCATCGATCAGGTGCAGATCCAGCACCGGGGCGCCGGTCAGGGCCTGGACGCTGTCGCGCCAGGCCGTCGGCGCGGCGCTGACTTCCTCGATCGGCGTATCGACCCAGACGAAGCGGGCCGCCGCGTTGCCCGCGAGAAAGTCGCGCGCCTCGTCGAGCGAGGCGAGCGGATGGACCTGGCTGGCGGAAAAACCTAACAGCTGCATCCGGGCCGGTTCAGCGCGTGAGCAGGCGAGCAGCGTCGCGCGCGAAGTAGGTCAGGATGCCGTCGGCGCCGGCGCGGCGGAAGGCCAGCAGCGACTCCATCATGACCTTGTCGTGATCCAGCCAGCCATTCTGGGCTGCGGCCTTGAGCATCGCGTACTCGCCGCTGACCTGGTAGGCGTAGGTGGGAAAACGGAACTCATCCTTCACGCGCCGCACGATGTCCAGGTAAGGCATGCCGGGCTTGACCATCACCATGTCGGCACCCTCCATGATGTCTTGCGCCACTTCGCGCAAGGCCTCGTCGGTATTGGCCGGGTCCATCTGGTAAGTCATCTTGTTGCCCTTGCCCAGGTTGGCCGCTGAGCCGACCGCATCCCGGAACGGGCCATAGAAGGCCGATGCGTACTTGGCCGAGTAGGCCATGATGCGCGTATGGATATGGCCGCCGTCCTCCAGCGCGGCGCGCACCGCGCCGATGCGCCCGTCCATCATGTCCGACGGTGCCACGATATCCACGCCGGCCGCGGCCTGAGTCAGCGCCTGCTTGACCAGGATCTCCACAGTGACGTCGTTGATCACATAGCCGTCGGCGTCCAGCACGCCGTCCTGGCCGTGGCTGGTGTAGGGGTCCAGCGCCACGTCGGTCAGCACGCCGAGCTCGGGGAAGCGGTCTTTCAGTGCGCGCACGGCACGCGGGATCAGGCCGTCGGCATTGGTGGCCTCGATACCGTCGGGCGTCTTCAGGGCCGGATCGATGACCGGGAACAGCGCGATGACCGGGATGCCCAGCTTGACGCAATCCTCCGCCACCGGCAGCAGCAGGTCGACCGAGAGCCGCTCCACGCCGGGCATGGACGCCACGCTTTCACGCTGGTTGTGGCCGTCGACGATAAATACCGGGTAGATCAGGTTGTCCGGCGACAGGCGGTGTTCGCGCATCAGCCTGCGCGAGAAATCATCGCGGCGCATGCGGCGCGGACGGTACTCGGGGAAAGTGGACATGGCTTGAGGGAGAATGTCTGAGGGAGTGCGGAATTTTGCCGGGCTGCTGGCGCGCGATGTGGCTGGCGAGTGATCCAGCAGGCCGCTCCGAAAGAAAAACTAAACTTTTGATCGTGCCCGCTATCATACTCGCGGACACTCTGCGTTGCGCTTGCGTGATGCAGCGTCCCCCGCTACTCCTCCCTGAGCGGGTACCCACCCTCAACCGGTGGGAAAGTTCGCCCCCGTTGCTTGCAACGGGGTTTTTTTTGCCTGTTCGATTCGTGGGGATGCGCGGGTTCGCTATCGCGCCGCACCCGCAGKGGCGGGTACGCAAAGCGGGGCTGGAAGGTCAGTTCGCGGCCGCGTCGGGCGGTGTGTCTTGCACAACCGCCGGCTGGTCGGGCTTTGCTTTTTCCTGCGGCGCGGCGGCGGACTCGCTGCCCGGCACCACGGCCGGCTGTGCTTCCGGCAGCGCCAGCCAGCCTGCCACCACGCGCTGGGCTTCCTCGATGCCGCGGCGCTTCAGGCTGGAGAACAATTGCGCGGTCAGGGCCACGGGCGTGTCGAGTTGTTCGGCGTAACCGGCCAGGATCTTGCGGGTTTCGCGCAGGGCCAGGGCGTTTTCGCTGTTGGTCAGTTTGTCGGCCTTGGTCAGCAACACGTGAATGGGCCGGCCCGTGGGCAGGAACCATTCAACCATCTGGCAATCCAGGTCGGTGAAGGGCCGGCGCGCGTCCATCATCAGCACCAGGCCAGCCAGCTGCGAACGGGTCTGTACGTAGTCGCTCAGCAGCGTCTGCCAATGGTACTTGGCCGATCCTGACACCTGCGCATAGCCATAGCCGGGCAGGTCGACCAGGAAGGCCAGCGGATCCGGCGCCTTGACCGGTGCGACCCCGAAGAAATTGATGTGCTGGGTACGGCCCGGCGTGCGCGACGAGAAGGCTAGCCGCTTCTGGTTGCACAGGATGTTGATGGCGGTGGATTTGCCGGCGTTGGAGYGCCCGGCGAAGGCCACTTCCGGCACCGCCGTGGCAGGCAGGTCGCGCAGGTGGTTGACGGTAACGAAGAAGCGGGCCTGGTGTAGGAGGGACATGCGCGTGGGCGATGGGGCGGGTGGGGGCGGGGCGCCGCCTTGCATTTGGCGGGTCCGCCGGCGTCACCACGCCGATGTGAGTGAGGTGGGCGGCACATGCTGCCGCCTGGATGGCCGGGGCTGGCGTCTGGCCGCGTCGCGGCGCGCACATCCTCTATCCGGCACACGATTTATTGTACAATAACGCGGTTAACGGCCTCCCGATTAGGTGACGCGCGGCATCCTTGGCCTTGCGTTTATCTGAGCAGGAAGCTCTGCGTGTCCGTTCCATCGTGGTAGCAAGCCTGTCGGTCTGGTCTGTTGCAGCGCCTGCATGGCGCAGCGGCAAGGGGGCCAGCCGGGGGGCTGGGTCTGCTACGGGGATATTCGCACGGTCTGCCGCTCTCGTTCGCATGGGGGCGGTGCCATTCGGCTCTCGCCTGGGCGTTTTTGGCTTCAGCGGGGCTGGCGGTCCGTCGTGGTGAATTTCCGATGTCAAAGTACCAGCCCATGCGCGTCCTCACCGCGGGCAAGGTGCTGAACGGCGTGCCCCATGGATTTCAAAACAATTCAGACAAGGTGTGCGAATGAACCGCATTGCGAAACTTCTGGCTGTCGTGGCGCTGGCTCTGCCGGCCACTGCCATGACCGGTCTGGCATCTGCCGCAGAGCAGGCCGCCGCAAAGGCTGATCCGGCCAAGGGCGAAACCCTCTACACGCAAGGTGCCCCCGATCGCAATGTCCCGGCTTGCCTGAGTTGCCACGGCGCCAACGGCAACAGTGGCGGCGCCGCCAATCCGAAGCTGGCCGCCCAGCATCCGGAGTACGTGCACAAGCAGCTCGACGACTTCAAGGCCAAGACCCGCAGCAACGCCATCATGTCGCCCTACGCGGCAGCCTTGTCCGAGCAGGAAATGAAGGACGTCGGCGCCTACCTGGCCAAGCAGAGCCTGAAGCCTGCCACCGCCAAGAGCAAGGACACCATCGAAGCCGGCCAGAAGATCTACCGTGGTGGCATCGCCGCCAAGGGTGTGCCCGCTTGCGCGGCCTGCCACGGCCCCACCGCCGCCGGCATCCCGGCCCAGTACCCGCGCATCGGCGGACAATGGTCCGAATACACCGAGGCGCAACTGGTCGCGTTCCGCCAGGGCACCCGCAAGAACAATCCCGTGATGACCACCATTGCCGCCAAGATGTCGGATGCCGAGATCAAGGCCGTGGCCGACTACGTCGCAGGGATTCGCTAAGTCGTTCAGCGCCGGGTAGCCGGAGCGCCCACGCGGGCCTCGCCGTTGCGAGGTGGACCGCAGGGGTGCAACCAGGCAGCACGGCAACAATCGAAGAGGGTGGCCTGCGCAAGCATGTCCACCCTTTTTCATTTCAAGGCCGAGGGCCCCACTGCACATGTCGACCGCTTCCACGTCAGGACTGCACCTGAAGACTTCTCACCGCTTGCTGCGCGACGCGGTGGAACTGCTGTCCTCGATGCGTTTCGCCATCGCGTTGCTGACGGTCATCGCGATCGCCAGCGTGATCGGCACGGTCCTCAAGCAGAACGAGCCCTATCCCAACTACGTCAACCAGTTCGGCCCATTCTGGGCTGACCTGTTCCACACGCTGTCGCTGCAGAAGGTTTACGGCTCCTGGTGGTTCCTGCTGATCCTGGCCTTCCTGGTGGTCTCCACCTCACTGTGCCTGACGCGCAACGCGCCCAAGATGATCAAGGATATGCGTTCGTGGAAGGACCACGTGCGCGAGCGCAGCCTGCGCGCCTTCCATCACCGCGCCGAGTTCGATGCAGGCCGCCCGCGCGCCGATGCGGTGACGCGGCTCACTGCGCTGCTGGCCAATCGCGGTTATCGCATCAAGACCGTGCCCCATGACGGCGCCACCTTGCTGGCGGCCAAGGCGGGCGCGGCCAACAAGCTGGGCTACATCCTGGCGCACACCGCCATCGTGGTGATCTGCATCGGTGGCCTGCTCGACGGCGACATGCTGATCCGTGCCCAGATGTGGTTTGGCGGCAAGAGTCCGATTACCGGCAACGCCGTGATCAGCGACATTCCGCCGCAGCACCGCTTGTCGGTCAACAATCCCGGTTTTCGCGGCAATGCCTTCGTGCCCGAAGGCGCGACCGTCTCCACTGCCATCCTGAATATCTCGGACGGTGCGCTGGTGCAGGATCTGCCGTTCAATATCACGCTGAAGAAATTTACCGTCGAGCATTACTCGACCGGCATGCCCAAGCTGTTCGCCTCCGATGTGGTCATCACCGACCGCACCACTGGCCGCAAGACCGAAGCCACTGTCAAGGTCAACGAACCGCTGGTGGTGGACGGCATTGCCATCTACCAGTCGAGTTTCGAGGACGGCGGCTCCAAGCTGAAGTTCGTCGGCTACCCGATGCAGGGCGGCAATGACAAGACCTTCGCCTTCGCCGGTACGGTGGGCGCCAACTCGCCGCTGACCGGCACGGGCAGCGCCGCCGACGCCGAGGGACTGACGGTCGAGTTCAGCGATTTCCGCCTGATGAATATCGAGAACGTCACCGACGCGTCGGGCAAGCCCGATGCCCGCGGCGTGGCGCGCAAATCGCTCAACGAGAAGCTGGAATCCCACCTGGGCTCGGCGGTCAATCCTGATCGCGCGAAGGAACTGCGCAACGTGGGTCCGTCGGTGCAGTACAAGCTGCGCGACCGCAACGGGCAGGCGCGCGAGTTCAACAACTACATGGTGCCCGTGCAGCTCGATGGGCAGTCGGTCTTCCTTGCCGGCATGCGCGATTCGCCCAGCGAGCCGTTCCGTTACCTGCGCATCCCGGCCGACGAGCAGAACAGCGTAGCCGACTGGATGCGCCTGCGCGCCGCGCTGCAGGACCGCGCGCTGCGGGTCGAAGCGGCACGCCGCTTTGCCCTGGCCTCGATGCCGGGCGAGGATCGCGAGGTGTTGCGCGGCCAGCTTGCCGAGAGCGCCCTGCGCGCGCTTGATCTCTTCGCTGGCGCCGCACGAAGCAATCCGCAAGCGCCGCCTGGCGGCTTCACGGCAATCGCCGCCTTCCTGGAAAAGTCCGTGCCGCCGGCCGAGCAGCAGAAGGCCGCCGACGTGCTGCTGAAGATCCTCAACGGCTCGATGTGGGAACTCTGGCAACTGGCACGCGCGCAGGACAAGCTGCCGGTGGTGCCGAATAGTGCTCAGAGCGGCGCTTTCTTGCAGCAGGCCATCAATGCGCTATCCGACAGTTTCTTCTACACCGCGCCGGTCTTCCTGCAGCTCGACGACTTCACCGAGGTGAAGGCCAGCGTGTTCCAGATGACCCGTGCACCAGGGAAGAACATCGTGTATCTTGGCTGTCTGCTGCTGGTGCTGGGCGTGTTCTCGATGTTCTACATCCGCGAGCGCCGCGTCTGGCTGTGGGTCCGGGACCCTGCCGGCGGATCGGCCGGAAGCGAGGGCGGCGGTGCTGCCAGCCATGTGCTGATGGCCATGTCCACGCAGCGGCGTACACTGGATTTCGAGAAGGAATTTGTCGCTCTGCGCGACGATGTAGGCCGGGCCGCCGGTAATCTCGACACGGCCGGCAAGGGCACGCCGGACCCGGCCACGCATTGAACGCGGCCGGCAATTAAGCAGGAACCAATATGTCCTCGAATGTGAATCAGGCCAGGCCGCCCATGCAGGCGAGCCCGGCTCCAGCCGGTGGCGCCGGCGGTGCGGAGCAGGCCTACCTGGAGCCGTCGTTCCTTCGCCGGCTGGGCTGGGTCGACTGGGTCTTTGCCTTGCTGCTGGCAGCGGGCGCGGGCTTCGCACTGGCACGCTACGGCGAGTGGATGAATGTCTACGACAAAGGCGTGCTGATTGCAGCGGTGCCCACCTTTGCGTTGCTGGGATGGCACTGGAAGCCGGTGCGGTTGCTGATGGTGCTGCTGGCGGTGCTGTCGCTGTTCGCGATCCAGCTCTACCAGGGCCAGCTGCCGCGCGCCGAGCAGGCCTTCTTCCTCAAGTACTTCCTGTCCAGCCAGTCGGCCATCCTGTGGATGAGCGCGCTGGTGTTCCTGTCCACCCTGTTCTATTGGGGCGGCCTGCTGACGCGCTCGGAGACCGGGCTGCAGATCGGCAGCAAGATGGCGTGGGCGGCAGTGGTGCTGGGCTTCACCGGCATGCTGGTGCGCTGGTACGAGTCCTACCTGATCGGCGCCGACATCGGCCACATTCCTATCTCGAACCTGTACGAAGTGTTTGTACTGTTCACGCTGATCACTTCTTTGTTCTACCTCTACTACGAAGGCCGCTACCAGACGCGCGCGCTTGGGCCGTTCGTGATGCTGGTGGTGTCGGCGGCGGTCGGTTTCCTGCTGTGGTACACGGTCAGCCGCGATGCGAGCGAGATCCAGCCGCTGGTCCCAGCGTTGCAGAGCTGGTGGATGAAGATCCATGTGCCGGCCAATTTCATAGGCTACGGCACTTTCGCCCTGGCCGCGATGGTCTCGGTGGCTTACCTGTGCAAGGAGCGTGGCATCCTGGCCGAGCGCCTGCCCTCGCTCGAAGTGCTCGATGATGTGATGTACAAGGCGATTGCAGTGGGCTTCGCCTTCTTCACCATCGCCACCATCCTGGGCGCGCTTTGGGCGGCGGAAGCGTGGGGCGGCTACTGGAGCTGGGACCCGAAGGAAACCTGGGCGCTGATTGTCTGGCTCAACTATGCGGCCTGGTTGCACATGCGCCTGATGAAGGGTTTGCGCGGCACCATGGCGGCCTGGTGGGCGTTGGTGGGTTTGCTGGTCACGACCTTCGCCTTCCTGGGCGTCAACATGTTCCTCTCGGGCCTGCATAGTTACGGCGAACTCTGATCCGGATGTTGCGCCGCAATAAGAAAAACCTGCCCCGTCGGTCCGACGCGGCAGGTTTTTTTTCGTCCAGATGGAATAAAGCCGTCACATCCGGTGTTTACTGAAGGGACGGTGCCGGCTGGCGGCGCCGCATCGCATGGAGATCGACATCATGGCCCTTTCCCGTCCCTTCGCAGCCGCTTCTCTCGCATCGCTGTCCCGTCCCGCTGTTCTCGCGCTGGCGTCTGCCGCAGTGCTGCTGTCTGCCTGTTCTGGCATGGGCGGCATGGGTGGCAGCAGTGCGGGCAATAT
Source organism: Cupriavidus sp. 01L45 (assembly GCF_056399885.1). NCBI lineage: Bacteria > Pseudomonadati > Pseudomonadota > Betaproteobacteria > Burkholderiales > Burkholderiaceae > Cupriavidus > Cupriavidus sp. 01L45. The sequence goes on along the minus strand of NZ_JBFTSG010000007.1, from coordinate 131,650 downwards.
GCCGCCCACGGTGAAAGTCGCCGGCGGCGCGCTGACCGATCCCCAGGGCCTGACGCTCTACACCTTTGACCGTGATGCGGGTGGCAAGAGCGCCTGCAACGGTCCCTGCGCCACCAACTGGCCGCCCCTGATGGCGGCGCCCGGCACCAGCCCCACGGGGGACTACAGCGTCATCACTCGTGACGACGGCGCCAAGCAGTGGGCCTATCGCGGCAAGCCGCTCTATCGTTTCGCCAAGGATGCCAAACCGGGTGACCGCATGGGCGATAACTTCAACAACGTCTGGCACGTGGCCGCTCCCTGATCCGGGCGCGGGCAGCCTGACGGCATGGACGGCTTCGACCGCCAGCTGGTCGCGCTGGCGCCGCGCCTGCGGCGCCACGCCCGTGGCCTGACCGGGGATGCGGCATTGGCCGACGACCTGGTGCAGGACACGCTGGAACGCGCGCTGCGCTACCGCTGGCGCTTCCGGCTGCGCGCCGGCGCCTGGTGGGGCGACGGCGCGGATGGCCTGCTGTCCTGGCTGCTGACCATGATGCACCGGCTGCGCATCAATGCGTACCGGCGTGCCGATCTTGTGACCTTCACCGACACGCTTCCCGACGTACCCAGTGCTGCGCCAGAGCCCGCCTTGCGCCTGGACCTGGTACGGGCGCTGGCTCGCTTGCCCGAAGCCCAGCGCGCGGTCATGCTGCTGGTCGGCCTGGAGCAACTCACCTATGCCGAGGCGGCGCAGGTGCTGGAGGTGCCGGTGGGCACGGTGATGTCCCGCCTGGCACGCGCCCGTGAGCAGATGCGCCTGCTGATGGACGGAGCGTCCGAGGCGAACCCGCAGGCCTCCGGCCGGGCGGCCGGACTGCAGCGAGTCAAATGATGTCCCCAGTCAACGAAGCCGATCTCCACGCCTATGCCGATGGCCAGCTGGATCCCGCCCGCCGTGCCGAGGTGGAGGCGTACCTGGCCGCCTATCCCGATGCCGGAGAGAAGGTCGGTAGCTGGCGGCGGCAGGCAAGTGAACTGCATGCTGCGTTCGACGGCGTGCTCAATGAGCCTGTACCGCTGAATGCACTTCCGTCCCGGCTGCGCGACGGCGCCGCTGACCGGGTGCGCGGCAAGGCGGGGTGGGGCATGGCACTGGCGGCCAGCATGGCTTCGCTGGCTCTGGGCGGCGCGATCGGCTGGTTCGCGCATGGGCGCACGGACACCCTGGCGGCGCGCGTCCCCTCGGTGGAGCGCTTCGCGCGCGAAGCGCTGGCCAGTCATGTGGTATACGCACCTGAAGTGCGCCATCCGGTCGAGGTGGCCGCTACCGATGAAGCCCATCTGGTGGCCTGGTTGTCAAAGCGGCTCGGCGCGCCCTTGCGGGTCCCCGATCTGCGCACCCAGGGATTCCACCTGATTGGCGGGCGCCTGGGCGTCGCCGAGGGCGGCCCATCGGCCATCCTGATGTATGAGACCGACGATGGAACCCGATTGTCGCTGCAGTTACGGCACATGGCACGGGATACGCCGGACACCGGCTTCCGGCTCGAGCGGATGGGCACGGGACCGGGAGATCGTCCGGCCGCCGCCGCCGGCACCATGGCTTTCTATTGGGTGGACCGGGATATCGGCTTCGCGCTGGCCGGACCGCTTGAGCGGGCGCCATTGCTGGCGCTGGCGCAGTCAGTCTACCGGCAATACCAAGGCGGCTGAGGCCGCCAGCCATGCTGTGCAGTCCGGCCGGCCCCCTGCCTGACAAAGGCCCCGGGTGCAGGCGTGGCGCCCTGGCAAAAAAAGATGTCAGGATTCGCGTGCGCCATCCGACTCAAGCCGGAGTCCAATCGTGCACGCGGGGCTGCCAAGGGCCAGGCACGAACGGCGGATCGATTTTTACCCATGGCATGCAACGAGGAACAACGATGCTGATTCCCTCTCCCAAGTGGCTGCGCGGCGACGATATTGCCGCCAGCGAGATCACCCCGCGCGGTGTGTTCGAGTCGCGTCGCCGGCTCTTGGCCATGGCGGCCGCGGGGGCTGCCGGGAGCATGCCGGCCCCGTGGTTCGCGCGCGATGCGCTGGCCCAGGCCCCGCGCGGCCAGAAGCTGCCGGCCGCGCCCAACAATGCCTACGTAGTGACGGAAAAGCGCACGCCGTACGAGGACGTCACCACGTACAACAACTACTACGAGTTCGGCACCGACAAGTCGGACCCCGCGCGCAACGCCGGTACGCTGCGCACGCGTCCATGGCAGGTTGCCGTCGAAGGCCTGGTGAAGAAGCCCAAGGTCTACGATATCGACGAGCTGGTGCGCCTGATGCCGATGGAAGAGCGGGTCTACCGGCTGCGCTGCGTAGAAGGCTGGTCGATGGTGATTCCCTGGAGCGGCTATTCCCTGGCCGAACTGATTCGTCGCGTTGAGCCGCAAGCCGGCGCGAAGTACGTGGAATTCGTCACGCTCAACGACAAGAAGCAGATGCCTGGCGTCAGCGCCCGCGTGCTGGAATGGCCTTACACCGAGGGCCTGCGCATGGACGAGGCGATGCATCCGCTGACCTTGCTGGCCTTTGGCCTCTACGGCGAGGTGCTGCCCAACCAGAACGGTGCGCCGGTGCGCGTGGTGGTCCCCTGGAAATATGGTTTCAAAAGTGCCAAGTCCATCGTCAGGATCCGCTTTGTCGACAAGCAGCCCAGCACCAGCTGGAACCTGGCTGCGGCACAGGAGTACGGTTTCTATTCCAATGTCAATCCGGACGTGGATCATCCCCGCTGGAGCCAGGCCACGGAGCGCCGCATCGGCGAAGACAAGGGCGGCGGCTTTGGCGCGTTGTTCGCGCCCAAGCGCAAGACGCTGCCTTTCAACGGCTATGGCCAGCAAGTGGCGTCGCTGTACCAGGGCATGGACCTGAGGAAGTTCTTCTGATGGCCCCACAGGATCTCTCGCCGCCGCGCCCGGGCGCACCGGCCGCCGGCGCACGCCCGGCACGGGCGAGCGGGCAGCCTGGTCTCGCGACGCTCACGCCAGGGCGTGTGCGCACGGTCAAGCTGGCCGTGTGGCTGCTTGCCATGCTGCCGTTCCTGCGCTTGCTGTACCTCGGCTTTACCGATCAGTTCGGCGCCAATCCGCTGGAGTTCGTCACGCGCTCGACCGGTACCTGGACCCTGGTGATGCTGTGCGTCACGCTGGCGGTCACGCCGCTGCGCCGTTTCACCGGCTGGAACTGGCTGATTCGCTTGCGGCGCATGCTCGGGCTGTTCGCCTTCTTCTACGCACTGCAGCATTTCCTGCTGTGGCTTGGCGTGGACCGTGGCTTCGATGTCGCGTACATGGTCAAGGACATCGCCAAGCGGCCGTTCATCACGGTGGGTTTCGCCGCCTTCGTGCTGATGATTCCGCTGGCGGCAACCTCAGCCAATGCCATGGTCAAGCGCCTGGGCGGGAAGCGGTGGCAATGGCTGCACCGTTCCGTGTACGCCGTCGCCGTGCTGGCCATCATGCACTACTGGTGGCACAAGGCCGGCAAGCATGATTTCGGCACGGTCTCGATCTACGCCGCGGTGGTGTTCGGACTGCTGGCGATGCGTGCCTGGTGGTGGTGGCGCAAGCCCGGGGCACAGCAGCCAGGGCGCTGAGGGCGCGTCAGAGATGGAGCGTGATCTCGCGCGCGGCCGGATGGCGTGGCGGCACGGCTTTGGGCAGCCTGCTGCCGTTGGCATAGCGATAGTCGATCCGCGCCGCGCCCGCGCCGCCCGCCCAGGATCAGGACGCTCCCGGGCACGGGGCTGGGCAGGCGCTTAGCCTTGCAGCAGGCGCTCGTCGCGGAACAGGTCTTCCACGCGCTCGCGGCCGCGCACCAGGTGCACGTCGTCGCCGTCGACCATCACTTCGGCCGCGCGCGGGCGGGTGTTGTAGTTGGAGCTCATGACAAAGCCATAGGCGCCGGCCGACATCACCGCGAGCAGGTCGCCCGGCTGCACCGCCAGCGCGCGATCGCGGCCAAGCCAGTCGCCGGATTCGCACACGGGGCCCACCACGTCGTAGGTCAGGGCCGCGGCTTGCGCCGTCTCGCGCAGTTGCACGGGTTCGATGCGGTGATAGGCCTCGTACATGGCGGGGCGGGCCAGGTCGTTCATGGCCGCATCGACGATGCAGAAGTTCTTGGCGGCGCCCGGCTTGAGGAACTCGACCTGGGTCAGCAGCACGCCGGCGTTGCCCACCAGCGAGCGGCCCGGCTCGAACAGCACCTCGCGATGGCCATGGCCGCGCTCGGCCACGCGGTCCAGCAACGTGCGGGCAAAGCCGGTAATGTCAGGCGGCGTTTCATCGTCATAGGTGATGCCAAGACCGCCGCCCACGTCGATGTGCTCGAGCTTGATGCCTTCGCGTTCGAGCGCTTCCACCACGTCCAGCACCTTGTCCAGCGCTTCCAGGTAGGGCGCCACCTCGGTGATCTGCGAGCCGATATGGCAGTCGATACCCGCCACTTCCAGGTGGGGCAGCGCCGCGGCGGCGCGGTAGGTGGGCAGCACGTCCTCGAACGCCACGCCAAACTTGTTGCCCTTCAGCCCGGTGGAGATATATGGATGCGTCTTGGCATCCACATCCGGATTGATGCGCAGCGATACGCGCGCGCGCTTGCCCAGCCGGCCGGCCACGGCATTGAGGCGGTCCAGCTCGGGGATCGACTCGACATTGAACGACAGCACATCGTGCGTCAGCGCCAGTTCCATCTCGGCAGCGGTCTTGCCGACCCCCGAGAACACCACCTTGCGCGGATCTCCGCCCACTGCCAGCACGCGCTGCAGCTCGCCACCGGAGACGATGTCGAAGCCAGCGCCGAGCCTGGCGAAAACCTGCAGCACGGCCAGGTTCGAGTTGGCCTTCATGGCGTATTGCACGCGCGCGCGGCGCCCCTGGCACGCCGCGGCGTAGGCCTGGTAGGCGGCGGTCAGCGCGGCGCGCGAGTAGACATAGGTGGGGGTGCCGTATTCGGCGGCGATGCGCGCGAGCGGCACGTGCTCGACGGCTAGCACGCCGTCGTGGCGATGGAAGAAGGCGTTCATGGTTATTTGGCGGTGGGGGTGGCGGCTGGCACTGCAACCGGTGCCGTGGCGGACGCCGCTGCCGGTGCGGTGCCCTGGATGGCCGCCGGATTCGGGACAGCCGGATTGGCCAGGCCGGGATCCGGTACGCCGGGCTGGGCCGGTGCGGGAGGCTGCTTGGGCATTGTCAGCGGGCCGCGGATGCCACATCCGGACAACAGGGGCATCGCAAGGCTGGCGGCAATCACCGATACAATCGCAACACGACGCAACATCGGGTCGTCCTTACTTAAAGAGTCTAAGAGGCTAAGAGTCCAACGAGACGTCCAGAGTCGTCCCGGACGGTCCCGGGCAGTCCCTGAAGCAGGGGCGGCGGGACCAACGGAAATACGAAGTACTTTTTCAATACGCTACTGGCCGAATGCCGCGGAATGCTGCAAATGACGCTGGCCGGCGGCCTTGGAGTTTAGCATGCCCCCCATGAGTGAAAGTGAGTTCCTGGCGCTGGCCCAGCAGGAGCTGGACCGGCTGGAGAGCGCGGTGGAAACCGCCGCCGACGCGGCCGACGCCGATATCGAGATCAACCGTGCCGGCAACCTCATCGAGCTCGAGTTCGAGGACGGTTCCAAGATCATCGTCAACAGCCAGGCGCCGATGCAGGAACTGTGGGTGGCCGCGCGCGCGGGCGGATTCCATTTCCGCCACGATGGCCAGCGCTGGATCGATACGCGCGGCGGCGGCGAACTGTATGCGGCACTGTCTGGCTACGTGAGCCAGCAGGCCGGGATAGCCCTGACGCTGGCCTGAGCGCGGCGCCCAGGCACGAAAAAGCCGGCTTGAGGGCCGGCTTTTTYGTTGGCGAAGCCTCCCACGACGGGGATCAGCCGCCGCCAAACATTTCCAGAATGCGCTTCTTCTCGGCCTCGGTATCGGCCGGCGATTGCGTGCTCTCGTCCGGTTTGCCCGGCCACGGATCGCCCAGGCCAACCGAAGCCACGCCGGCGCCGCCCGCGTTTTCCTCGAAGGTCCAGTCGCCGCCGACGGTGATCACGCCTTCCGGGGGCTGGCGCTCGGGCATTTCGGGCACGCCCTTCAGCATCTTGCCCATGTAGCCCACCCAGATTGGCAGCGCGAGGCCACCGCCGGTCTCGCGCACACCCAGGCTCTTGGGCTGGTCGTAGCCCATCCAGGCGATGGCCACCAGCTTGGGCGTGTAGCCGGCGAACCAGGCGTCGACGGCGTCGTTGGTGGTGCCGGTCTTGCCGGCCAGGTCGTTGCGGCCCAGGCGCTGCTTGGCGCTGTTGGCCGTGCCGCTGCGCACTACCTCACGCAGCATGGTGTCGGCGATAAAGGCGGTGCGGGCATCCAGCACGCGTACCGCATCCGCGCCAGCGCGCTGGGGCTTGGTTTCGGAGAGCACATTGCCGCGCGCATCGACCACCTTCTGGATCAGATAGGGATTGACGCGGTAGCCGCCGTTGGCAAAGACCGAGTAGGCGCCAGCCATCTGCAGCGGGGTGACGCTGCCGGCGCCCAGCGCCATCGGCAGGTAAGCCGGGTGCTTGTCGGCGTCAAAGCCAAAGCGCGTGATGTAGTCTTGGGCGTACTGGGTGCCGATGGCGCGCAGGATGCGCACCGACACCAGGTTCTTGGACTTGGCCAGCGCGCGGCGCATGGTCATCGGGCCTTCGAACTTGCCGTCGTAGTTCTTCGGCTCCCACACCTGGCCGCCGTTGTCGCTGATCGAGAGCGGCGCGTCGTTGATCACGGTGGCGGGCGAGAATCCTTTTTCCAGTGCCGCCGAGTAGATGAACGGCTTGAAGCTCGATCCCGGCTGGCGCCAGGCTTGCGTCACATGGTTGAACTTGTTGCGGTTGAAATCGAAGCCGCCGACCATCGAGCGGATCTCGCCGTCTTCCGGATTGAGCGAGATAAAGGCCGCGGATACTTCAGGCAACTGCGTGACCGTCCACGCGCCTTTCTCGTCCTGCGTCACGCGGATGATCGCGCCCGGCCGGATCTTGGCCTTGGGCTGCGCGTTGGCCGCGAGCGACGGCGCGATGAATCGCAGCGCCTGGCCTTCGATGGTAGCGACTTCGCCCGACAGCAGCGTGGCCTGCACCTGCTTGGCGGTCACGCTGGTGACCACGGCCGAGCGCAGGTCGTCGCTGCCGGGGTGCTCCAGCAGTGCGTCGTCGATGGCCTGCTCGCGCTCGTCCGCGCTGGCGGGCAGGTCGATGAACGCCTCAGGCCCGCGGTAGCCGTGGCGGCGCTCGTAATTCATGATGCCCGAGCGCACGGCCTCATAGGCGGCGTCCTGGTCGGTCTTGTTGAGCGTGGTGTAGACGGTCAGGCCGCGGGTGTAGGTTTCCTCGCGGTATTGCGCATACATAAGCTGGCGCACGATTTCGGCGACGTACTCGGCATGCGTGGAGAACTCATTGCCTTCGCCGCGCACCTTCAGTTCTTCGTGGATAGCCTGGTCGTACTGCTCGGGTGTGAGGTAGCGCAGGTCGCGCATGCGCTGCAGGATGTATTCCTGGCGTACCTTGGCGCGCTTCGGGTTGACCACCGGGTTGTAGGCCGAGGGCGCCTTGGGCAGGCCGGCCAGCATGGCGGCCTCGGCCGGCGTCACGTCCTTGATCGACTTGCCGAAATACACACGTGCCGCGCTGGCGAAGCCATAGGCGCGCTGCCCCAGGTAGATCTGGTTCATGTAGAGCTCGAGGATCTGGTCCTTCGAGAGGTTGGCCTCGATCTTGTAGGCCAGCAGCATTTCATACAGCTTGCGRGTGTAGGTCTTCTCGCTGGAGAGGAAGAAGTTGCGCGCCACCTGCATGGTGATCGTGGACGCACCCTGCGACAGCCCGCCGCGCAGGTTGGCGAGCCCCGCGCGTAGCACGCCGACGAAGTCGACCCCGCCGTGTTCGTAGAACCGGTCATCCTCGATGGCCAGCACCGCCTTCTTCATCACATCGGGTATTTCGGTAATCGGCACGAAATTGCGCCGTTCCTCGCCGAATTCGCCAATCAGCACGTTATCCGCGGTATAGATCCGCAACGGAATCTTCGGCCGGTAGTCAGTGATGGTATCCAGCGATGGCAGGTTGGGCGCGGCCACCAGCAGCGCATATCCCACCAGCAGCGCCACCGCCACGATCCCGGCCACCAGCAGGCCCAGAGCCCAAAAGGTCAGCCGCATCCAGATCGGACGCCGGGCGGGTAGGGCAGGCTTTTGTTGTGCTGTGGCCATAAGGGAAATACCTAGTTAGAGGTGCCGGGATTATATCTCCCGGGATCCGCGGGGCCCGGCGCGTTGTGGCGTGCGCGCCGCTATCGCGCTGTTACAAGATGTAATGGGATTGAGATCTGCATGAAACGAAAAGATGAGCGGATCGGGGGAGGGGCAGGGCTACCGTGGGATTTTGGCAACGCTTTGCAAGGGGCGCTCATTAAAAGCAATCGTGGTCAAACCGGCACATTGCCAGCGCCCCGATTTTTGGTGAGAATCCACCAACCAAAAGAGCAAAACGTTTCATCCAAGAAACAATAAAGACTCGCCAAATTAGAGCAACCAAGCCAAGGCGAGTTCAACGGTCAGGGGGTCACCTTGCGGCGAGGTATCTTGTCGGGGTTGTTGCGCCGTACGACGGTCGGCGTGGACATCGGGTCGTCCAGCGTGAAGGTAGTCGAGCTGTCGGTAGGCAGCGGCAAGAACGACTATCGGCTGGAAAAATGCGCCAGCGAACTGCTGGATCGCAATGCCGTTGCCGATGGCAACGTGGTCAATATCGAAGCGGTGGGCRTCGCCCTCAAGCGTGCACTCGGCAAGGCCGGGATTCGCACGAAAGAGGTCGTGCTGGGAGTGCCGTCGATGCTGACCGAATCGCAGACCGTCAGCCTGCCGGACAACCTGTCCGAGGATGAGCTTTACGTCCAGGTGGAATCCGAGGCGCATCGCCTCTATCCGCCGTCGCAGGCCGTCAATTTCGATTTTGCCGTGATCGGCCCCAGCGAAACCGAGGGGGGCATTGGCGTGCGCGTTACCGCCGCCAACAGCGATCGCGTGCAGGAACGCGTCACCGCGGCCGAAATGGCCGGGCTGAAGCCGCACGTGATGGACGTCGAGGAATACGCGGTACAGCGCTCCGTGGTGCAGATGCTGGGCGTATCGGCCGACATCAGCGCGACCGATGCCAAGGAGTTGCCCGTGGTGGCGGTGATCCACCTTGGCGGCAGCCGCTCCAAGGCGATCTTCTACCAAGGCTGGAAAGAACTCTACGAGCAATCGCTCAACAGCTACGGCGACCAGCTCACCCAGAGCGCCGCGCGCATGTTCACGCTGGACGCGCTCAAGGCCGAGATCAAGAAGCGCAAGAACACGTTGCCGGAATCCTGGCGTACCCAGCTGCTCGGTCCCTCCCTGGAGGCGCTGGCGGCGGAGGTGCATGGGGCCGTGCGCAACTTCCTGTCTGCTTCGAGCATCGGCCGGGTCGACGAGATCCTGCTCTCGGGCGGCCACGCCTCGCTGGTCGGCGTGCAGGCGGCCATCGAGCAACAGACCGAGATCACCACCACGCTGGCCAACCCGTTCGCGAACATGATGACAGCCGGAAAGGTCAACGAGCGCTATCTGCAGCGCGACCTGCCGGCCTATATCGTGAGCGCCGGGCTTGCGCTGCGCGGCCTGCAGTAAGCGAGCGAGGAAGCCGCATGCCTACCAATACGATCCCGACAGTCAATCTGCTGCCTTACCACGAAGCCCGCAAGGCATCGCGGCGCAAGAAGGTCTACACCCTGTTGGGCGGGGCCGCCGGCGCCGGCGCGCTGGTGGTGCTGCTGGGCGGCATGTACATCGATCACCGCATCGATGCCGTTGCCAGCTTGAACCAGGTGCTCACCGCCGAGAACAGCCGCATGGACGGGCAGATCCGAGAGGTCAATACGCTGCGCAAGGACATCGAAGGCCTGCTGCAGCGGCAGAAGGCCATCGAAGGCCTGCAGAACGAGCGCAACCGTCCCGTGCAACTGCTGGAGGAACTGGTGCGGCAGGTACCCGAAGGCGTCTACCTGACCACGCTCAAGCAGACCGGCGAGTCGTTCACCGTGAGCGGCGTCGCGCAGTCGAACGAGCGCGTCTCGGAGCTGCTGCGCAACCTCAGCCAGGTGCAGTGGCTGGACAAGGCCGAACTGGTCGAATCCAAGGCCGTGATGATGACCAATAATCTGCGTGAGCAGCGCCGCCTGTTCGATTTCTCGATGCGTTTCGCCTACCGTGCGGCTGAAGTGCCGGACGACGGCAAGAAGGGCAAATCCGGGCCGGCGGCCGCAAGCGCCGTCGTTGGCGGAAAGGGCTGACCATGGCACGTGATATCGAAATCTCGATGGCCACGCTGAACGACCTCGGCGCGCAGTTCCGTGGCCTCAACCTCAATGAGCCGGAAACCTGGCCAACCGCCCCGCGCCTGCTGTTCGCCGTGCTGGCGGCGGTGCTGGTGCTGGTGCTGGGCTGGCAGTTCTACTGGAGCGGCAAGCTCGACGACCTCGATCGCAAACATATCGAGCAGGACAGCCTGAAGCAGTCCTACCTGAGCAAGGTGGCGCAGGTGGCCAACCTGGACGCGCTGCGCAAGCAGAAGGCGGAAGTGGAGCAGCGCGTGGCCCTGGTCGAGCGCCAGTTGCCCAACAAGACGGAGATGGATGCACTGCTGGCCGACGTCAATCACGCCGGCGTGGCGCGTGGCCTGCAGTTCGAGCTGTTCAAGCCGCAGGCCGCCGTGATGAAGCCCTACTTTGCCGAGATCCCGGTCAACCTGAAAGTCACCGGGCGCTATCACGACGTGGCGCAGTTCAATGCCGACGTGGCTGCGCTTTCCCGCATCGTGTCAATGCAAGGGTTGCAGTTCACTACCGGCAAGGATGGTGGCCTGGCGATGGAAGCCGTGGCGATGGCCTATCGCGCGCTTGATCCCGATGAACAGGCGGCACAGCGCAAGGCGGAAGCCGCGGCGGCCAAGACGGCTGCGGGAGTGAAGAAATGATGCCTGTGATCCAGGCCCCGGGCCTGCGTGCCTGCGCTTGCGCGCTGATTGGCGCCGCGTTGCTGGCGGCCTGCGGCGGCAGCGAGGAAGACAGCCTGCGCCAGTGGATGGCGCAAGCCCAGGCGGCCAAGGTGCCGCCGCCGGCCCCGTTGCCCGAGCCCAAGCCCTATGCGCCGCGCGAGTACGCGGCGCGCAGCGCGCCTGAGCCGTTTGCCCAGAACAAGATCGGCGACCTTAACCGTGTGCTGTCCGAATCGCCGGAGTCCGGGCGGCGGCGAGAGCCGCTGGAGGATTACCCGCTGGAGAACTTCAAGATGCTGGGCGCCATGAAGAAGAGCGGCGAGACCTACGGCGTCGTGCAGGTAGATAACAAGATCCACCACGTCAAGGTGGGTCAGTATCTCGGCCAGAACTACGGCCGGGTGGTCCGCATCAGCGATCAGGAGATCGTGTTGCGCGAATTGGTCCGGGAAGGGGTAGCCGAGTGGAAAGAGAAAATCACCAGCCTGAAGCTGGAGGGGTCGGCATGATCATCGGTCGTTGGTACCGCGCGCTTGCTGGCGCCGCGGTGATGGTGCTGGTATTGGGCGCGCCGGCTGCGCAGGCGCAATCGACAACGGGCAATGCGGTCAAGCGCGTCGATGCCACGACGGTGGGCGAGCAGACTGTCTTCACAGTCGAGCTGCAGGGGCCGCCATCGCAGAAGCCGGCCGACTTCACTACGCAGAACCCGCCCAAGCTCGCCATCGATTTCATCGATACCGGCTTTGCGGCCGGACGGGCCCAGTACGACCTCGGCGGCAAGTTGCTCAAGAGCGCCAACGTGGTGCAGATCGGCGACCGCACCCGCGTCGTCCTCGACCTGACCCGCGTGGCGACCTATCGTACCGAAGTGCGCGGCAACCTGTTCGTGGTGATGCTCGACAACGTTGCCCAGACGGCACGGGCGGCGGTGCCGACGTTCGCCCCAAGTTCGGCGCAAGCGCCGCTGGCGCCGTCGAACCGGTCGACCGTGCGCAATATCGACTTCCGCCGTGGCCAGGATGGCGCGGGCAGGATCGTGGTGGACCTGTCGTCGCGGGATTCCGGCATCAATATCGCGCAGCAGGGCCAGAACGTCGTGGTCGATTTCCTCAATACGACATTGCCCGACAGCCTGCGGCGGCGCTATGACGTGACCGACTTCGGCACCCCCGTGCAGGGCATGCGGGCGAGCGAAAACAGCGGCAACACCCGCCTCACCATCGAGCCGCGCGGAAACTGGGAATACAGTTCCTACCAGACCGATACGCAGTTCGTGGTGGAGGTGCGCCCGGTCAAGGAAGATCCGGCCAAGCTGATCAGCGGCGCGGGCTTCCGCGGCGACCGGCTCTCSCTGAACTTCCAGAACATCGACATCCGCTCGCTGCTGCAGGTGTTTGCCGATTTCACCAACCTCAACATCATCACCAGCGAAAGCGTGCAGGGCAATCTGACGCTGCGCCTGAAGGATGTGCCGTGGGACCAGGCGCTGCAGATTGTGCTCGACGCCAAGGGCTTGGCCTCGCGCCGCAATGGCAATGTGCTGCTGGTTGCGCCCAAGGCGGAGCTGGCCACCAAGGAAAAACTCGAGCTCGAATCGCAGCAGCAGATCAACGACCTCGAGCCGATCCGCAGCCAGGTGTTCCAGCTCAACTACCAGCGCGCCGAGGACGTGCGGCGCATGCTGCTCGGGCTGGCCGCGGGCGGCGTCGGTGGCGGGGCGCTGGGCGGCGCGGGTGCGATCGGCGGGGTGGGTGGAGTGGGCGGCGCGGCGGCCAGCAACACGCGCATGCTGTCCAAGCGCGGCTCGCTGACAGCCGATCCCCGTACCAACCAGCTATTCGTGTCAGATATCGCGACCAAGCTGGAAGAGGTGCAGAGCTTCCTCGGCAAGATCGACATTCCGGTGCGCCAGGTGATCATCGAGGCGCGCATCGTCGAGGCCAATGACACTTTCAGCCGCAACCTGGGCGTCAGGCTGGGCTTTGCCTCCAAGACGGCTGGCGCCGGCTACGGCAACAACTACACCAATGTGGTCAGCCCGATCACGAACCCGCTCACGGGTGGCACCTGGGATAGCAGCCCGGCACTGAGCCTGCCGGCCGCAGCGATCAACGGCGTCAATCCGGGCTCGGTCGCGGTCAGCTTGTTCAGCAACACGGCCGGCCGTTTCCTGGCGCTGGAGCTGTCGGCGCTTGAGGCCGACGGGCGGGGCAAGATCATTTCCAGCCCGCGCGTGGTCACCGCCAACAATATCAAGGCACTGATCGAGCAAGGCACGGAACTGCCCTACCAGGCCGCCACTTCCAGCGGCGCCACCTCGGTGCAGTTCCGCAAAGCCAACCTGAAGCTGGAAGTGACGCCGCAGATCACGCCGGAAGGCAATGTCCTGCTGGACGTCGACGTCAACAAGGACAGCGTGGGTATCCAGACCACGTCGGGCTTCGCCATCGACACCAAGCACGTGCAGACGCAGGTGCTGGTCGAGAACGGCGGCACCGTGGTGATCGGCGGCATTTACAGCCAGACCGAGTCCAACAATGTGAACAAGGTGCCCCTGCTGGGCGACATCCCGATACTCGGCAACTTCTTCAAGGACAATGCCAAGGTCAATAACCGGACCGAGTTGCTGGTGTTCCTGACGCCGCGCGTGCTGAACGACAGCATGTCGCTGAAATAGCCCCGGCCGCGCCGGATGCAGTAGACTGACAGGCCGCATCGATCCGATGCGGCTTTTTTATTGCCCAGGCGGGCGAGCAGGCGCGAGGGTGCATGGCAGGCGCGCAAGGCGGGTCGCGAGGCGGGTTGCCTTGTGCCGATTGCGCCGCGCCACTTGCCCGCAGCGCCCCAACATAAGAAGATGATGCAGTTTCCTACCGCGAGGACCGGCCAGAGACCCGGCTCCCGCCCGACACGCCAGTGACATTCACCCGCCCGAACCTTTTCTTTGTTGGCCTGATGGGTGCCGGCAAGACCACCGTTGGCCGCACCGTGGCCCGGCGCCTGAACTACCCGTTCTTCGATTCGGACCACGAACTCGAGGCGCGTTGCGGCGTGCGTATTCCGATCATCTTCGAGCATGAGGGCGAGTCCGGCTTCCGGGACCGCGAGGCGTTGATGATCGACGAGCTGACCCAGCGGCACGGCATTGTGCTGGCGACCGGCGGCGGCGCGGTGCTGCGGCCCGAGAACCGCGCCCACCTGAAGGCTCGCGGCACCGTGGTCTACCTGCGCGCCAGCCCGCACGACCTGTGGCTGCGCACCAGGCACGACCGCAATCGCCCGCTGCTGCAGACCGAAGACCCCAAGGGGCGGCTTGAAGCGCTCTATGGCGAGCGCGACCCGCTTTACCGCGAGGTGGCGGATTTCATCATCGAAACCGGCAAGCCTTCGGTGGCGCAGCTTGCTAATATGGTGTTGATGCAACTTGAGATGGCCGGTTTTGCCGTTGCCGCCGAGGAGCCCGAAGAGGGCGACGGCGCGTGCGCGGACAATCTTCCGGCGCAGGACCAGAAACACGATGATCACCCTTGAAGTCAGCCTTGGGGAGCGCAGCTACCCCATCCACATCGGTACCGGCCTGCTCGATCAGGTCGAATTGTTCCGTCCCCATGTACGTGGCCAGCACGCTGTTATCGTCACCAATGAGACGGTGGGGCCGCTTTACGCCGCCCGGGTCGAGGCCACCCTGGCGGCGCTTGGCAAGACCGTGCGCACCGTCACCCTGCCCGACGGCGAAGCCTTCAAGCAGTGGGAAACGCTCAACCTGATCTTCGACGCGCTGCTGACGGCGGGTGCCGACCGCAAGACCACGCTGATCGCCCTTGGCGGCGGCGTGGTGGGCGATATGACCGGGTTTGCCGCGGCCTGCTACATGCGTGGCGTGCCTTTCGTGCAGGTGCCCACCACGTTGCTGGCCCAGGTGGATTCCTCGGTGGGCGGCAAGACCGGCATCAACCACCCGCTGGGCAAGAACATGATCGGCGCCTTCCACCAGCCCAACGCGGTGATCGCCGATATCGACACGCTGCGTACGCTGCCCGCGCGCGAACTGGCGGCCGGCTTGGCCGAGGTGATCAAGCACGGCGCGATGGCCGATGCCGAGTACTTCGGCTGGATCGAACGTAATATCCGCGCGCTCAATGCCTGCGACCCGGACACCATGGCGCTGGCGGTGAAGCGTTCCTGCGAGATCAAGGCCGCGGTGGTGGCCCAGGACGAACGCGAGGGCGGCCTGCGCGCCATGCTCAATTTCGGCCACACCTTCGGCCATGCCATTGAGGCAGGCCTGGGCTACGGCGAGTGGCTGCATGGCGAGGCGGTGGGGTGCGGCATGGTGATGGCGGCGGACCTGTCGCACCGGCTCGGCTTTATCGACACCGAAACGCGCGCCCGCGTAGTGCAGCTCACGCGCGCCGCAATGCTGCCGGTGGTGGCGCCGGAACTCGGCACCGACCGCTACATCGAACTGATGAAAGTGGACAAGAAGGCGGAAGCTGGCAGCATCAAGTTCATCCTGCTGAGGAAGCTTGGCGAAGCCTTCATTACCACCGTGCCGGATCCTGACCTGCGCGCTACGCTGCAGCACGCGGTGCTCAGGCCGCCTACCGAGGCGCCGGTCGCCTGACGCGATCGGTTGTGCCTTGCAACCCCGGCCGGACGGCGCGTAGCCGCCCGGCCGGATGCCTGACCGGATTGCCGCATGACCGACCTCGAAAGCCACCTCGCTCCCTATGCCGCCCGCTCCGCGCAGACCCTTGGGCGGGCGCATCTCGAAGCGGCTTCGTCTTCGCGCACGGAGTTCCAGCGCGACCGCGACCGCGTTATCCACAGCACAGCCTTCCGGCGGCTCGAGTACAAGACGCAGGTCTTCGTCAACCATGAGGGTGATCTGTTCCGTACCCGGCTAACCCATAGCCTGGAAGTCGCGCAGATCGCCCGCTCGATTGCGCGCAACCTGCGCCTGAACGAAGACCTGGTCGAGGCCATCTCGCTGGCGCATGACCTGGGGCACACGCCTTTCGGCCATGCCGGCCAGGACGCACTGAACAATTGCATGAAGAACCATGGCGGCTTCGAACACAACCTGCAGAGCCTGCTGGTGGTGGACGAGTTGGAAGAGCGCTATGGCGGGTTCAACGGGCTAAACCTGACCTTCGAGACCCGCGAGGGCGTGCTCAAGCACTGCTCGCGCGTCAATGCCTCGGCGCTGGGCGAACTGGGCCGGCGTTTCCTGGAGGGCACCCAGCCTTCGCTGGAGGCGCAACTGGCCAACCTGGCCGATGAGATCGCCTACAACAACCACGATATCGACGACGGCCTGCGCTCCGGCCTGCTCACGCTCGAGCAGATGGACGAAGTACCGATGTGGGGGCGCCACCGGGCCGAGGCGATGGCGGCGTTTCCCGGCATCAACGGGCGGCGCGTCATTAACGAAACGGTCCGGCGCATGATCAACACCCTGATCGTCGACCTGATCGAAACCACCAGCCAGAATATTGCCGCCGCCAACCCGCGCAACATTGACGCGGTAAGGGCCGCCGGCCCGCTGGTGGCCTTCAGCCCGGCAGTGCGCGAGGAAGCGGCGGCGCTCAAGCGTTTCCTGTTCCGCCATCTGTACCGCCACTACCTCGTGATGCGCATGTCCTCCAAGGCGCACCGCATCATCACCGACCTGTTCGACGCCTTCATGGCGGATCCGCGCCTGTTGCCGCCGCAGTACCAGGCCGGGCAGGGGCGCGACCAGTCTCGCCTGATCTCGCATTACATCGCCGGCATGACCGACCGCTATGCGATTCGCGAGCACCGCCGCATTTTTGCGGTTGACGAGGGGAACTAGGCAGCCATAAACGGCGGGGAAATTGGGGACGGATCAGGCGGCGACTAGGCTATCATCGGGTATGGCATCCGCTTGAGCCATTCATCCGGTGATCGCTGGTCACCGATTCTCCTCGCTCACCATGGCCCGACTTCCTCGTTTTTCCCCGGCGTCGCTGCCGGCGCTTGTGTTGCAACGCGGCAACAATCGCCAGCCGATCTTCCTTGGCGCCGACGATCGCCCGCACTACCTCGACTGCCTGCGGATGGCCGCGCGCGAGCACGATCTGGCGATCCACGCCTACGCCTTGCGGCCAAATCATGTTCACCTCGTGGCAACCCCTCGCCATGCCGACTCGCTCAGCCTGACCATGCAGGCGGTCGGGCGCCGCTACGCGCGCCATTTCAACCGGGTTGCCGGCCGCACGGGCACGCTGTGGGATGGCCGCTTCCGTTCGGCGGTGTTCGATCCCGCGGCCTGGATGTTGCCCGCGATGCTGTATGTGGAGGGTAACGCCGTGCGCGCGGGCGAAGTGAGTTCGCCCGAAGGTGACCGCTGGAGCAGCTATCGCCACCACGCCGGCATCGAAGCCAGCCCATTTGTGAGCGATCACTCTGCATACTGGGCGCTGGGCAATACGCCATTCGAGCGCCAGTCGAATTACCGCTCCGTGACTGCCGAGGGCTTGTCCTCGATGACGCTGGCCACGCTGCGCAGCCATGCGCATAGCGGCTGGCCCCTGGGCGATGCGGCCTTCCTCGCCCAACTGGAGCGCCAGGGTGGGCGGCGCGTGCATCAGTTGCCCAAGGGAAGGCCGGTGGGCCGCTCGGCGGCCGCCAGGGAGGCAGAGCCGGACTCGATCTAAGGTCGGCCGCCGCCACGTGCGGCGGAGTCATCACCTACAGCAACAGCGCATCACAAATCGTCGTTGCAATGCACCAGGATTAATCTGTCCCCAAATAAAGACCATCCCTGAAGTGGTGCGAGATTAATTATGTTCTGACCCCATTTAAAAATTTTGCGGGACGGGTACGATTCTTTTATAGTTCCTCCACCCACATTCATTGTGCGGCGCGTCACGCCTGTGTACGCCGCTGCGGCCCCGCTGTCTCTCTCGTTGCCCCGATCCCGGTTTACGACCGGCCCCGGTGGAAGAGTGCGGTTCCCGTTCCGGTCTGCCTTGCTGGCTGCGCAGCCCTCACCGGAATCAAGCCCGTGGACCAATCGCAATCCCAATCGAAGCCAACGATGGCCCAAGCGCAGGCCGCAGAGTCTGCCGCCGCGTACGCGCCTGCCTCGCGTCCCCAAGCCCAGGGCATGTACGACCCCGCCAATGAAAAAGATGCCTGCGGCGTCGGCATGGTCGCCCACATCAAGGGCAAGAAGAGCCACGAGATCGTCCAGCAAGGCCTGAAGATCCTGGAAAACCTGGACCACCGGGGCGCGGTTGGCGCCGATGCGCTGATGGGCGACGGTGCCGGTATCCTGATCCAGATCCCGGACCAGTTCTACCGCGAGGAAATGGCCAAGCAGGGCGTGACCCTGCCGCCGTCCGGCGAGTACGGCGTGGGCATGATCTTCCTGCCGAAGGAACACGCATCCCGCCTGGCTTGCGAGCAAGAGCTCGAGCGCACCGTGCGCCTGGAAGGCCAGGTCGTGCTGGGCTGGCGCGATGTGCCGGTGGATGCCGCCATGCCGATGTCGCCGACGGTGCGCACCACCGAGCCGGTGATCCGCCAGATCTTCATCGGTCGCGGCCGCGACATCATGACCACGGACGCACTGGAACGTAAGCTCTATGTGATCCGCAAGACCGCCAGCCACGCCATCCAGGCGCTCAAGCTCAAGCACGGCAAGGAATACTTCGTGCCGTCGATGTCGGCGCGCACGGTGGTGTACAAGGGTCTGCTGCTGGCCAACCAGGTCGGCGAATACTATCTCGACCTGCAGGACCCGCGTGCCGTGTCGGCGCTGGCCCTGGTGCACCAGCGCTTCTCCACCAACACCTTCCCGGCCTGGGAACTGGCCCACCCGTATCGCATGGTCGCCCACAACGGCGAAATCAACACGGTCAAGGGCAATGTGAACTGGGTCAACGCACGTACCGGCGCGATCTCGTCGCCGGTGCTGGGCGACGACCTGCCCAAGCTGTGGCCGCTGATCTACCCCGGCCAGTCGGATACCGCATCGTTCGACAATTGCCTCGAACTGCTGACGATGGCGGGCTACCCGCTCGTCCACGCGATGATGATGATGATCCCGGAAGCCTGGGAACAGCACACGCTGATGGACGACAACCGCCGCGCCTTCTACGAATACCACGCCGCCATGATGGAGCCGTGGGACGGCCCCGCCGCAATCTGCTTCACCGATGGCCGCCAGATCGGCGCCACGCTGGACCGTAACGGCCTGCGCCCGGCGCGTTTCTATGTGACCGAGGACGACATTGTGGTGCTGGCGTCGGAAGCCGGCGTGCTGCCGTTCCCCGAGTCGCGCATCGTGCAAAAGTGGCGCCTGCAGCCGGGCAAGATGTTCCTGATCGACATGGAGCAAGGCCGCATCATCGACGACAAGGAACTCAAGGACAACCTGGCCAACGCCAAGCCCTACAAGAGCTGGATCGACGCCGTGCGCATCAAGCTCGACGAGCTCGACGCCAAGCCCGAGGACGTGGCCGCCGAGAAGAAGCCCGACGCGCGCCTGCTGGATCGCCAGCAAGCCTTCGGCTACACCCAGGAAGACGTCAAGTTCCTGATGGCGCCGATGGCGCTGGCCGGCGAGGAAGCCACCGGTTCGATGGGCAATGACAGCCCGCTGGCCGTGCTGTCGTCCAAGAACAAGACGCTGTACCACTACTTCAAGCAGCTGTTCGCCCAGGTCACCAACCCGCCGATCGACCCGATCCGCGAGAACATGGTGATGTCGCTGGTGTCCTTCATCGGACCCAAGCCCAACCTGCTCGAGCTGAACAACATCAACCCGCCGATGCGCCTCGAAGTGTCCCAGCCTGTGCTGGACTTCAAGGACATCGCCAAGATCCGCAACATCGAGCACTACACCGGCGGCAAGTTCCGTTCGTACGAGCTGAACATCTGCTATCCGAAGGCATGGGGCAAGGAAGGCATCGAAGCCCGCCTGGCCTCGCTGTGTGCGGAAGCCGTGGACGCGGTGCGTTCGGGCTACAACATCCTGATCGTGTCGGACCGCCGCGTCGATGCGGATCACGTGGCGATTCCCGCGCTGCTGGCCACGTCGGCCATTCATCACCACCTGGTGGACAAGGGCCTGCGCACCTCGGCTGGCCTGGTGGTGGAAACCGGCACGGCGCGCGAAGTGCACCACTTCGCATTGCTGGCCGGCTACGGCGCGGAAGCCGTGCACCCGTACCTGGCGATGGAAACGCTGGCCGACATGGCGCAAGGCTTGTCCGGCGACCTGTCGCCCGAGAAGGCGGTCAAGAACTTCGTCAAGGCGGTCGGCAAGGGCCTGCAGAAGGTGATGTCCAAGATGGGCATCTCCACCTATATGTCGTACACCGGCGCGCAGATCTTCGAAGCCATCGGCCTGTCGCGCGAACTGGTGCAGAAGTATTTCCACGGTACCGCATCGAATGTCGAAGGCATCGGCATCTTCGAGGTGGCCGAGGAAGCGCTGCGCCTGCACCAGGACGCCTTTGGCGACAACCCGGTGCTGGACACCATGCTCGACACCGGCGGCGAGTATGCCTACCGTGTGCGTGGCGAAGAGCACATGTGGACCCCGGATTCGGTGGCCAAGCTGCAGCACGCCGTGCGTGCCGACGACGGCAAGGGCGCGTACCAGACGTACAAGGAATACGCCAACATCATCAACGACCAGAGCCGCCGTCACATGACGCTGCGCGGCCTGTTCGAGTTCAAGGTTGATCCGGCGCGCGCCATTCCGCTGGAAGAAGTGGAATCGGCCAAGGACATCGTCAAGCGCTTCGCGACCGGCGCCATGTCGCTGGGCTCGATCTCCACCGAGGCGCACACCACGCTGGCCGTGGCGATGAACCGCATCGGCGGCAAGTCCAACACCGGCGAAGGTGGCGAGGACGAGAAGCGCTACCGCAACGAACTGCGCGGCATCCCCATCAAGAAGGGCGACACCCTGCAGGGCCTGCTGGGCTCCGAAGCCGTGGTGCGCGACCTGGAACTGGAGGCCGGCGACTCGCTGCGCTCGAAGATCAAGCAGGTGGCCTCCGGCCGTTTCGGCGTGACCGCCGAGTACCTGGCTTCGGCAGACCAGATCCAGATCAAGATGGCGCAGGGCGCCAAGCCCGGCGAAGGAGGCCAGCTGCCCGGCCACAAGGTCTCGGACTACATCGGCAAGCTGCGTTACTCGGTGCCGGGCGTTGGCCTGATCTCGCCGCCGCCGCACCATGACATCTACTCGATCGAGGATCTGGCACAGCTGATCCACGACCTGAAGAACGTCAACCCGGCATCCGATATCTCCGTCAAGCTGGTGTCGGAAGTGGGCGTGGGCACCGTGGCCGCGGGCGTGGCCAAGGCCAAGGCGGATCACGTCGTGATCGCCGGCCATGATGGCGGCACCGGCGCTTCGCCGTGGTCGTCGATCAAGCACGCCGGCACGCCTTGGGAGCTCGGCTTGTCCGAGACGCAGCAGACGCTGATGCTCAACGGTCTGCGCAACCGCATCCGCGTGCAGGCCGACGGCCAGATGAAGACTGGCCGCGACGTCGTCATCGGYGCGCTGCTGGGCGCTGACGAGTTCGGCTTCGCCACCGCGCCGCTGGTGGCCGAAGGCTGCATCATGATGCGCAAGTGCCACCTGAACACCTGCCCGGTGGGCGTGGCCACGCAGGATCCGGTGCTGCGCAAGAAATTCCAGGGCAAGCCCGAGCATGTGGTGAACTTCTTCTTCTTCGTTGCCGAGGAAGCCCGCGAGATCATGGCGCAACTGGGTATCCGCACCTTCGACGAACTGATCGGCCGTGCCGACCTGCTCGACACCAAGCCGGCCATCGAGCACTGGAAGGCGCGCGGCCTCGATTTTTCGCGCATCTTCTACCAGGTGCCGTTCCCGGCCGAGCTGCCGCGTTTCCACACCGATGGGCAGGACCACGGCCTGTCGGTCGAAGCCGGCAAGGCGCTCGACCATGTGCTGATCGCCAAGGCCCGCCTGGCCATCGACAAGGGTGAGCGCGTGTCGTTCATCCAGCCGGTGAAGAATGTCAACCGCACCGTCGGCGCGATGCTCTCGGGCGTGGTGGCCAAGCAGTACGGCCACGAAGGCCTGCCTGACGACACCATCCACATCCAGTTGCAAGGCACCGCCGGCCAGTCCTTCGGCGCCTTCCTGGCGCATGGCATCACGCTGGACCTGGTGGGCGACGGCAACGACTACGTGGGCAAGGGCCTGTCGGGCGGCCGCGTGATCGTGCGCGCTCCGCACGAGTTTCGTGGCGATCCGACCCGCAACATCATCGTGGGCAACACCGTGCTTTACGGCGCGATTGCCGGCGAAGCCTTCTTCAACGGCGTGGCAGGCGAACGCTTCGCGGTGCGCAACTCGGGCGCGTCCGCAGTGGTGGAAGGCACCGGCGACCATGGCTGCGAGTACATGACCGGCGGTACCGTGGTGGTGCTGGGCGGCACCGGACGCAACTTCGCGGCCGGCATGTCGGGCGGCATGGCCTACGTCTATGACGAGGACGGCCTGTTCGACAAGCGCTGCAACACCTCGATGGTGGCACTGGAAACGGTGCTCGCCGCGGCGGACCAGGAGAAGGGCCAGTCCCCGGCCTCCTGGCACAAGGTGGACGGCCAGCGCCAGCTCGACGAAGTCATCCTCAAGGGCCTGATCGAGCAGCACTTCCGCTTCACGGGTTCCGAGCGCGCCAAGGCGTTGCTGGCCGACTGGGCTACCTCGCGCCGCAAGTTCGTCAAGGTCTTCCCGACCGAGTACAAGCGCGCGCTGGGCGAAATGTACGCCAAGGAGCAGGAAGCGAAGGATAGCGACCGTATCGCAGCCTAAGCCGGCCCGGGCGGCGAGCCCGACCAAGCATGAGCGGCGGCGCATCGGCGCCGCCGGCCTCACAAGATACTGACCTCACAGCGGGACCGGCGCGAGCGCCGGTCCCGCCCAGCAAGACCAAGGACGCAACATGGGTAAGGCGACTGGCTTTCTCGAATTTCCGCGCCAGAATGAAGGTTACGAGCCCGTAGCCAAGCGCGTGAAGCACTACAAGGAATTCGTTTTCGCGCTGTCCGACAGCGAAGCGAAGATCCAGGGCGCGCGCTGCATGGACTGCGGCATTCCGTTCTGCAACAACGGCTGCCCGGTCAATAACATCATTCCCGACTTCAACGACCTGGTGTATCGCCAGGACTGGAAGTCGGCCATCGAGGTGCTGCACCAGACCAACAACTTCCCCGAGTTCACGGGCCGCATCTGCCCGGCACCGTGCGAGGCCGCCTGCACGCTGGGCATCAATGAAGCACCGGTCGGCATCAAGTCGATCGAGCACGCCATCATCGACAAGGCCTGGGAAGAAGGCTGGGTTGCCCCGCAGCCGCCCAAGCACAAGACCGGCAAAACCGTTGCGGTGGTCGGTTCCGGCCCCGCCGGCATGGCCGTTGCCCAACAGCTGGCGCGCGCCGGCCACGACGTGACGGTGTTCGAGAAGAACGATCGCATCGGTGGCCTGCTGCGCTACGGCATCCCCGACTTCAAGCTGGAAAAGTGGCTGATCGACCGCCGCATGGAGCAGATGCAGGCCGAAGGCGTGACCTTCCGCGCCGGCGTGATGGTGACCGACGGCGAATTGCCGGCCGGCATCAAGAACTATGCGCGTGAGACCATTTCGGCACAGGCGCTGCAAGACCAGTTCGACGCCGTCGTGCTGGCGGGCGGCTCCGAAGTGCCGCGCGATCTGCCGGTTCCCGGCCGCGACCTGTCCGGTATTCACTACGCGCTGGAATTCCTGATCCCGCAGAACAAGGAAGTGGCTGGCGACGCGCCCAACGAGATCCGTGCCGAAGGCAAGCACGTCATCGTGATCGGCGGCGGCGATACCGGCTCCGACTGCGTGGGCACCTCGAACCGCCACGGCGCCGAATCGGTCGTCCAGTTCGAACTGCTGCCGCAGCCGCCGGAAGAGGAAAACAAGCCGCTGGTGTGGCCGTACTGGCCGATCAAGCTGCGCACCTCGTCGTCGCACGATGAAGGCTGCGATCGCGACTGGTCGGTTGCTACCAAGGAATTCATCGGCGAGAACGGCAAGATCACCGCGCTCAAGGCCTGCCGCGTCGAGTGGAAGGACGGCAAGATGCAGGAAGTGCCGGACAGCGAGTTCATCCTCAAGGCTGACCTCGTACTGCTGGCGATGGGCTTCACCAACCCGGTGGGCTCGCTGCTGAGCGCCTTCGGGGTGGACACCGACGCTCGCAAGAACGCCCGTGCCGCCACGGAAGGCGAGCGCGCGTACCACACCAACGTGCCCAAGGTGTTCGCCGCTGGCGACGTGCGCCGCGGCCAGTCGCTGGTGGTGTGGGCGATCCGCGAAGGCCGCCAGGCCGCGCGTTCGGTCGATGCCTTCCTGATGGGACACTCCGAGCTGCCGCGCTAAGGCGCTGCTCTCGTTGCAAAACCCGCCCCGCGCAAGCCGGGCGGGTTTTTTTTATTGGCGTCCGGTCAGGCCGGCTGCAGGGCGCGGCCCATCAGCACGGCGTCGGCGCCATAGGCCGACAGCTTGGCGTCGAATGCGTCGTCAGCCGAGGCAATTTTTTCGTACCCGAGTCTGCGCCACCACGGTGCTGCCGATTGCACGGCGACCAGCCGCGACGAGCGCAGCCCGGCGTCCAGCGCCGCCGCGCGGGCGGCTACGTAAAGTCCCTGAGCCAGACCCTTGCCCTGGCCGGCAGGCGCCACCGCCATATCGTGCACAAACCAGGTGAGTGCCGCAGCCGGCTCGGCTGGAGCCCGCCCGGACTCATCACTCCACGCCCAGTGAGGTTCCAGGACGCCGTCGAGCGGTGGCAGGCTGTCCTGCGGCCACATATGGGTAAACAGATAAGCTGCCAGCGTCTCGTTCCGTCCGGCGCGCGCCGCCACCCAGCAGGTGGCCGGCGACAGCGTCAGCCGGCTGGCCAGGGCGGCGCCGGATTCGAGCAGCATGCCGCGATAGCACTGGGCCTGGATTTCCAGCACGGCGGGCAGGTCGGTGGGCCGCATGGGCCGGAGAATGCATTCGCTCATGGCCGGCGATTATAGGGGGCGTTGCGTGCCGAAGGCACGGCGATGCCGCACTCGACACGCCGCAAACCGCCGGAGCAGGGTGCTGCCGGACGGCCCGGCCACTCTCGAGGCTGGCCATGCGTCAGTGTGCCGGAGCCGGCCGGGAAGCTGCGGCATGCCCTCCCCACAGGGTTGTCCCGGCTATGGTTAACGTGGTCTGTGCGGCTCTAGGCAATCTTCGTAGAATGACCTGACAATTAAATCAAAGACTGCCTCGCTAACCCCCTTTTCAGCCGATAGAGATGTCACCGGCAATGCCTGTGGCCCGGAGGAATTGATGTCCGAAGTGCGCATTTTTTCGCGGCTTTGGCGAGGTAAGGCGATGTTGCTTCACCCCGCTGCAAAGCCGGCTGGTCAGCAGCCCCACTTGCGTGCCAGGCATCCGCTGTTTGTTTCGCCTGTTTTTTGCTTCCCTTGGCAGGGGATGGCATCGCGCGTCGCGTCCCGGATCCGGGTCTTCGCGCTGCTTTGCCTCGCCGGCCTGGTGGCCGGCACCGGCGGCCCCGTCCAGGCGCGGCCGGCAACCCCACAGGCAACCCCGACTCAAACCGCATTCACCCGCCCCATATCGTTTCCTGTCCGGCCGATCCGCCTGATCGTGCCCTTTCCCGCCGGCGGCGTGCCGGACGCCGTGGCGCGCTTGCTGGCCGAGCGGCTGGCGGTACGCCTCGGCGTGCCGGTCGATGTCGATAACCGGCCCGGCGCGGGCGGCACCACAGCGGGCGACGTGGTGGCCAAGGCGAGTTCCGACGGGCATACCTTGCTGTTCCAYCAGGCCAMCATGCTGATCCAGCCCGGCCTGGAGCCSGTGCCCTACGACGTRGTGCGCGACTTCACGCCGGTGGCGCGCGTGGCCACCATGCCGCTGTTCCTCGTGATCGATGCGCGTCTGCCGATGCGCACGCCGCAGCAATGGCTGACGGCGGTCAATGCCAACCCCGCCTCCTACAGTTATGGCTCCGGCCAGGCCGGTAGCCCTTCGCACCTCTATGCCCAATACGCCGTGCACGGCGTCCCCAACGGGGTGCCGCTGGTTATAGCCAAGGGCGAGGGAGCCGTGGTGCAAGAGATGCTTGCCGGACGCATCAGCGCCTGTTTTTGCTCGTTTGCATCGGTACAGGCACACGTCAAGAATGGCAACCTGCGCCTGCTTGGCGTGACTGGTGTGGTGCGTTCACAAGTTGCGCCCGCGGTGCCCACCCTGCAGGAATCCGGGCTGGACGGCTACGGGGCGGGAGCCTGGTATGGCGTCATTGCCCCGGCCAAGACGCCGCATGCCATCGTGGCGCGGATCGCCAGCGAACTGGACGCGGTGATGGGCGAACGCGAAGTCCGGGATCGCTTGCTGGCGGCCGGCCTGACGCCGTTGCGGGACTCGCCCGAAGCGTTCGCCACAGCGATTCGCTCGGAGTCGATCCAGTGGCAGGTGATTCTTCGGCAGGCGGGCGGGCCAACCGAACCCTAGGTGGCGCCTGGTCTGGCGCCGGCACACGTCAAATGTGATGAAACAATTATTTGCGATCCATCGATGTGGATTGCGGCACACTGGCGCGGGCGCCGCTAGGTAGTAGCCCTTATAATGGCGGACCGCCTAACACGGTGCCAACGTGACCGATTCCGCCTCAAACCTCGTCGAGCTCCAGTCTGTCGATTTTGCCTACACGGCGAATGGCAAGCCTATCCTGTCGGGCCTTAGCATGCGCTTCCCGCGCGGCAAGGTGGTGGCCGTCATGGGCGGCTCGGGCTGCGGCAAAACCACCGTGATGCGCCTGATCGGCGGTCAGGTCCGCCCGCAGAAGGGACAAGTGCTCTTCAACGGCGCCAATATTCCCGCCCTGGACCGCCATGACCTCTATGCCGTGCGGCGCCAGATGGGCATGCTGTTCCAGTTTGGCGCCTTGTTCACCGATCTCTCCGTGTTCGACAACGTTGCCTTCCCGTTGCGCGAACATACGGACTTGCCGGAGTCGATGATCCGCGACCTGGTGCTGATGAAGCTCAACGCCGTCGGCCTGCGCGGCGCGCGCGAACTGATGCCCTCGGAGATCTCCGGCGGCATGGCGCGCCGGGTTGCACTGGCGCGCGCGATCGCGCTCGATCCCGCCCTGTTGATGTATGACGAGCCCTTCGCGGGACTCGACCCGATCTCGCTGGGCCTGACCGCGCGCCTGATCCGCAGCCTGAATGACGCGCTTGGCGCCACCACCATCATCGTGTCGCACGACGTCAACGAGACCTTCCTGATCGCCGACTACGTCTATTTCATCGCCAACGGCCGCATTGCCGCCGAAGGCGAGCCCGAGGCCCTGCGCGCTTCGTCGGATCCCTTCGTGCACCAGTTCGTCCACGCCGAGCCCGACGGGCCAGTGCCCTTCCACTATCCGGGCCCGTCGCTGGCCGAGGACTTCGCGAGCGGGGCGGGGCGATGATAGGGTTCTTCACAAGCATCGGCTCTGCCGTGCGGCAGTCGGTCATCGGCCTCGGTCATGCCACCCGCATGTTCTTCACAGTGCTGGCGATGTCGCCGGCGCTGCTGCGACGCTTCCGGCTGGTAAGCGACCAGATTTTCTTCGTCGGCAACCTGTCGCTGGTGATCATCGCGGTATCGGGGTTATTTGTCGGCTTCGTGCTGGGATTGCAGGGTTATTACACATTAAATCGCTATGGTTCCGAGCAGGCACTCGGCCTGCTCGTGGCCCTGTCGCTGGTGCGCGAACTGGGTCCGGTGGTGACGGCGCTGTTGTTCGCCGGCCGCGCCGGTACCTCGCTCACGGCCGAAATCGGCCTGATGAAGGCCGGCGAACAGCTCACGGCCATGGAAATGATGGCGGTCAATCCGCTGCAGCGCGTGATCGCGCCGCGCTTCTGGGCTGGCGTGGTGGCGATGCCGGTCCTGGCGGCGATTTTCAGTGCCGTCGGTATCCTCGGCGGCTATGTGGTCGGCGTGCAGATGATCGGCGTGGATGCGGGCGCGTTCTGGTCGCAGATGCAGAACGGGGTTGACGTTCGGAATGACGTGCTGAACGGCGTCATAAAGAGCTTCATTTTTGGCGTCGCGGTGACGTTTATAGCGCTGTACCAGGGCTATCAGGCCAAGCCCACGCCGGAAGGTGTGTCGCGCGCCACCACGCGTACCGTCGTGATTGCCTCGCTGGCCGTGCTGGCGCTGGATTTCCTGCTGACTGCGCTGATGTTCAGCTGACCTGCCGGTGCGGTCGTCGGAGCCGGAGTACTTGAAGAAGAGACGCAGATGAAAAGAAATACACTCGATTTCTGGGTTGGGCTGTTTGTTGTGGCGGGTTTCGTGGCACTGCTGTTCCTGGCGCTGAAGGCCGGCAACATGAGCTCGCTGTCGTTCCAGGAGACCTACTCGGTGCAGGCGCGCTTCGACAATATTGGCGGCCTGAAGCCGCGCGCCCCGGTGAAGAGCGCCGGCGTGGTGGTGGGGCGGGTGGCCGACATCCGCTTCGACGACAAGACCTACCAGGCGACCGTGACGGTCAACCTGGAAAAGCGCTACCAGTTCCCCAAGGACACTTCGGCCAAAATCCTGACCTCCGGCTTGCTGGGCGAGCAATACCTGGGTCTTGAGGCGGGTGGCGATTCCGCCATGCTGGCCGAGGGTTCGCGCATCACAATGACGCAATCGGCCGTGGTGCTGGAAAACCTGATCGGGCAGTTCTTGTATAACAAGGCCGCCGACGCCGGTGCCGGCGGCAACAACGCTGGCGGGGGTGCCGCGGGCGCCGCCAGCGGTGCGGCAGGGGGGCTGAAATGAATGGCAACCGAGCCGCCGCGCGCTGGTGCGCGGGGCGAAATTGGTTGCTGGCAGTGTTGGCAGCGGGTTTGATGGCAGGTTGCGCGAGCGGCCCGACCGCCAACCCGAAAGATCCCCTCGAACCCTTCAACCGGGAAGTCTTCAAGATCAACGACGACTTCGACAAGGGCGTGTTGCGCCCGGTCGCCGAGTTGTACACTGACTTCATTCCGTCGCCGATCCGTACCGGGATAGACAACGCTTTCTCCAACGTCAGCGACGTCTACTCGGCTGTCAACAACCTGCTGCAGGGCAAGCCCGCCCGCGCCGTGGAAGACACCATGCGCGTGGCCATGAACAGTGTGCTGGGTATCGGCGGCCTGATTGACATCGCTACCCCTGCCGGGCTGCCCAAATACAAGGAAGACTTCGGGCAGACGCTGGGCGTATGGGGCGTGCCGGCCGGACCTTACCTGGTGCTGCCGCTTTTCGGGCCGAGTTCGGTGCGCGATACCGCAGGCATGCTGGTGGACCGCCAGATCGATCCGTCGGCGTACCTCGATCCCGTCTGGCTTCGCAACTCGCTGTTCGGGGTGCGTGTCGTCAACACCCGGGCCTCGCTGCTCGGCGCCTCCGGCCTGATCGAGATGGCGGCGCTCGACAAATATGCGTTCCTGCGCGACGCCTACCTGCAGCGCCGCGAGTACCAGATCTATGATGGCAACCCGCCGGAGAGCGACGACACCGCGCCGGCAAGCGAGCCGTCCGACACCAGGCAGGAAAACCAGACGCTGCCCACGCCACCGGTGCAGATGCCGGGCGGCATTCGCTTTGGCCGTTGAGTATGTCTGGCCGCGCGCGTGTCATGGCTGTGAGCGGTGCAACAAATTATGTAAATGTGGCGTCGGAGTTCCTGGCGCTGCGAACTCCCCCGGCTCGCCCGAACTCCAACTCGGCGCGTGACCATTACCGGCCTTGATGCCGGGACACGCAAGGTTGCCGTAGCCCGGTGACCGGTGCGTTCGATTGATAAGGACAAAATGATGCTGAAGCGACTCTTGCTGCCTTTTCTTACCGTGGTTGCCTTTGCCGGTGCCGCCCATGCCCAAACGCAGGATGCCAGCACGCCCGATGGCCTGGTCAAGGCCGTGGTCGGCGACGTGATGGCCTCCGTCAAGGCGGACAAGGACATGCAGGCCGGGAATATCACCAAGATCTCCGCGCTGGTGGAGCAGAAGATCCTCCCCAACGCGAACTTCCAGAAGACCACGCAGATCGCCATGGGCCGTAACTGGTCCAAGGCTACGCCGGAGCAGCAAAAGCAGATTGCCGACGAGTTCAAGACGCTGCTGATCCGTACCTACTCCGGCGCCATCGCGCAGATTCGCGACCAGACCGTGCAGTTCCGCCCGTACCGCGGCAGCCCGGAGGATACCGACGCCACCATCCGCACCCAGGTCATCAACAAGGGGGAGCCGATCCAGCTGGACTACCGCCTGGAAAAGACACCGCAAGGCTGGAAGGTCTATGACATCAATGTGCTGGGTGCCTGGCTGACCGAGGCCTACAAGGGCAGCTTCAACACGATCGTGGGCCAGCAGGGCGTGGACGGCGTGATCAAGACACTGCAAGACCGCAACCGCCAGCTCGCCAACGCCAAGAACTGACCGGCAGGCCCGCGCGTCGCGCCGCCTCCGGCGCAGCGTGACTGGCCGAACTGATCTACAATGAGCGCTCCCGCACCCGCGGGAGTGCTTTTTTCCAGACCCGCATCCCCGGACCGCTGCCAGATGCTCTCGCTCGACACCTCGCTGACCAACCGCAACGCCGCCGCCGTGCTGCGTGACGGCCTGGCACGCCTGGCCCAGGGTGAAGCCCGGGTTGACTGCAGCGGCCTGGTCCAGGTCGATTCGGCAGCTGTCGCCGTGCTGCTGGCCTGGCAGCGTGACGCCGCCAGCCGCGGCAAGTCGCTCGAAATTATTGGCGTACCGGCACAAGTCATCGAGCTGGCCGCCCTGTATGGCGTCGAATCCCTGCTGCAACTGGTACCCCAGGCGGGTGCCCAGGGCAAGCAAGGCACCCTTTCCCACCGACATTGAACCGGCATCCGTGGCAAGCTGCTGACCTGCGCTTGCTACAGCGATGCCCGGGCGATGGCTCGCGCCACGCCTCGCGCTCAAAGCGGGACTACTCCCGTATCCCCTATAATTCCGGGTTGTTCGACCGTTCCGGCATATAAGGCACGGACAAGACACGGTCGAAGCACCCAGGCGGTCCCCGCCATTTCRAGGAGGCCGGCGTGCGAGGCTGAAAAGCCGACGCGCCTGCCAAACAGTATCCGGCCATGAAAGCCATCGAACTCAAAGACGTTCGCAAGCGCTACCGCAACCTGCAAGCGCTGAAGGGTGTCAGCTTCACCGTCGAGCGCGGCGAATTCTTCGGCCTGCTCGGCCCCAACGGTGCAGGCAAGACCACGCTGATCTCCATCCTGGCGGGCCTGAACCGTGCCGATTCCGGCAGCGTCAGCGTGCTCGGCCACGACGTGGTGTCCGATTACCGCCTGGCGCGGCGCATGCTGGGCGTGGTCCCGCAGGAGCTGGTCTTCGATCCCTTCTTCACCGTGCGCGAGACGCTGCGCCTGCAGTCCGGCTATTTCGGATTGACCCGCAACGACGACTGGATCGACGAGATCATGGCCAACCTGGATCTCACCAACAAGGCCGACGCCAATATGCGCCAGCTTTCCGGCGGCATGAAGCGGCGCGTGCTGGTGGCCCAGGCCCTGGTGCACCGGCCGCCGGTCATCGTGCTCGACGAGCCGACCGCCGGGGTCGACGTGGAACTGCGCCAGACCCTGTGGAAGTTCATCTCGCGGCTGAATCGCGAGGGCCATACCATCATTCTCACCACGCACTACCTGGAAGAAGCCGAGGCGTTGTGCGATCGCATCGCCATGCTCAAGTTCGGCGAGGTGGTGGCGCTGGACCGCACCAGCAACCTGCTGAGCCAATTCGCAGGGCTGCAGCTGGCGCTGACGTTCTCCAGGGGCGCGCTGCCCGCCGCGCTTGAACCGCTGCGCATGCCCGCCAACCCCGGCGAGCGCGCGGTTCGGCTGCGGCTGTCGGGTTATCCGGCGGTGGAGCCGATCCTGGCCGCCTGCCGCGAGGCCGGTTGCGAGATCGAAGACATGGAAATCAACAAGGCCGACCTGGAGGACGTGTTCGTGCAGATCATGCGGCGCGAAGGCCACATGCCGGGCGCGCTGCCGGATACGGCGGTGGAGGCCGCAGCATGAAGATGCCAACCGAATTCGACGGCACCCAAGACGCCATCAACACGCACCTCGCACCGATGGCGGTGGGTGGCCTGGTGGGCTTCCGCACCCTTCTTTACAAGGAAGTGCTGCGCTTCTGGAAGGTCAGCTTCCAGACCGTGGCGGCGCCGGTGCTGACCGCGATCCTGTATCTGCTGATTTTCGGCCACGTGCTGGAAAACCGCGTGAAGGTGTACGACCAGATCAGCTATACCGCCTTCCTGGTGCCGGGGCTGGTGATGATGAGCGTGCTGCAGAATGCCTTCGCCAATAGCTCGTCGTCGCTGATCCAGTCCAAGATCACCGGCAACCTGGTGTTCATCATGCTGCCGCCGCTGTCGCACTGGGAAATGTTTGGTGCCTACGTGGTGGCTTCCATCGTGCGCGGCCTGGCCGTGGGCCTGGGCGTGCTGCTGGTGACGGCCTGGTTCGCCAACCTGCATTTCGCCAATATCGGCTGGATCCTGCTGTTTGCCTTGCTGGGCGCGGCGATTCTTGGCACGCTGGGGCTGATCGCGGGAATCTGGGCCGAGAAGTTCGACCAGCTCGCGGCCTTCCAGAACTTCCTGATCATGCCGGCGACCTTCCTCTCCGGCGTGTTTTATTCGATCCACTCGTTGCCTCCCTTCTGGCAGGCGGTGTCGCACGCGAACCCGTTCTTCTACATGATCGACGGCTTCCGCTACGGCTTTTTCGGTGTCTCCGACGTGGCGCCGGCCTTCAGTCTCGCGGTAGTAGGTACAGCGTTCGTGGTGCTTGCGGCGATAGCGCTGCAGCTGCTCAAGAGCGGCTACAAGCTGCGCCACTGAGGGGGCGTCTGCCCCGCCGAACCCACAAGCGAACCGACGCGACACACAGAGAAACAAAGCGAAAAGACAATCATGCTGCCTACACCCCAACAAGTCAGGGACTACATCGCCCAAGGCCTCTCCTGCGAACACCTGGAAGTGGAAGGCGACGGCCAGCACTTCTTTGCCACCATCGTCAGCGCCGAATTCGACGGCAAGCGCCTGATCCAGCGGCACCAGCAGGTCTATGCCGCGCTGGGCGACCGCATGCGCGCCGAGATCCACGCGCTGTCGATGAAGACGCTGACGCCGGCCGAGTGGCAGGCGCAGGCGGGCCAGGCCAAGTAAGACGGACCAACAAGCTGGCCGCCCGACAGGCCGGACGTGACAAGCAGGTCGTCCCGCAACGCGGCGGCCTCGGGTACCAGATGCCGCGGTTGTGCGCTTTGAGGCACAGGCGGGGAGCGAAATGAATGACGCCGGACGCCTTTGGGCAGCCGGCCTGAAACGACTGAACATGGACAAACTCGAGATCCAGGGCAATGGCCCGCTGCGAGGCGAGATCCGCGTCTCCGGCGCCAAGAACGCTGCGCTGCCGATCCTGTGCGCAGGGCTGCTTACGGCCGATACCGTTACGCTGGACAATGTGCCCAACCTGCAGGACGTGCGCACCACGCTCAAGCTGCTGCGCCAGATGGGCGTGAAGGCGGAGCAGGACGGCGCGCGCGTCACGCTGAATGGCGCCGACGTGAATTCGCCCGAGGCCCCCTACGAGCTGGTCAAGACCATGCGCGCCTCGATCCTGGTGCTGGGTCCGCTGGTGGCGCGCTTCGGCGAGGCGCGCGTATCGCTGCCCGGCGGCTGCGCCATTGGCGCGCGCCCGGTCGACCAGCACATCAAGGGCTTGCAGGCCATGGGCGCCGAGATCAGCATCGAACACGGCTTTATCCATGCCCGCGCCAGCCGCCTGAAGGGTGCGCGCGTGGTCACCGACATGATCACCGTGACCGGCACCGAGAACCTGCTGATGGCCGCTACCCTGGCCGACGGCGAAACCGTGCTGGAAAACGCCGCGCGCGAGCCGGAAGTGACCGATCTTGCCAACCTGCTGGTCAAGATGGGCGCTCGCATCGAAGGCATCGGCACCGACCGCCTTGTAGTGCAGGGCGTGGAGCGCCTGCACGGCGCGAGCCACGCCGTGATCGCCGACCGCATCGAGGCCGGCACCTTCCTGTGCGCGGCCGCCGCCACGCTTGGCGATGTGGTGCTGCGCGGCGTGCAGCCGGGCATCCTGGACACCGTGCTCGACAAGCTGCGCGAAGCCGGCGCCACCATCGAAACCGGTGACGACTGGATCCGCCTGCAGATGGCCCGGCGCCCGCAGGCGGTGAGCTTCCGCACTTCCGAGTACCCGGCCTTCCCGACCGACATGCAGGCGCAGTTCATGGCGCTGAACAGTGTCGCCAACGGCGTGGCCCGCATTACCGAAACGATTTTCGAAAA
Source organism: Cupriavidus sp. 01L45 (assembly GCF_056399885.1). Classification (NCBI taxonomy): domain Bacteria; kingdom Pseudomonadati; phylum Pseudomonadota; class Betaproteobacteria; order Burkholderiales; family Burkholderiaceae; genus Cupriavidus; species Cupriavidus sp. 01L45. The sequence continues at coordinate 97,103 of NZ_JBFTSG010000007.1, read as the reverse complement.
CCGCTTCATGCACGTGCAGGAGCTCAACCGGCTGGGCGCCGATATCGCGGTCGAAGGCAATACCGCGGTTGTCACCGGCGTGCCCCGGCTGTCCGGCGCCAAGGTGATGGCGACCGATCTGCGCGCCTCCGCCAGCCTGGTGATCGCCGGGCTGGTCGCCGAGGGCGAAACCGTGATCGATCGCATCTATCACCTGGACCGCGGCTACGACCGCATGGAAGACAAGCTGTCGGCCGTGGGCGCCAAGATCCGCCGTATCGCCTGAGCTCGCAAGAAAAGACACAAGGACGCAGATGAGCCCCTCCCCGACCCAGTTGACGCTGGCCCTCTCCAAGGGCCGGATCTTCACCGAAACCATGCCGCTGCTGGAAGCGGCCGGCATCCACGTCACCGAGGATCCGGAAACCTCGCGCAAGCTGATCCTGCCCACCTCCGATCCGGATGTGCGCGTCATCATCGTGCGCGCCTCGGATGTGCCGACCTACGTGCAATATGGCGCGGCCGATTTCGGCGTGGCCGGCAAGGACGTGCTGATGGAGCACGGCATGGCGGGGCTGTATGCGCCGATCGACCTGAATATCGCCAAGTGCCGCATGTCGGTGGCGACCTCGGCCGGTTTCGACTACGCCAGCGCCRTGCGCCAGGGCGCGCGGCTGGCCGTGGCCACCAAATATGTGCAGACCGCGCGCGAGCACTTCGCCAAGAAGGGCGTGCACGTGGACCTGATCAAGCTGTATGGCTCGATGGAACTCGGGCCCCTGGTGGGACTGGCCGACGCCATCGTCGATCTGGTCAGCACCGGCGGGACCTTGCGCGCCAACAACCTGGTCGAAGTGGAAGAGATCGTGCAGATATCGTCGCGCCTGGTAGTCAACCAGGCTGCCCTCAAACTCAAGCGTGAGCGGCTAGCCCCGATTCTCGACGCGTTTGAACGGGCCTCCGCCGCGCTGGTCTGATGCCGCGCGAGCAGGGCCTGGGGAATGGAGTCATGAACGAAAATTCTATGGAAAACCTGGAAATCCGCCGGCTGGATTCGACCGAGCCGCGCTTTGCGGCCGAGCTGCGCGAGGTGCTGGCCTTCGAAGCCGGTGAAGACGAAGCGATCGATCGCGCCGTCGCGCAGATCCTCGCCGATGTAAAGACCCGCGGCGATGCCGCGGTGCTGGAGTACACGCAGCGTTTCGACCGCGTCGATGCCGGCGCCATGAGCGCGCTGGAAGTGTCGCCGGCCAAGCTCGAGGCCGCGCTCGACGAACTCGAGCCCAAACGCCGCGCTGCGCTGGAAACCGCGGCGGCGCGCGTGCGCGCTTACCACGAGAAGCAGAAGATCGAGTGCGGCAGCCATAGCTGGGAGTACACCGAGTCCGACGGCACCGTGCTGGGGCAAAAGGTGACCCCGCTGGACCGCGTGGGCATCTACGTGCCGGGCGGCAAGGCGGCGTATCCGTCGTCCGTGCTGATGAACGCGATTCCCGCGCGCGTGGCAGGCGTCAAGGAAGTCATCATGGTCGTGCCCACGCCGGGCGGCGTGCGTAACGAACTGGTGCTGGCCGCGGCGCAGATCGCCGGCGTGGACCGCGTGTTCACCATCGGTGGCGCGCAGGCGATCGGGGCGCTGGCCTACGGCACCGCCACGCTGCCTCAGGTCGACAAGATCGTCGGCCCGGGCAACGCCTATGTGGCGGCGGCCAAGCGTCGCGTGTTCGGCACCGTCGGCATCGACATGATCGCCGGCCCGTCCGAGATCCTGGTGATCTGCGACGGCACCACYGACCCCGACTGGGTGGCGATGGACCTGTTCTCGCAAGCCGAGCACGACGAACTCGCGCAATCCATCCTGCTGTGCCCGGACTCCAACTACCTGGCCCAGGTGGAGGAAAGCATCCACCGGCAGATCGAGTCCATGCCGCGCCGCGACGTGATCCGTGCCTCGCTGTCCGGGCGCGGGGCGCTGATCCGGGTACGCGATATGGACGAGGCCTGCGAGATCGCCAACGCGATCGCGCCGGAGCACCTGGAGATTTCCGCCGAGAACCCGCGCCACTGGGCCGAGAAGATCCGCCACGCCGGCGCCATCTTCCTGGGCCGCTATACGAGCGAGTCGCTGGGTGACTACTGCGCCGGGCCGAATCACGTGCTGCCCACCTCGCGCACCGCGCGGTTCTCGTCGCCGCTGGGCGTGTACGACTTCCAGAAGCGCTCGAGCCTGATCGAGGTGAGCGAGCAGGGTGCGCAGATGCTTGGCCAGATCGCCGCCGAGCTGGCCTATGGCGAAGGCTTGCAAGCACACGCCCGCAGCGCCGAATACCGCCTCAGGCGCAACTGAGGCAAAAGCGGCCGGCGCCCGGGTTTGTCCGGGCGCCGGCCAGAAACCACCGACCCAAGTCGACCCAAGAGGTAAATCCCATGTCCGTAGTGCAGCCTTCCCTGATCGACCGCATCATCCGTGACGACGTACGCGCCATGGGCGCCTACCATGTGCCGGATTCGCACGGTCTGGTAAAGCTGGACGCGATGGAGAACCCCTACCGCCTGCCCGACGCACTGCGCGACAAGCTGGCCGCGCGGCTGGCCGAGGTAGCGCTCAACCGCTATCCGGTGCCCAGCAGCGAAGCGCTGCGCGCGCGCCTGAAGACGGTGATGGACGTGCCGGCGGGCATGGATGTGCTGCTGGGCAACGGCTCGGACGAGATCATCAGCATGCTGGCGCTGGCGGTGGCCAAGCCGGGCGCCAAGGTGCTGGCACCGGTGCCAGGCTTTGTCATGTACGCCATGTCGGCCCAGTTCGCCGGGCTCGAATTCGTCGGCGTGCCGCTCAACGCGGACTTCACGCTGGACCGCGCCGCCATGCTGGCGGCAATGGCCGAGCACCAGCCCGCCATCGTCTACCTGGCCTACCCGAACAATCCCACCGGCAACCTGTTCGACGCGGCCGATATGGAAGCCATCGTGCGCGCCGCCCAGGGCGAGGTCTGCCAGAGCCTGGTGGTGGTTGACGAAGCCTACCAGCCGTTCGCCCAGGACACCTGGATGCCGCGCCTGGCCGAGTTCGGCAACCTGTTGGTGATGCGCACCGTTTCCAAGCTGGGCCTGGCCGGCATCCGGCTGGGCTACCTGGCCGGCGCGCCGGAGTGGCTGTCGCAGATCGACAAGGTGCGCCCGCCGTACAACGTCAATGTGCTGACCGAGGCCACGGCGCTGTTCGTGCTCGAGCATGTCGATGTGCTCGACCAGCAGGCCGCGCAACTGCGTGCCGAGCGCGCCACCGTGGCCGATGCCCTGGCAGGCTTGCCGGGCGTGACGGTGTACCCAAGCGCAGCCAATTTCCTGCTGGTGCGCGTGGCGGATTCCGCTCGTGTGTTCGAAGGCGTGCTTGCGCGCAAGGTATTGATCAAGAACGTGGGTAAAATGCACCCATTGCTGGCCAACTGTCTGCGCGTCACGGTCAGCACTCCCGAAGAGAACGCGCAATTTCTCGCCGCCTTCCAGGCGGCGTCGCAGGATTAACACCATGCGTGTTGCAGAGGTCACCCGCAATACATCGGAAACGCAGATCCGCGTTTCGTTGAATCTCGATGGCACCGGCCGCCAGAAACTGGCGTCCGGCGTGCCGTTCCTCGACCACATGCTGGATCAGATTGCCCGCCATGGCATGTTCGACCTCGAAGTCGAAGCCAGCGGCGATACCCATATCGATGACCACCACACGGTGGAAGACGTCGGCATCGCGCTCGGCCAGGCGGTCGCCAAGGCCATCGGCGACAAGAAAGGCATCACCCGCTACGGCCATAGCTATGTGCCGCTGGACGAATGCCTGTCGCGCGTGGTGATCGACTTCTCCGGCCGTCCCGGCCTGGAATTCCACGTACCGTTCACCCGCGCTCGGGTGGGCAGCTTCGACGTCGACCTCACCATCGAGTTCTTCCGCGGCTTCGTCAATCATGCCGCGGTGACGCTGCATATCGACAACCTGCGCGGCATCAATGCCCACCACCAGTGCGAAACCGTGTTCAAGGCCTTCGGGCGGGCGTTGCGCATGGCGGTGGAAATGGATCCCCGTGCGGGCAACACGATTCCGTCGACCAAGGGCACCCTCGTCGGCTGAACCTCGCCGACGCGCTACCTCTCACGTGCCGGTGCGTACGTTCTGCTGCGCCGGCGAGAACATCAGATCAACGCGGTACAACGCGGTACTTACGCGACATTAGCGCGACATTCGCCCAACCCGATGGATACGCTTAAGTCGTTCATTTCGCTGCTGGCGCTGATCAACCCGATCGGGGCGATTCCGTTCTTCATCAGCCTGACCACCCAGCAGACTGAAGAAGAAAAGCGGCATACCATCAAGATCGCGTCGATCTCGGTGGCGACGGTGGTAGGCATCTCCGCCTTGCTGGGCCAGCAGATCATCGAGTTCTTCAATATCTCGGTGGCCTCGCTGCAGGTGGGCGGGGGCCTCATCATGATCATGATGGCCATGAACATGCTGAACGCGCAGACTGGCCGCACCAAGGCGACGCCCGAGGAAGAGGACGAGGCGGAAGCCAAGGCCAGTATCGCGGTAGTGCCGCTGGCGCTGCCCTTGCTGACCGGACCTGGTTCGATCAGCACGGTGATCGTCTATGCCGGCAAGACCCAGCACTGGTACCAGTTGCTGATTCTGGTCGGGATCGGGATCGCGCTTGGCGCAGTGGTATATATAGTGTTCCGCGCCGCGGACCCGATCGCGCGCGTGATCGGGCGCACCGGCATCAATATCGGCACGCGCCTGATGGGGCTGATCCTGTCGGCGCTGGCCGTAGAATTCATTGTGGACGGGCTGAAGACATTGTTGCCTGTTTTGAAATCATGACTACCATAGCAATTGTGGATTACGGCATGGGCAACCTGCGCTCGGTAGCGCAGGCCTTGCGTGCCGCGGCGCCGGAAGCGGACGTGCAGGTGGTGGACCAGCCGGAGGCGATCCGCGCGGCGGACCGCGTGGTGCTGCCAGGCCAGGGTGCGATGCCCGACTGCATGAGCGCACTGGGCGCCTCGGGCCTGCAACAGGCCGTGATCGAGGCCGCCGCTAGCAAGCCGATGCTGGGAGTGTGCGTTGGCGAACAGATGCTGTTCGACTTCAGCAAGGAAAGTAGAACGGACGGTGGCCGTACGCCCTGCCTGGGCCTCTTGCCCGGCGAGGTGATCCGCTTCGAACTGGAAGGCATGACCCAGCCGGACGGTTCGCGCTACAAGGTGCCGCAGATGGGCTGGAACCGCGTGAAGCAAACGCGCCCCCATCCGCTGTGGGCTGGCATCCCCGATGAAAGCTGGTTCTATTTCGTGCACAGCTACTACGTGCATGCGGAGGATCCGGCGCATATTGCCGGCGAAACGGAATATGGCGCCTTATTTACGAGCGCGGTGGCGCGCGATAATATTTTTGCCACGCAGTTCCACCCGGAAAAGAGCGCCGCCATGGGCTTGCAGCTGTACCGGAACTTCGTGCACTGGAATCCCTGAACGTCGATAGTGGCTTTTTTGGGACAGGGCTGACCGGCTACGCTGGCTAGTTCAACTTTCTCTTTCACTCAAACACGCTCGTCACACTTATGTTGCTCATTCCGGCCATCGACCTGAAGGACGGTCAATGTGTACGCCTTAAACAAGGCGACATGGACCAGGCCACCGTCTTTTCCGAAGATCCCGCCGCCATGGCACGTCACTGGGTGGAGCAGGGCGCACGGCGCCTGCACCTGGTCGACCTCAATGGTGCGTTCGTGGGCAAGCCCCGCAATGAAGCTGCCATCAAGGCCATCATCGCCGAGGTGGGCGATGAGATCCCGATCCAGCTCGGCGGCGGCATCCGCGACCTGAACACCATCGAGCGCTGGCTCGACGGCGGCCTGTCGTACGTCATCATCGGCACAGCGGCGGTCAAGAACCCCGGGTTCCTCAAGGACGCCTGCACGGCGTTCGGCGGCCACATCATCGTCGGCCTGGATGCCCGTGAAGGCAAGGTCGCCACGGATGGCTGGAGCAAGCTGACCGGCCACGAGGTTGCCGACCTCGCGCGCAAGTACGAGGACTACGGCGTGGAAGCCATCATCTACACCGACATCGGCCGCGACGGCATGCTGCAGGGCATCAACATCGATGCCACCGTCAAACTGGCGCAGTCGGCAACGATCCCGGTGATCGCCAGCGGCGGGCTGCACAACCTCACCGATATCGAACGCCTGTGCAGCGTGCAAAAGGACGGCGTCGAGGGCGTCATCTGCGGCCGCGCAATCTATTCGGGCGATCTCAATTTCGCCGAAGCCCAGGCGCTTGCCGACAAGCTCGGCGCCGAGCAGTAAGACAACGCGCCTTGCGCGCGACAATTGCAGCCACCGGCGCCCCCGCAAGGGCAGGCGCCGTGGCGGGCAAGGAATCTCATGCTAGCCAAACGTATCATCCCCTGCCTCGACGTGACCAACGGGCGGGTGGTCAAGGGTGTCAACTTCGTCGAATTGCGTGACGCTGGCGATCCGGTCGAGATCGCCCGCCGCTATGACGAGCAGGGCGCCGATGAAATCACTTTTCTCGACATCACCGCGACCAGCGACGGGCGCGACCTGATCCTGCACATCATCGAGGCGGTCGCCTCCCAGGTCTTTATCCCGCTGACGGTGGGCGGCGGCGTGCGCGCCGTGGAAGACGTGCGGCGCCTGCTCAATGCCGGCGCGGACAAGATCAGCGTCAATTCCGCGGCCATCGCCAACCCGCAACTGGTGTCGGACGCCACGGCGCGCTACGGCTCGCAGTGCATTGTCGTCGCGATCGACGCCAAACGCAGTTCCGCGCCAGGCGAGCCGGCACGCTGGGAGGTCTTCACCCATGGCGGGCGCAAGGCCACCGGGCTGGACGCCGTGGCATGGGCGCGCGAGATGGCCGCCCGCGGCGCGGGCGAACTGCTGCTCACCAGCATGGACCGCGACGGCACCAAGAGCGGCTTCGATCTCGAACTCACCCGTGCCGTCAGCGATGCGGTATCCATCCCGGTGATCGCCTCGGGCGGCGTGGGCGGACTGCAGGACCTGGCCGACGGCATCAAGCTGGGCCACGCCGATGCGGTGCTGGCCGCCAGCATCTTCCACTACGGCCAGCACACCGTTGGCGAAGCAAAAGCATTCATGGCCCGCGAGGGCATTCCGGTGCGGATCTGAACACGGCAAACCGACATGGCAAAGAAGTGGCTCAACAAGGTTAAGTGGGACGACAACGGCCTGGTGCCGGTGATTGTCCAGGAAGTCGGCTCGAACGACGTGCTGATGTTCGCGTTCATGAACCGCGAGGCGCTGCAGCGCACCGTGGAGATCGGCGAGGCCGTGTTCTGGTCGCGCTCGCGCAAGCGCTTGTGGCACAAGGGCGAGGAATCCGGCCACGTGCAAAAGGTGCATGAAATCCGCCTCGACTGCGACGAAGACGTGGTCTTGCTCAAGGTCACGCAGAACGACGGCATCGCCTGCCATACCGGGCGCCACTCCTGCTTCTTCCAGAAGTTTGATGGCGACGCCGACAACGGTGACTGGCAGACCGTGGAGCCCGTGCTCAAGGATCCGTCCACCATTTACGCAGCCAAGCCATGAGCGACGAACAGTTGAGCAGCGCCGATATGCTTGCCCGCCTGGCCAGCGTGCTGGAATCGCGCAAGCCCGAGAACGGCGGCGATCCGGATAAGTCCTATGTGGCGCGCCTGTTTCACAAGGGCGACGACGCGATCCTGAAGAAGATCGGCGAGGAAGCCACCGAAACCGTGATGGCCGCCAAGGATGCCCGCGCGGCGGGGCTGAGCCAGGAGTCGGTCTCCAAGGTGGTGTACGAGGTGGCCGATCTCTGGTTCCATAGCATGGTGCTTCTGTCCCGCTTCGGCATGCAGCCGGCCGACGTGGTCAACGAACTGGCCCGCCGCGAAGGTCTGTCCGGCCTGGAAGAAAAAGCCCGGCGCAAGGCCGACGGCAGCTGAATCCCGCACTAGCCGGCCTGGCCGGCGAGGCGCATCTGGACAGGACGGGCAGGGTATGGGACAGCCACCAGCAGCCACCAGGAGCAAGCACGAGATGGGAGAGGTGATCACCACGGACCACGACCGGCTTGCCAGCCTGCGCAAGCTGACGCACATTCTTTATGCGTTGTACGCCATTTTCTGGCTGACCGGCGGCATTACCGCGCTGATTGCCATCGTGATTGGCTACGTCAAGCGCGACGACACCCAGGGCACGCTCTACGCCTCGCACTTTGCCTGGCAGATACGGTCCTTCTGGTGGTCGGTGGCGTGGGCGATCCTCGGCGGCATGCTGTTTGTCACAGTGTTCCTGATACCCCTGGCTTTTGCCGTGTGGGGCGTATTGTCCTTATGGATGTTGTATCGTATCGTCAAGGGCTGGCTCTACCTGAACGACAGTAAGCCGATGTACCCGGATCAGCGTTTTTGATAGCCAGCGGACCGGTGGCGGTCCGGCCAAGGCGGTCCGGACATGCCTGAAAGGCAGGCGGATGGCCGGCAAGGCTGCCCGCCTGCACTGACATCGCGGCAAAAGTGCACCTGATTTGCTGCGCGCAATGAAATTTTCATGAATCCACAGCAAAATTGCCTCTTCTGCCGGATCGTGGCCGGTCAGCTTCCGTCGCGCAAAGTTTACGAAGATGACGAAATGCTGGCTTTCCACGATATCCACCCGAAAGCCCCGGTACACTTCCTGCTCATTCCCAAGTTGCATGTCGATTCGCTGGCCGATTGCGGACCCGGTGAAAGCGCGGTGCTTGCTAAAATGATGTTGAAGGTGCCGGAGTTGGCGCGCGCGGCAGGCTGTGGCAACGGTTTCCGGACGGTTATCAATACCGGTCCGGATGGCGGGCAGGAGGTGTATCACCTCCATCTGCACGTGCTTGGCGGTCCGCGTGACCAGTGGAAGGTGCAGCTGCCGTAAAGACCTGGCAGCCAACCCATGCAGGACCGAAGGCCGCGCGGCCTCCGGTCAGATGCCGTGCCGGCAACCGTCGCCCGGCACGGCCTTCAGTGACGGAACAACGAGCCGGGGTGGCATGGCGCCGCCCCCGGCTTCATCAGGAGCAGAAAATGGGTTCGTTTAGCATTTGGCACTGGCTCATCGTGCTGGTGATCGTCATGCTGGTCTTTGGCACCAAGAAGCTGCGCAACATCGGCCAGGATCTGGGCGGTGCCGTGAAAGGCTTCAAGGATGGCATGAAGGACGCCAACGGAAATCCGGTTGACGCACCGGCCGCGCCCTCCAAGGAACTGCGCGACGCCACCACCATCGACGTCGAAGCCAAGGAAAAGTCGCGCCAGCAGTGAGCGCGCGTCAACTCTTGTCAGCACGCCTGATGCCTTTCTTCCTGGCAGCAATGCCAAGCCGGCCATGCCCGCCGCGCCGCGCCCGTCCGCGTGACGGCTTGTGCGCGAGCCCGGGCGGCCGTTGCGGCGGCCCGGCCGTTCGCCGTGGCCGCAGCTTATTCCTTCCGAACCTCGCATGATCGATCTTGGCATTTCAAAGCTTGCACTGATCGGCGCGGTGGCGCTGGTGGTGATCGGTCCCGAGCGGCTGCCGAAGGTGGCGCGCACGGTCGGCGCACTGGTCGGCCGCGCGCAGCGCTATATCAATGATGTGAAGGCGGAAGTCAGCCGCGAGGTCGAACTCGACGAATTGCGCAAGATGCGCACGGAATTCGAGGACGCCGCGCGCGATGTCGAGCGCACCATCCACAAGGAAGTGCACGAGCACACCCAGTCCCTGAACGATGCGCTGACCGGTACGGATTCCAGCGTGCACGACGGGGCCAGCCAGGGCAGCGGCTACGTGCCATCCTGGGACACGGCGCACAAGGTCCATAACGGCCGCAAGAGCTGGCGCGTCAAGCAAGGTGCGCGGCCCGTGTGGTACAAGCGCCAGCACAATGTACGCGTGTGGGCGCAATCCGGCGCCGCGCGTGTCAAGCGCCACCGTCCCGCCACAGGCCCCGCCCGCTCATTCTTCGAGTGAGCATGATGGAGCCTGTCCACACGCCGCTACCCGGCCGGCCGTCGCTGTCGTGCGTTCCGACTTGCGCGCCGTGCCGTTGTATCGCCAATGATTTCTCGATGCCAGCCAGCCCGGCTGAGCGGTCCACGCCATGAGCGACTCCCGTTCCCAAGATCCCCAAGACCCGCAAGACGAAGCGCAGCAGGAAACCTTCATCTCTCACCTGGTGGAGCTGCGCTCGCGTATCGTCAAGGCGGCGTCAGGCGTGATCCTGGTGTTCCTCGGCCTGATCTACTGGGCGCCGAACATCTTCAACCTGTTCGCCCGGCCTTTGATGGAATCGCTGCCCAAGGGCGGCAAGATGATCGTCACCGATGTCACCGGCTCGTTCTTCGTGCCCATGAAGGTCACGCTGCTGGTGGCTTTCCTGATTGCGCTGCCCTGGGTGCTCTACCAGGTCTGGCAGTTCGTTGCGCCCGGCTTGTACCAGCATGAGAAGCGATTGATCGTCCCGCTGGTGAGCAGTAGCTACATTCTGTTTATCTGCGGCGTGGCGTTTGCCTATTTCCTGGTGTTCCCCACGGTGTTCCATTTCATGGCGCACTACAACGCGCCGCTGGGGGCGGAGATGTCGACCGACATCGATAAATACCTCAGCTTCGCCATGACCATGTTCCTGGCCTTCGGCATCACCTTCGAGGTGCCGGTGGTGGTGATCGTGCTGGTGCGCTTTGGTGTGGTCGAACTGGAAAAGCTCAAGCAGATCCGCCCCTACGTGATCGTGGGCGCTTTCGTGATTGCCGCCGTGGTGACGCCGCCGGATGTGTTGTCCCAACTGTTGCTGGCGGTACCCCTGGTCGCGCTATATGAACTAGGGCTGATCATGGCCCGATTCACCGCGCGGCCGGTTGCGGCGGACGCTCCGGCCAGCGAAGCGCAGCCGGACTAACTGTAGCGACCGCTAGCTTAAGGGAAAGCTCGGAGACGCGACTTTTGCACCAAAATGGGGAAAGTCGCCCCTCGTGCTGTTGCGACATCACAACAAAATCCGTCCGTATCCATGGTTTACGACGAAAAAGCCTTCTGGCGGCCGGGGGGGCTGACCCATAATACGCAACAGACGTGAAGGTAAATGCGTCGCCCAAGCACTTGGGCAAGCCAAGATTTCCCAATCAGTTGACAAGGAAAGTGTCGATATGAAGATGAAACTGTTTGCAGCCGCTGTAGCTGCCCTGGCCGCTGGTGGTGCGTATGCCCAATCGAGCGTGACCCTGTACGGCGTGGTTGACGCTGGTATTGAATACAACAACAAGTCGTCGACGAACGCACTCGGCACCAACGGTAACAACCTGTGGGCCATGCAGTCGGGTAACCAATCCGGTTCGCGTTGGGGCCTGCGTGGCGTCGAAGATCTGGGCGGCGGTCTGAAGGGTATCTTCGTCCTGGAAAGCGGCTTCAACGTTGACACCGGTACTTCGGCTCAAGGTGGCCGTCTGTTCGGTCGTAACGCCTATGTTGGTCTGCAAAGCCAGTACGGCGCGCTGACCCTGGGCCGTCAACAGACCACCCTGTATGATTTCGCGCTGGTCTATGACCCGATGGCGATCTCGACCCGTTACTCGAGCACTTCGCAAGAATCCGCATTCGCCAGCCGTGCTGACAACGCTGCGAAGTACACCGGCACGTTCGGTGGCCTGACCGTTAGCGCCCTGTACAGCTTCACCAACAGCGGCAACGAAACCGCTGGTAACTTCACCAACGGCCGCGAATACGGTTTCCTGGCAAGCTACGCTGCTGGCCCGTTCGCAATTGGTGCTGCTTATGACCAAACGAACGGCACTGGCGCAGCAAGCGCTCAGCTGACCCGCCGCGCTACCGTTGCTGGTACCTACGCTTTCGGCCCGGCCAAGCTGTACGCTGGCTACCGTTATGCCAAGGCTTACAACGGCGCCAACCTGGTTGGTTCGCCGACCGTGGCTAACACCGCATCGAACCTGGGCTGGTTTGGCGTGGGCTATCAGCTGACGCCGGCTCTGTCGCTGTCGGGCGCTGCTTACTACCAGAACCTGCGTGAGTCGTCGGCTAACCCGTGGCAATTCGTCACGACGGCTGACTACGCACTGTCGAAGCGCACCGACGTGTACGCAACGGCTTCGTATGTCCTGAACAACGGCAGCAAGTCGCGTCTGGGCGTGAATGGCTTCAACGACCTGTCGGGCCAGACCCAGTTCGTCCAAGCTGGTGCGAACCAGTTCGGCGCTGTGGTTGGTGTTCGTCACAAGTTCTAATTTAGTGCGGGCGTAAGCTCGCTCTAGATTGGCTTGAACGCTAAACGCCGGCATCCGCAAGGATGCCGGCGTTTTGTTTTTGGCGGCTGGCACTCGGCGATAGTGCGCAATGGCAATGGGGTGCTCGCCACATGGTGCTTCCGCGTAGTGGCGCGGCATCGTTTAACCGTGTCCCGCGGCGGCGCAATCAGTCTCGCTCGTTGATCTCCAGCTCGCGGAGCGCCGGCTGGCGATGGGTAGTCAGGTCCTTGCGCTGCCAATGCATGCGCCGCCACCGCTAGTCCCGTCCCAATCCCTCAATCACGGCAACTCCGATCGCACGATTGCGGGCAGATGTCTCCGCTATGGCCCGGGTATGCTGATCGTCAGACAAGCTTCCTGGTCCGGCAGGCCATCAATCCGGTCGCCTGGCGCAGCGCCGGGTACGCTCGCGCCAAGCCGACCCGTACTTCCCCGACAACAAAAACCCCGCCACAAAGGGCGGGGTCTGGAGAAGCAGCGTGCTGTCCGGGGATTCCGTGCTGACTTACTCTTCCTCGTCCAGCGGCAGCGCGCGGCGCGGCGGTGGCGGCCGCTTGCCGATCATCACCGTCAGTTCGGTCGGCTTGCCACGACGCACCACCCTCATCTTCACCTCCGCGCCAGGTTTGAGTTGGGCGATGGCGTTGAGCAGGGCGGTGGTGTCGCTAATGCCTTGCCCATCCACCGAGACCAGCACATCGCCCGGCTTCACGCCCGCCTTGTCGGCCGGGCCGCCCTGGACCACGGCTGCGATCAGCGCGCCTTCCTTGGCGTCGAGGCCGAACGACTCGGCGATCTCGGGTGTCATGTCCTGCGGCTCTACGCCAATCCAGCCGCGCGTCACCGAACCGGTCGAGATGATCGATTCCATCACCTGCTTGGCGGTGGAAACGGGAATGGCGAAGCCAATGCCCAGCGAGCCGCCCGAGCGGGAATAGATGGCCGTGTTGACACCCAGCAGGTTGCCCTGGGCATCGACCAGTGCGCCGCCCGAATTGCCAGGGTTGATCGCCGCGTCGGTCTGGATGAAGTTCTCGAAGGTGTTGATGCCCAGGTGGCTGCGGCCCAGCGCCGACACGATGCCCATGGTGACGGTCTGGCCGACGCCAAAGGGATTGCCGATGGCCAGCACCACATCGCCTACCTTGACGTTTTCAATGCGCCCCAGCGTGATCGCCGGCAGGTCCTTGAGCGTGATCTTCAGCACGGCCAGGTCGGTTTCCGGGTCCGAGCCGACCACCTTGGCGTTGGCCTTGCGGCCGTCGGTCAGCGCCACCTCGATCTCATCGGCGCCGTCCACCACGTGGTGGTTGGTTAGAATATAACCTTCCGCGCTGACGATGACGCCCGAGCCCAGGCTGGACACCGGCTCCTGGCGTTCCGGCAGGCGGTCGCCAAAAAAGAAACGGAACCAGGGGTCTTCTGCCTGCGGATTAGGCGTGTGCTTGCTGCCGTTCTTGCTGGTAAAGATATTCACCACTGCCGGCATCGCCTGCTGGGCCGCCTCGCTGTACGAGCCCGGCGCCGAAGAGCCGGCCACGCTGGGGACGACCTCCTTCAGCGCGACAATGGGCGAACCGGATTGCACTGCGACCCGGCCGCGCTGCAGCCATTCGGGTTTGAGTGTGGCCACGACGAACCACACTGCCAGCACGACGGTGACAGCCTGGGCAAAGAACAGCCAAAAGCGGCGCAACATATTGGAGTTTGGGCAGAAAATGAAAATAAAAGATCTTGAATTGTACTTGAACGACCTGCTTCAAGTCCCCCGATACAAGGACTATTGCCCGAACGGATGGCAAGTGCAAGGCCGGGCGGAAATCGAGCATATCGTGACAGGCGTGACCGCAAGCCTGGCCCTGGTCGAAGCCGCCATCGAGGCTGGCGCCGATGCCATCCTGGTCCACCACGGTTATTTCTGGAAAAACGAAGACGCCCGTGTCATCGGACAAAAACACGCACGCCTGAAACGCCTGCTGGGCGCCGATGTGAACCTGCTCGCCTATCACCTGCCGCTGGATAACCACCCCGAATTCGGCAATAACGCCCAGCTCGGCCTGCAACTCGGGTTTACKCCCACCGGCCGCTTCGGCGACGWCCAGCTCGGGTGGACCGGGACCTTGCCACAACCCATGCCGCTCGCCGCGCTGGCCGCGCACGTAGGCGGCGTGCTCGCGCGCGAGCCGCTGGCCATTGGCGATCCCGAGCAACTGATTCGCACGGTGGGATGGTGCACGGGCGGTGCGCAGGGCTATTTCGACGCGGCCGTGGCGGCGGGCGTGGACGCTTACCTGAGCGGCGAGATTTCGGAGCAGACCACGCACCTCGCACGCGAGAGCGGGGTTGCCTATCTGGCGGCCGGGCACCACGCTACGGAGCGTTATGGTATCCAGTCCCTGGGCGAGCACCTGGTGCAGCAATTCGGGCTGCGCCACACCTTCATCGATATTCCCAACCCGGTCTGAAACGCGGCCCCGGCCATGGGCCGGGCGGGCCGCGGCGCGTTGGCTTAAGTCTGGCGCGCCTTCAGGCTGTCGCGGATCTCGCGCAGCAGCACCACGTCTTCCGGCGTGGCGGCGGGCGCTTCGGGCTTGGGCTCTTCAGCACGCACCTTATTGATCGCCCGCACCATCATGAAGATGATAAAGGCCAGAATCACGAAATTGACCAGGATGGTCAGGAAGTTGCCATAGGCAAAAACCGGCACGCCCGCTTTTTTCAGCGCGTCGAGCGTATGCGGGATGCCCGCTGGCGGCTCGGATAGCGCTACGAAAAGATTGGAGAAATCCAGTTTTCCGATAATCCGGCCAACGACCGGCATGATCAGGTCATTCACAACCGACTCGACAATTTTGCCGAAAGACGCGCCGATAATCACACCGACGGCCAGGTCGATCACGTTGCCACGCATTGCGAAGGTCTTGAATTCCGACATCATCCCCATGCTTTTCTCCCAGTGTTGCTTTCGTTGAACGGTCGTCAGGATAAAAGCCTGCCGTATCACCGCCCGTAACGCAAGCGTACAAGCCACATCGCCGATGTTTGGCCGATTATCGTACGCGGGTGAGCCACTGTCCGCCTTTCAATGCCACATGTGCCTAAGGTACAATTTACGGTTGACACAAAATCTAATTTGACATCCCCTGGGGTTTGGAATGAGTGACCAGCAAAACGTGAAGAACGTGGATAAGGGTCGCCGCAATTGGTTGATTGCGACGTCTGTCGCTGGCGGCATCGGAGGCGTGGCGGTAGCTGTTCCGTTCGTCAGTACGTTTGCGCCGTCAGAGAAGGCAAAGGCCGCCGGAGCACCGGTAGAAGCCGACATCAGCGCGCTCAAGCCGGGCGAGATGATGACCGTTGAATGGCGCGGCAAACCGGTCTGGATCCTGAAGCGCACCGAGGAAATGCTCTCGTCGCTGAAGAAGACAGATTCCGAGGTGGCCGACCCCAACTCGGATGTCCCCTTCACCATGCCGACGCCGGAATACTGCAAGAACGAAACCCGTTCGCGCGCAGACCACAAGGACCTGCTGGTCGTGGTAGGCATCTGCTCCCACCTTGGTTGCTCCCCCTCAGGTCCCTTCGGCGCCGGTTCCAACCCGCAACTCGGCTCCGACCCCGGATTCCTCTGCCCCTGCCACGGTTCGACCTTCGACCTGGCTGGCCGCGTGTTCAAGAACAAGCCGGCCCCGCAAAACCTCGACGTACCCCCATACCAGTTCCTGTCCGACACCAAGATCGTGATCGGCAAGGATGAAAAAGGAGACGCTTGACCATGGCGGCCGAAAAACAAGTAAAGACGACCGGCTTGCTTGGCTGGATCGACGCGCGCTTCCCCGCAACCCAACTCTGGGAAGATCACCTTTCCAAGTACTACGCACCGAAGAACTTCAACTTCTGGTACTTCTTCGGCTCGCTGGCCCTGCTGGTGCTGGTGATCCAGATCGTGACCGGCATCTTCCTGGTGATGAACTACAAGCCGGACGGCACGCTCAACGCCGCCGGCATTCCCGTGGCTTACGCCAGCGTGGAATACATCATGCGCGAAGTGCCCTGGGGCTGGCTGGTGCGCTACATGCACTCCACCGGCGCCTCGGCCTTCTTCGTGGTGGTGTACCTGCATATGTTCCGTGGCCTGCTGTACGGTTCCTACCGCAAGCCGCGTGAGCTGGTCTGGGTCTTCGGCTGCCTGATCTTCCTGTGCCTGATGGCAGAGGCCTTCATGGGCTACCTGCTGCCCTGGGGCCAGATGTCGTACTGGGGCGCCCAGGTGATCGTGAACCTGTTCTCCGCCATCCCCGTGATCGGCCAGGACCTGTCCCTGTTCATCCGCGGCGACTACGTCGTGAGCGACGCCACGCTGAACCGCTTCTTCTCCTTCCACGTCATCGCCGTGCCGCTGGTGCTGCTGGGCCTGGTGGTCGCRCACATCATCGCGCTGCACGAAGTGGGCTCGAACAACCCGGACGGCGTCGAGATCAAGGCCAAGAAGGACGAGAACGGAATCCCGCTGGACGGCATCCCCTTCCACCCGTACTACTCGGTGCATGACCTGATGGGTGTGGGCGGCTTCCTGATGATCTTCTCCGCGGTGATCTTCTTCTTCCCGGAGGTGGGCGGCTACTTCCTGGAGTCGAACAACTTCTTCCCGGCCGATCCGCTCAAGACCCCGCCGCACATCGCGCCGGTCTGGTACTTCACGCCGTTCTACTCGATGCTGCGTGCCACCACCTCGAACTTCCTGCCCATCCTGTGGGTGTTCTTCGCGGTGCTGCTCGGCATGGTGTTCCTGCGCAGCAAGGATGCCCGCATCAAGGTTGGCGCGCTCGCCATCGCCGTGATCCTGGCTGTGGGCTTCTACTTCATCGACGCCAAGTTCTGGGGCGTGCTGGTGATGGGCGGCTCGGTGGTGATCCTGTTCTTCCTGCCGTGGCTCGACCACTCGCCGGTGAAGTCGATCCGCTATCGCCCGTCCTTCCACAAGAGCATCCTCGTCGTTTTCGTGGTGGTGTTCATCGTGCTCGGCTACCTGGGCGTACAGCCCCCGTCGCCGGTGGGTGAAAAGGTGTCGCAGCTGGGTACCCTGCTGTACTTCGCCTTCTTCCTGACCATGCCGCTGTGGAGCCGTGTCGGCCAGTTCAAGCAAGTGCCGGAACGCGTGACGTTCCACCCGCACTGAGCCCGGACGAAACCCGACAAGAGCACAAGGACACAAGATGAAAAAGCTGCTTTCGATTCTCGCGCTGGCCGGCGCCTGCTTTGCCGCCGCGCCCGCCATGGCCAGCGAAGGGGGCTACCCCCTCGAGCCGGYGCCCGTGCAGACCAGCGATCTCTCCTCGCTGCAGCGCGGCGCCAAGCTGTTCGTCAACTACTGCCTGAACTGTCATGGCGCGTCGATGATGCGGTACAACCGCCTCAAGGACATCGGCCTGACCGACGACCAGATTCGCCAGAACCTGCTGTTCTCTGGCGACAAGGTCGGCGACATGATGACCATCGCCATGCAGCCGAAGGAAGCCAAGGCCTTCTTCGGCGCCCAGCCGCCGGACCTGTCGGTGATCGCCCGCGCCCGCGGCGACGACTGGCTGTACACCTACCTGCGTACCTTCTACCGTGACGACAACCGCGCCACGGGCTGGAACAACCTGGTGTTCCCGAGCGTCGGCATGCCGCACGTGCTGTGGGAACTGCAAGGCCAGCGCACCGCCAAGTTCGTCGAAGCCGAAGAGCATGGCGAGAAGGTCCACAAATTCGCCGGTTTCGAGCAGGTCACGCCGGGCAAGATGAGCACGCTCGAGTACGACCAGGCCGTGACCGACCTGGTCGGGTTCCTGGACTGGATGGCCGAGCCGGCCCAGAACCAGCGCAAGCGCCTGGGCGTCTGGGTGCTGATGTTCCTGGGTGTGTTCACCGTCTTCGCCTGGCGCCTGAACGCCTCGTACTGGAAGGACATCAAGTAATTCGCGGTAAAGCCCGGAAAGCCTGACGGTTCGATGGGAATGGGGCTGGAGCGGACGTTGCGCCAAGAGCAACACCGCCCCGGCCCTTTTTGCTTTGGATGCCGAGACGGGGTTGATGGGCGCAATGTGCCTCAAAGTGCGCTTAAACCTGTCGGGCTCATGTTTATATGTGCCCCATGCATCTCTAATTTGCTTTCTACATATCGGTTCTGCCAGAATACCGATCCAGTCAATCGACCCCGCATCAAAGGAATCCAACCATGATGGTGTTGTATTCGGGCACCACCTGCCCGTTCTCCCAGCGTTGCCGCCTCGTCCTGTTCGAAAAGGGCATGGATTTCGAGATCCGTGACGTCGACCTGTTCAACAAGCCGGAAGACATTTCGGTGATGAACCCCTACGGCCAGGTGCCCATCCTGGTCGAGCGCGACCTGATTCTGTACGAATCGAACATCATCAACGAGTACATCGACGAGCGTTTCCCGCACCCGCAGCTGATGCCGGCTGATCCGGTGCAGCGTGCCCGTGCGCGCCTGTTCCTGTTCAACTTCGAAAAGGAACTGTTCACGCACGTCTACGCGCTCGAAAACGAAAAGGGCAAGGCCGCCGAGAAGAACCACGAGCGCGCCCGGGCCGCCATCCGCGACCGCCTGACCCAGCTCGCGCCGATCTTCGTCAAGAACAAGTACATGCTCGGCGAAGAGTTCTCGATGCTCGACGTCGCCATCGCTCCGCTGCTGTGGCGCCTGGACCATTACGGCATCGAACTGTCGAAGAACGCCGCACCGCTGCTCAAGTACGCCGAGCGCATTTTCAGCCGCCCGGCCTACATCGAAGCGCTCACCCCGTCCGAAAAGGTGATGCGCCGCTAAACCGGCCCGGCCCGAAGCCAACCGCTTCGGGCCACCGGACTGCGCCACTGGAAGCACAATGCCTGAAACCTCCACCAAGCCCTACCTGATCCGTGCCATTTACGAGTGGTGCACGGACAACGGCTTCACGCCGTATATCGCCGTCTTCGTCGACGCCAACACCAGCGTGCCGCGCGAGTTCGTCAAGAACAACGAAATCGTGCTCAACGTCAGCTTCGACGCCACCAGCGGCCTGGACATGGGCAACGAGTGGATCGGCTTCAGCGCCCGCTTTGGCGGCATCTCGCGCAAGATCGACGTGCCCGTCGAAAACGTCCTCGCCATCTACGCCCGCGAGAACGGGCAGGGCATGGCCTTCCCCGTGGAACGTAGCGTCCCCGAAACCCAGGCCGGCACGGAACGCGAGAACAACCCGCCGCCCAAGCTGTCGTCGGTCGAAAGCGAGGCTCCGGTCACAGTAGACGCCGGCGACGACCACGATGGTGACGACGAACCCACGCCGCCGCCCGTATCCCGCATCGGTGCCAAGAAGCCCTCGTTGAAGGTGGTGAAGTAAGCGCAGGAACCCATCGTCAATTTGCGCCGCATGCAGTAGAATCGCGGTCTGCACCAAACATGCCGGCTTAGCTCATCAGGTAGAGCAGTTGATTTGTAATCATCAGGTGGCGGGTTCGAGTCCTGCAGCCGGCACCAGAATTCCAAAACGGGCTACGCGATTTGCGTAGCCCGTTTTGTTTTTGAGCGGGTTGAAGATTCGGTTCTCCCGTACGGCGGGCGCAGTCGTCACGCCTGGCACCGCTAACAACTGCGCGACTTGCCGCGAACGCTTCTATCCGAGACCACAGATATAGTCATCGACCGTCTGGATCGAGGAAAGATCAACGGCCAGCCTGCCCTGGCTGATCATGCCCGGCGAATCTTCGATCGATTCAGCCCTCCGCATGTCGAGATATGCCGTTGCCGGATCCAGCGGGGATCGTAGTCGAGCAGCGAATGTGTGATGAATCGGACCGATTCGAAAGCAACCTGCCCTGAGCTCCGGGCGCCGGATCGCGATACAACGATTGCATATCCCCGTCTTGCGCCCGTCATTCAACCCGCCTACCGTAGCGTTCGGGAAACCATTCAAGATCCCCCCCTGCCAGACAACCTGGCAGGGTGCCTCCGCACCTCCCCATTCCATCAGCCAACCAAAGCAACCCAAAAAGGAAAGCCTCCGTGATCCGGAAACTTGCACRTATGGCATGGCTGGTCTCGATTACCTGTCTGGCGGCTTGCGGAGGCGATGGCGCATCGGCGGAGCCGGACGCCTCCGCCATTTCCGTGTCAGCGGTGAACGCTCCTGCCTCTGCCTCCAACGCTACCCTGTCTCCCTCAGCGCAAACTCTGGCCCCTTCGCGCTGGATGCCGGCCGCCGCGGACACCTGGCAGTTGCAATTGACCAGCACGGTCAACACGAACTACCCCGCGCAGGTCTTCGATATCGATCTGGTGGATACGCCGCAAGCAACCATCAATGCGCTGAAGGCGCAGGGCAAGCGCGTAGTCTGCTATTTCTCCGCCGGCAGCTCAGAAAACTGGCGCCCGGATTTCAAGCAGTTTGCGGCGGCCGATATGGGCAAGGCCCTGTCGGGTTGGGCGGGAGAGCGCTGGCTGGATACGCGCTCGCCCAACGTCCGCAAGATCATGCAGGCGCGCATGGATCTGGCGAAGTCGAAGGGTTGCGATGGCGTGGACCCGGACAACGTCGACGGCTATGCCAACAAGCCGGGTCTCCCGCTGACAGCGGTCACGCAGCTGGACTACAACCGTTTTCTCGCAGCCGAGGCGCATGCGCGCGGGCTGGCCGTGGGCCTGAAGAACGACGTGGACCAGATCGCTCAACTGGCGGCGGATTTCGATTTCGCGGTGAACGAGCAGTGCTTCCAGTACAAGGAGTGCGCTACCTACACGCCGTTCACGGCCCAGGGCAAGGCAGTGTTCAACGTGGAGTACGCCTCGAAGTACAAGGATGCGGCGACGCGCGCAACGCTGTGTGCTTCGGCAAAGGCGGCGCATCTTCGCACGCTGGTGCTGCCGCTGAACCTGGATGACGCGTTCCGCTACGCTTGCGATTGAGCGAACCATAGCCGGCAACTGCAAGCTTCCAGCACCAGCTTTTCCGACGCGGCGTTCCCCGCGCCAGGTGCGGGACAGGCGATGGCATCGCACGCACCGTCTTTGTCTTACGCGCGGCTTCCGGCATGCCGACAGAAGTTGTGCCGCGTGCGTCCTATAGTGAAGGCGAGGGCGTCCTCCGGCTACCGGCGCCAGGCTGGGCCGGCCGCTTGCGTTCATCGCGCTTTCGCATTCCGGCGGCGCATCCGCCCGGGGCGAGGCGAGTCTTGCCGGAGAGCCGAACATGGTCGTGCCGCGTCTATCCCTCCTGTCGCTGAGCGTGCTGATGGTGGCCGGCCTGGCGGCGTGCGGCGAAACCGCAACCCTGCCAGTGTCAGCGGGCACCGGCTTCACGCCGCAGTTGCCGGCGCCGAACAAGACCATGCTGCCAACCGTGCACATCGCCCCTGCGAAGGGCTGGGCCGATGGCGCCAAGCCGGTGGCGGCGGACGGCCTGTCCGCCGTGGCGTTTGCCGACAAACTGGATCATCCCCGCTGGCTCTACGTGTTGCCCAATGGCGATGTGCTGGTTGCCGAGACCAACGCACCGCCAAAACCCGACGATGGTAAGGGCATCAGGGGCTGGGTAATGAAACAGGTGATGAAGCGCGCCGGCGCGGGGGTGCCGAGTGCCGATCGCATTACGCTGTTGCGCGACACCGATGGCGATGGCGTGGCCGATGCGCGCTCGGTTTTCCTCAAGGACCTGCATTCGCCTTTCGGCATGGTGCTGGTCGGCAATGATTTCTACGTGGCCGACACCGATGCCGTGCTGCGCTTCCCCTACCAACCCGGACAGACCCAGGTTACCGCACCCGGCGTGAAAGTGGTGGACCTGCCGGCTGGCCCGATCAACCATCACTGGACCAAGAACATCATCGCCAGCCAGGACGGCGGCAAGCTGTATGTCACCGTCGGCTCGAACAGCAACGTCGGCGAGAACGGCATCGACAAGGAGGAGGGCCGCGCGGCCATCTGGGAAGTCGATCCAAAGACCGGAGCGCATCGCATCTTCGCCAGCGGCTTGCGCAATCCCAACGGCATGGCGTGGGAGCCCGCCAGCGGAGCGCTGTGGACCTCGGTCAACGAGCGCGACGAAATCGGCAGCGATCTGGTGCCTGACTACATTACCTCGGTGAGCGACGGGGCCTTTTACGGCTGGCCCTTTAGCTACTACGGCCAGCATGTGGACGAACGCGTGAAGCCGCAGCGGCCCGAAATGGTGGCCAAGGCCATCCCGCCCGATTACGCGGTCGGCCCGCACACCGCCTCGCTTGGCCTCGCCTCGTCGCAAGGCAACTCGCTCACGGCTGCGTTCAAGGACGGTATGTTTGTCAGCCAGCATGGCTCGTGGAACCGCAAGCCGCACAGCGGCTACAAGGTGATCTTCGTGCCGTTTGCCAACGGCAGACCGGCAGGTCCGCCTGTGGATGTGCTGACGGGATTTCTTGACAAGGACGGCGACGCCCAAGGGCGGCCGGTAGGCGTGGCCATCGACAAGCGCGGGGCGCTGCTGGTTGCCGACGATGTCGGCAATGTGGTTTGGCGGGTGGCCGTGGCGAAGTAGTACCGCCACGCACCGCGCATGTTGTGGCCCAACGCCTACTTGCTCACCCCCATCTGCCTGAGCAGGCCCAGGTTGTCCTCCAGATGCCAGTTCTCCACGATCTTGCCGTTCGCCACGCGGTACAGGTCGAAGGCCTGGAAGTCGATCTGCTGGCCCTGGCCCTTGCTGTCGCCGAACGCCCCGGTAAAGTGGCCGCGAAAGCGCAGATGCACCGCGACCCGGTCGCCGGCGATGACCACGTCTTCCATTTCCGCGCTGAGATCCGGTACCGCGGCGCGGAATCCCCTGGAGGCCTGCAACGGGCCGCGCAGGCCTTGCTCGCGGCCGGGCGGCAGCGTGCGGTCGCTGAAGTCCGGGGCGAGTGCGAGCGTGGCGTAGCGTTCGTCGCCGGTGTGCCAGAAGGTGGCGTAGCGGCGGGCGGCGAGAAGCGCGGCTGCCGCGGACGGCTGGCCGGCGCCCTGGGCCAGGTGCTGCGGGTGGACCAGCTCGTCGCCGGCAGCGGCGGCGCTTTGCGATAGCGGTAACAGGGCGACGCCTAGGGCGGCTACGAATGCGCGTACTGGCGCGAGGTTTGTGGTTTTCATGTCGGCTTGTACTCGTCTGTATGTTCGTGGTTTTGCCCTGGCTTATGCCGCCGGCACGTCGCTCGCGCCGAGCGCGAAGCGGGCGATGTCGTCCTTGCGCATGAAGGTCACGCCGGCATGGCCCTGGGCGTAGCGGATAAACGCTTCGAGCGCCCGCACGCGTGCCGGGGAACCGGAGATGCGGTCGTGCGTGCTGATGGACATCATGCGGCGGCGGTGGGCGCCTTCGGCGTAGAGCACATCGAACTCCGCCTTCAGTTCGCCGAGCATGTCTTCGGCCGTGGTCGATGGCGAGTCGAAGCGCACGATGTCGTTGTTGCGCACGGTGTAGGGCACCACGGCGAACGGCTTGCCGCCTACCTGCAGCACGGATGGCTCGTCGCGGCTGAGGTCGTCGATGTGATAGAGGAAGCCGAGCGACTGCAGGATCGGCAGCGTATTGGGCGAGCCGCGCATCCAGAAGGCGTTGAAGCCGAGGGGCCGCGTGCCGGTGGCGCGCTGGATGGTGTCGATGCTCTGCACGTAGCTGGCGCGTTCCGCTTCGGCACTCATGCTGTATTGCGGCTCCCAGGTCTGGCCATGGCCCGAGGCTTCGTGCCCGCGCGCGACGATTTCGCGCGCCAGTTCGGGATGGCGCTCGACTGCCTGACCCACCATATGCGAGGTCACCTTGATACCGGCGCGGTCCCACAGGTCCAGCAGACGCGGGATGCCTTCGCGCACGCCGTAGGTGTACCAAGACTGCAGCGGGTAGTCCGGGTACTTGGGGTCGAGCGGAGGGAAGGGGCCGCTGGCGCCGCGCTCGGGCTGGGCGCCGGCCTCGAACTGCATTGAGATGGAGATGACGAGTTGCGCGCCATCCGGCCAGAATCGGGTGCGGCCGGCGCGAGCTTGCTGGCGCGCCTGGCCGGGGTGCGCGGTGGCGCCGCCGGCTGCAGCTGCGGCCAGCGGCAGCGCAGCGGTGAGTACGGCTGCGCTGCCCAGGAAGTGGCGGCGCGGAATCCGCGGCGCGCGCGTCGTCGGTCTGGTGGGCTGGTTCGTGCTCATGTTCGGTTTCCTTGCCTTGCGGCGGTTGCATGAGTACGGACTTTATGATTCAAGCTGAAATTGATAAATATCCATTTTTAACTATCAATTTCAAAAACAGTTTGTTAATTGGTGCGCCGCGCGAAACGATAAGAGTTGGCGGCGCCAGGCACGCGTCAGATGGGTATGAGATACCCGCTGCCGGCGGCGTCCCGGATCACCTTTCCGAGCGTTTCCATGAAAGCTGTGGCGGCGGGGCTATCCGGCCGGCCGCGGCGCCGGTGCAGTGCGGCCGTGCGGCTGAAGCCGGGATGCGCGACCGGCGCGTAGGCCAGCCCGGCGAAGCTGCCGCTGCGCTGCGTGCCGGCGATATGCAGCGCCAGCGGGCTGGCGATGGTGTACAGGCGGCCGCCGAGCACGGCGCGCAGCAAGGCTTCCACGCTGGGGCCTTCCAGCCGGGGCCGCAGCACGATGCCGGCGGCCTGCGCGGCCGCGTCGATCTGCCGGCGCATGGCGAAGCGCTCGGGCAGCAGCGCCAGGGGCAGCGTTCCCAGTTGCGCCAGGGTCACGGTTTCCTGTTCGCGTGGCAGCTTGTGTCCGGGTGCGATCAAGGCAAGCGTTTCCGAGAACAGCGGCACCTGTTCGATGCGTTTTGGCGCGTCCTTCGCAAACGCCAGGCCAAGATCGATCTGTCCGTCCAGCAGGGAACGGTCGACCTCGGCGGCGGCAAACTCGAACACCTGGATATCCAGCCCCGGATGCGCATCGACCAGCGCTTGCACGGCAGGCATCACCAGCGCGGAAAGATAGGTATGGGTGGCGCCGATGCGCAGCGTGCCCTCCACCGCGCCGCGCTGAGAGGCTGCGGATACGATGACCCGTTCGAGCTGATCGAGCACGGGTTCGAGCGCCAGAACCAGTTGCCTGCCCGCATCGGTCAGTTCCAGCTTGCGGCCCACGCGTCCGAACAGCGGCACCCCCAGGCTCTGCGCGAAGATGCGCAGGTGCTGTGACAAGGCCGGTTGCGTCAGGCCGAGCGAATCGGCCGCGGCGGTCACGCTGCCATGGCGGGCAACGGCCATGAAGCTGCGGACCAGGCGCAGGTCCATGGCTTCGGGCGTGGCCGTTGATCTCATAATCTGTCGTGATGAATTGAAAATCGATTCATCATTTTACAGAGCATGTCGTAACTGCTGGAATGCATGCACAACATGGAAAACACCAKGAGACCCCCATGTCATGCCATTCCAGCGCCGACCGGCGCAACCGCCGGCTGCTTGCCTTCTTGTCGCCCGCGCTCGCAGCCGCCGCGCTCTGCCTGACATTCGCGCCAGCGGCCAGCGCTGCCTATCCGGATCGCCCGATCCGCCTGGTGGTGCCGTATGCGCCCGGCGCCACCACCGACTCGCTCGCCCGCCTGATCGGGAAAGAACTGCAGGTCCGCCTGAAGCAACCGGTGGTGGTGGAGAACCGGCCCGGCGCGGGCGGCACCATCGGCAGCGACTATGTCAGCAAGGCGCCTGCCGATGGCTATACCTTGTTGCTGGGCGCGGTCGGGCCGGTCTCGGTCGGCAAGGCGTTGTATCCCGCGCTGCCCTACGATCCAGCGAAGGACCTGGCCGGCGTCGGCCTGATCGGCACGGTGCCGTTCATCCTGGTGGCGGGCACCCGCGGGCAGCGCTTCGATTCCGTGCCCGCGCTGGTGCGCGCGTCCGCCGCGGCGCCCGACACCATCGCCTACGGCTCGGCGGGCAACGGCACGCCGCAGCACATCATCGGGGCGATGTTCTCGCAGGCTACCGGCGCGCGCCTGCTGCATTCTCCCTACAAGGGGTCGGGCCCCGCCATCAACGATCTGCTGGGCGGGCAGATTGCGCTGATGTTCGACAGCCCCGTGCTGCTGCTGCCGCACATCAAAGCCGGCACGGTGGTGCCGCTGGCGCAGACCGGCGCACGACGCTCCGCCTTGCTGCCGGGGGTGCCCACCATGCGCGAGCAAGGCGTGCGCGATTTCGACGCGGCGCCGTGGTACGGAATCATGGCGCCGGGCAAGCTGCCGGGCGATATCCTCAACCGGCTCAACCACGAGCTGAATGCGGTGCTCGCCGACAAGCAGATGCAGGAACGCCTGCTGGCGCTTGGCGTGGAAGCCCGGCCGCTGGATCCTGCCGGCTTCCGCCAGTTCCTGTCGCAGGCGCAGGCGAGTTGGACCCGCGCCGTATCCTCCGCCTCGGTGAAACCGGACTGATCATGCCGCACCTGATTACCGAAACCACGCGGCAACTCGCGGACAGGATCGACTTCGCGCATGTGTTCGCCGGCGTGCACCGCGAACTCGCAGGGCATGGCTACGCGCAACTGGCGGATCTCAAGAGCCGCCTGCTGGTGGCGGAGGTTGCGCTGACCGGCGACGACCCCGAAGCCGGCTTCGTCGTGACGCATCTCGTGATGACCAATGCGCGGCCGGAGCCGGTGCAGGCCGCCATGGCCGCGGTCGTGCTGGCGCATATGGCGGCAGCCGTCAGGCAGGCCGCTTTCGCCGGCAACGTGCAGGTGTGCGTGCTGCATCGCCTGGCGGCACAGGGGACGTATCGGAAGACAGTGGTGGTGAGCCCGGGCGCGGTTTGAGGCTTGAGGCTTGAGAGGCGAGGGGGCTAGCGCTGTGCCTGCTCCAGTTCACGCCACGCCAGGAACAGGCGCGTGTCGAACTCGAGCTGGTGATACGCCGGCTCCATGTATTCGCACAGGCGGTAGAACGCCTTGTTGTGATCGCTTTCCTTCAGGTGCGCGAGTTCGTGCACCACGATCATGCGCAGGAATTCGGGCGGCGCTTCCTTGAACAGCGAGGCCACGCGGATTTCCTTCTTGGCCTTGAGCTTGCCACCCTGCACGCGCGAGATGGCGGTGTGCAGCCCGAGCGCGCGATGCACCACGTCGATCTTCGCGTCGAACGCGATCTTGTGGACCGGCGGCGCGGTGCGCAGGAATTCCTGCTTCAGTTCGGCGGTGTAGTCGTACAGCGCGCGGTCTGTCTGCACGGTGTGCCGGGCCGGGTATTTCTTCGCCAGGTGCTCGCCAAGGCGATTGGCGGCAACCAGCTGGCGCACCTGGTCGAGCACGGCATCGGGATACGCGCTCAGGAAGCGCAGCGGATCCTTGGCGCCGGGGCGCCAGGTTTCGCTGGCGGGAGCGGGATGGCTACGGTTGCTCAATGGTGGTGATGGTGGTGGTGTGCCCAGTTGCCGTCGACGGAGGAGACGAAGGACTCGACCGCATCCTTGTCGCCGGTGGCGTGACGAACCAGCTCACCGCATTTGCACCAGCCCTGGTATGGCGTGATGTGCGAACAGGCGGATACCTTCTGCAGAAACAGCGTGACGGGCTTGGTGCACTTCTTGCACTTGAAGGTGAGGGTGCGGGCGGGTTTGCTCATCGGATCGGGCTTGAATACGGGGTGGTTCGGCGGTGCCGGCGGTTGGCGGCGGGACAACGGGCATTTTAACCTGCCCTTGCCAGGCGTTCATGCCCGGTGCCGTTGCGCTTGTCCGGCCCTTTGCCGCCTATTCCTTCACCGCCCCCGTCATGCCCGACACGTAGTACTCGACAAAGAACGAGTACACCAGCGCTACCGGCAGCGAGCCCAGCAAGGCGCCTGCCATCAGCGCGCCCCAGTGGTAGACGTCGCCCTCGATCAGCTCGGTGACGATGCCCACCGGCACCGTTTTCACTTCCGACGAGGAAATAAAGGTCAGCGCGTAGATGAACTCGTTCCACGACAGCGTGAAGGCGAAGATGCCGGCCGAGATCAGTCCCGGCACGGCCAGCGGCAGGATGATCTTGACCAGGATCTCCCAGCGGGTGGCGCCGTCGATCAGCGCGCATTCTTCCAGTTCGTAAGGGATGGAGCGGAAGTAGCCCATCAGCAGCCAGGTGCAGAACGGGATCAGGAAGGTGGGATAGGTCAGGATCAGCGCCCAGCGCGTATCGAACAGGCCGAGCTGGAACACGATCGATGCCAGCGGGATAAACAGGATCGAGGGCGGGATCAGGTAGGCCAGGAAGATGGCCAGCCCGACCTGCTTCGCGCCCTGGAAGCGCAGCCGCTCGATCGCGTAGGCGGCCAGCACGCTGGCGGCCAGCGAGGCGAAGGTCGATACCGTCGAGACGATCACGGTATTGAGCAGCCAGGCCGGGTAGGGCGTGTTGAACAGCAGCTTCTTGAAATGCGCGAAGGTGGGCGCCATCACCAGGAACGGGTTGGCGCTGCGCATCAGCAGTTCGCCATCCGGCTTGAAGGCGGTGATCGCCATCCAGTAGAACGGAAACAGCAGCACGAAGACGAAGATGCCTAGTGGGATGTAGATGGTCACCCAGCGCCGCGGTATCGATTGCAGGTAGTCCATGCCCTGCTGCTCGGGCGCGCTCATCGCTTTCGCTTTCATTTGTCGCCTCCCTGTTGCCAGCCGCGCCGCTGCAGGCCGAAGTAAGAGAACAGGATGGCAGCCAGCAGGAAGGGCACCATCATGGTGGCGATCGCCGCGCCTTCGCCCAGTGAACCGCCGGGAATCGCGCGCTGGAAGGACAGGGTGGCCATCAGGTGAGTGGCGTTGAGCGGGCCGCCGCGCGTGAGCACGTAGATCAGCTGGAAATCGGTGAAGGTGAACAGCACGGAGAAGGTCATCACCACCGCGATGATCGGCGTCAGCAGCGGCAGCGTGACATAGCGGAACTGCTGCCACGGCGTGACGCCGTCGATCGATGCCGCTTCGTACAGCGTGGGCGAGATGGTCTGCAGCCCGGCCAGCAGGGAGATCGCGACAAAGGGAATGCCGCGCCAGACATTGGCGGCGATGGTGGAGAAGCGGGCCAGCCACGGGTCGCCGAGGAAATCGATATAGCGGTCGATCAGCCCGAGCTTGACCAGGCTCCAGCTGATGATGGAAAACTGCGCATCATAGATCCACCAGAAGGCCAGCGCCGACAGCGCCGTCGGCACAATCCACGGCAGCAGCACGATGGCGCGGAAGAACGATTTGAACGGCAGGTTCTTGTTGAGCAGCAGCGCCAGCCACAGCCCCAGCGCGAACTTCAGCACGCTGGCCACCAGCGTGTAGAACAGCGTGTTGAACAGCGCCAGTTGCGTCAGCGAGTCGCCGGCCAGGTAACTGTAGTTGGCCAGCCCGATCCATTCGCCGGTGCCGCCGATCTTGGTATTGGTGAAGCCGAGCCAGACGCCGAGGCCGAGCGGATATGTCAGGAAGACCAGCAGCAACAGCGCCGTGGGCAGCATGAACAGCAGCCCCAGCGTATGGCGGTTGTTCAACAGGCGGGATAGCATGGATCACCTCGGCGGCTGCCGGTCCGGCGCTGGAAACGCCGGACCGGATCTTCAGAACGGCGGCGCGGCGGTGTGCCGCCGCGCCTTCCCTGCTTCGGGCGTTGGCGACATCACGCCTTGTAGTAGCGCTCGGCACGCTGCGCCGCGCGCGCCGCCGCCTCCTTCGGCGTCTTGGAACCGCTGGCCGCCTCGGCCACCATGTCGAGCACGATGTAGTCAGCCATGGACGCGGCCGAAGCGGTGCCCAGCGGGCCGGCGTGGCCGTTGTCGAGCATCAGCGCGGCGGAGTCGCGATAGACGGTGTGCTTGGGATCGGCCGTCCAGATCGGGTTGGCCTCGTAGGCCTTGAGCGGCTGGCTGACGTAGCCGATGGCGGCTTCCATCCATGGGTTGTACTGCTCCGGTTCCATCATGAATTGCAGGTAGGCCTTGGCCGCGTTCGGGAACTTGGAATATCGGAACAGCATCATTTGCGTGATCTGCATCAGTTCGGTGGGTTTGCCGGACGTGCCGATCGGGAAGTGCGCGTGCTGGATGTCCCGCGCCATCTCCTGCAGCTTGGGCTCCTTCGAATTCTTGGCCGCGTAGTAGACCGAGATGCCGTTGGCGGTCAGGCTGACCTGGCCGTCCAGGAAGGCCTTGTTGTTCGACGGGTCCTGCCAGGACAGCGTGCCGGGCACGAAGGTGGCATAGAGTTGCTTGGCATACTCCAGCGCGGCCCAGGTCTCGGGCGAGTTGACCACGACCTTGCCCTTGGTATCGACCAGCATGCCGCCATGCGACCAAAGCAGCCAGTGCGCCCAGTTGTTGCCGTCGCCGACCGCCTTGCCCAGCGCGAAGCCGCAGGGCGTGTTCTTGGCCTTGAGCCCCTGGCACAGTTTGAGGAAGCCGGCGAGGTCCTTGGGGATGGTCTCAAAGCCCGCTGCCTTGACATGGCTCTCGCGATAGACCAGCGCGTTGCCCACCACGCCCAGCGGCAGGCCGATCCACTTGCCGTTGTGCGTGCCGTATTTGCGGCACACGTCGTACCAGCCGCCGTATTTGCCGCCGAGGTAGGTGGCCAGGTCCGACATGTCGACGAGCTTGTCGGGATACTGTTGCGGGTCGTCGAACCAGCCGACGATGATGTCCGGCCCGCTACCAACGCTGGCCGCCACGGCGGCCTTGGGGCGCACGTCTTCCCAGCCTTCGTTGTCGACCCGCACCTCGATCCCGGTGAGTTCGGAGAACTTCCTGGTGTTGGCGTTCCACAAGTCTTCGTCGCCCTGCACGAAGCGCTTCCAGCGCAGCACCCGCAGCTTGGCGCCCGCTTCCGGTTTGTACAGCAGCGGGGCGGGCGCGGCGAAGGCATGGCCGCCCAGCGCCGTGGTGGCGGCGACGGCAGCCGTGGATGCCAGGAAATCGCGTCTCGTGAAGTTGGTCGGTGCGCTCATCGTTTTGTCTCCTCCGTGGTCAGGGGTTCCGCCCCGTGCTGGTCATGCCTGTTTCCCGGATCACCCTGCGCATCCGGCGTGCCGTGCCGCAGCAGCGACTGGCCCGTGTCGGCATCGAACAGGTGGGTGTGCTGGTGGTCGGGCACGAGGTTCAGGATGTCGCCCGCGGCGAAGTCATGGCGCTCGCGGAATATCGAGATGAAGTCCGTTTCGCAGAAGCGCGAATAGATCTCGGTGTTGGCGCCGGTAGGCTCGACTACCGACACGCGGTTGCGCAGGCCTTGGCCGGTCGCGTCCAGGCTCAGGTGCTCGGGCCGCACGCCATAGATCACGCGCTGGCCGTCGGTCCCGGCGCCGGCGTCGAAGCGCGTGGGGGGCGGCAGGCGCGTGCCATCGGGAAACTCGACAACCGTATCGCCGCCCTGGCGGCGCAGCACGCCGGGCACGAAGTTCATCGCGGGCGAGCCGATGAAACCGGCCACGAAGAGATTGTCGGGATGGTCGTAGAGGTCCAGCGGCTTGCCGCGCTGCTCCACGCGGCCGTCGCGCATCACCACGATCTGGTCGCCCATGGTCATGGCTTCGATCTGGTCATGCGTGACGTAGACCGAGGTGGTGCGCAGGCGCTGGTGCAGCTCCTTGATCTCCGCGCGCATCTGCACGCGCAGCTTGGCGTCGAGGTTGGAGAGCGGCTCGTCGAAGAGGAACACTTGCGGATCGCGCACGATGGCGCGTCCCATCGCCACCCGCTGCCGCTGGCCGCCCGAAAGCTGGCGCGGGTAGCGATCCAGCAAACTGCCCAGGCCGAGAATGGCGGAAGCCTTGTCCACCTTCTGCCTGATCTCGTCCTTATCCCCCTTGGCGAGCTTGAGCGAGAAAGCCATGTTGTCGTAGACCGTCATATGCGGGTAGAGCGCATAGTTCTGGAACACCATGGCGATGTCGCGCTCCTTTGGCGGCAGGCGATTGACCACCCGGCCGCCGATGGCGATCTCGCCGGTGGTGATTTCCTCCAGCCCGGCAATCATGCGCAACAGCGTGGATTTGCCGCAGCCGGATGGTCCCACCAGCACGGTGAACTCGCCGTCGGCGATGTCGATGTCCACGCCGCGGATGACCTGCGTGCTGCCGAAGTACTTCTGGATGCCGCGAATCTGAACCGATGCCATGCGTGGTGTCTCCGTTGGCCGTTCATGCCGGGAGCGGCCGTTCGTCGCGAATGCAAAGCTGCGGAAAGCCGCGTTGCGACAACGCGTCTCAGTGGTTGTCCTTGGGTACGGCGGCGCCGCTCTTGCCCACCAGGAAATCCATGTCGGCGCCCAGGTTGGCTTGTTGCACGTGCTCGACATAGAGCCGGGTCCAGCCGCGTTCCATCGGCAGCGCAGGCGCTTGCCACGCTGCGCGGCGGCGCTGCAATTCCTCGTCGCCGACATGCAGGTGCAGCTTGCGCGCGGGTACATCCAGCTCCACCATGTCGCCGTCGCGCACCAGCGCGAGCGGGCCCCCGGCCGCGGCCTCGGGCGCCACGTGCAGCACCACTGTGCCGTAGGCAGTGCCGCTCATGCGCGCATCCGAGACGCGGACCATGTCCGTGATGCCCTTGCGCAGCACCTTGGGCGGCAGCGGCATGTTGCCGGCCTCGGCCATGCCGGGGTAGCCGCGCGGGCCGCAGTTCTTGAGCACCAGCACGCAGGTTTCGTCCACATCGAGCGATTCGTCGTCGAGGCGCTGGTGCATATGCTCGCTGTTCTCGAACACCACCGCGCGGCCCGTGTGCCTGAGCAGCGCCGGGGTGGCGGCGGAGGGCTTGATCACCGCGCCGTCGGGGCACAGGTTGCCGCGCAGCACGGCAATGCCCGCGTTCGCCTTGAAGGGCGCGTCGAAGGCGTGGATGACTTCGCGGTTCCAGTTKGGCGCGTCCTTGCAGTTGTCCCACAGCGTCTTGCCGTTGACGGTCAGCGCGTCGCGCGCCAGCACCGCGCCCAGTTCGCGGATTACCGCCGGCAGACCGCCGGCGTAATAGAAGTCTTCCATCAGGTGGCGCCCGGAGGGCTGCAGGTCGAGCAGGCAGGGCAGCTCGTGACCCAATGCGTCCCAGTCTTCCAGGCTCAGCTTGACGCCGATGCGGCCGGCGATGGCAAGCAGGTGGATCACCGCGTTGGTCGAGCCGCCGATCGCCGCGTTGACGCGGATGGCGTTCTCGAAGGCAGGCCGGGTGAGGATCCGCGACATCACCAGGTTGTCCTTGACCATCTCCACGATGCGGCGCCCCGAGGCGCGCGCCAGCACATTGCGGCGGCCGTCCACCGCCGGAATCGCGGCGTTGCCGGGCAGGCTCATGCCGAGTGCTTCCACCATGCTGGCCATGGTCGACGCGGTGCCCATGGTCATGCAGTGGCCATGCGAGCGGTGCATGCAGCTTTCGGCTTCGAAGAAATCCTCCTGCGACATCTGTCCGGCCCGCACCGCTTCCGACATCTTCCAGACATCGGTGCCGGAGCCCAGCTCGCCGCCGCGAAACTTGCCGCTCAGCATCGGGCCGCCGGAGACGCCGATGGTGGGCAGGTCGCAGGACGCCGCGCCCATCATCAGCGCCGGCGTGGTCTTGTCGCAGCCCATCAGCAGCACCACGCCATCGATCGGATTGCCGCGAATCGATTCCTCCACGTCCATGCTGGCCAGGTTGCGGAACAGCATCGCGGTCGGGCGCAGCATGGTCTCGCCCAGCGACATCACCGGGAATTCGAGCGGAAAGCCGCCCGCTTCCCATACGCCGATCTTGACCTGTTCGGCCAGCGTGCGGAAATGCGAGTTGCAGGGGGTGAGTTCGGAATACGTGTTGCAGATGCCGATGACCGGGCGGCCGTCGAACTGATCGTGGGGAATGCCGCGGTTTTTCAGCCACGAGCGGTAGATGAAGCCATCGCGGTCAAGCCGGCCGAACCAGGCCTGGCTGCGGCGCACGGGGTGCACCGGGGGCTTCGGCGGTTTTTCGTCGTTCACTCGGGTCTCCTGCGTTCTGCGGGGGCCGCGTAGCGACGTCCAGCGCTTTCGCGCCACGTGTGCTGATGCCCGCTTTCTTGTGCGATGCAGATCCGGATGCCTGCGACCGCCACTGCCTTGCCGCGCGCATGCCGAGTGAGCGGAGTCTAGTTCAGGACTATCGACAGGTAAACTGGTATTACCAATTAGGGGTCTCTACTGCCGTCTCTACCGCCGCGCGCGGTGCCGTTGCCGATGCTGCAGTGCATTCGCGTTGCGCCTGGACATTGAACAGCGCGCTGCCTAGACTTCAGCGGACTGGACAACTGGTCAAACCAATCTCGCGCCGCGAGCCGGCGGCGCGGGACTGCGAAACACCGCAACCGCCAGCGCACGATTCGCGCACTGGAGATCTGTGCTGGCCACTCGGGGCTGCTTGTCCATGCCTATCCAATCGATCGAGCCACAGCGCCTTTACCGCCAGATCAGCAACCAGTTGCGCGGGTTGATCCTGGCCGGCGAGTTTCCGGTGGGCTCGCGCCTGCCGGCGGAGCGGGATCTGTCGGTGCAGCTCGGCGTGAGCCGGCCGTCGCTGCGCGAGGCATTGATCGCGCTCGAGGTCGAGGGCTATATCGAAGTGCGGATGGGCTCGGGCATCTATGTGTGCGAACCACCTTCGCACGCCGATGCGGGCTTCGACCTGTCCGGCGAGGAGGGACCGCTCGAACTGATCCGCGCCCGCGCGCTGGTGGAAGGCGAGGTTGCCGCGCTGGCGGCAAGAAGCGGGCGCAAGGCCCAGTTCGACGCCATCGAGGAGGCGATCGCGCAGATGGCCGCCGATGCCGCCGCGGGCCTCACGCCGCTCGATGCCGACCGCCTGTTCCACGTGCGCGTGGCCGAGGCCACCGGCAACAGCGTGCTGGTGGGCGTGGTGCGGCGGCTCTTCGACCTGCGCCTGGGCCCGCTGTTCGATCAGTTGGACAGCCACTTCGAAACGCCCGAGGTATGGGCGCGGGCGATCACGGAGCACCGCGCCGTGCTGGCGGCGCTGCGCGGCAAGGATCCCGAGCTGGCGCGCGCGCTGATACAGCGGCACATGGATATCGCCTACCGCCGGCTGACGTCCAGCCTGACCCGCGCGCGCAGGCGCCCGGCCGGCAACTTGCGCGCCGGGAAAGCGTCCTGACGGGCCGCGGCCGGACCGGCTTTGCTACACTTGGCCGATTCCCCCATTTCACCTCCCCCAATTCACTCGGATTCGCATGGCACAGTACGTTTTCACCATGAACCGCGTGGRCAAGATCGTTCCGCCCAAGCGTCACATTCTCAAGGACATCTCGCTGTCCTTCTTCCCGGGCGCCAAGATCGGCGTGCTGGGCCTGAACGGCTCGGGCAAGTCGACCGTGCTGAAGATCATGGCGGGCATCGACAAGGAGATCGAGGGCGAGGCCACGCCCATGCCCAACCTGAACATCGGCTACCTGCCGCAGGAACCGCAGCTCGATCCCGAACAGACGGTGCGCGAATCGGTGGAAGCCGCGCTGGGCGGCGTGTTCGAGGCACGCCAGAAGCTCGATGAGATCTACGCGGCCTATGCGGAACCGGACGCCGACTTCGACGCGCTGGCGGCGGACCAGGCCAAGTACGAAGCGATCCTCGCGGCCAGCGACGGCAACAACGCCGAACTGCAGCTGGAAATCGCAGCCGACGCGCTGCGCCTGCCGCCCTGGGACGCCAAGGTGGGCAACCTGTCCGGCGGCGAGAAGCGCCGCGTGGCGCTGTGCCGCCTGCTGCTGTCGCGCCCCGACATGCTGCTGCTAGACGAACCCACCAACCACCTGGATGCGGAATCGGTGGAGTGGCTGGAGCAGTTCCTCACGCGCTTCCCCGGTACCGTGGTGGCTGTGACCCACGATCGCTACTTCCTGGACAACGCGGCCGAATGGATCCTGGAACTGGACCGCGGCCACGGCATCCCCTGGAAGGGCAATTACAGCTCCTGGCTGGACCAGAAGGAAACCCGCCTGAAACAGGAAGAGTCTAGCGAGTCGGCCCGCCAGAAGGCGCTGCACAAGGAACTGGAATGGGTGCGGCAGAACCCGAAGGGGCGCCAGGCCAAGTCCAAGGCGCGTCTGGCGCGCTTCGACGAACTGAACAGCCAGGAATACCAGAAGCGCAACGAAACCCAGGAAATCTTCATCCCCGCGGGTGAGCGCCTGGGCAACGAGGTGATCGAATTCAACGGTGTGAGCAAGGCCTATGGCGACCGCCTGCTGATCGATGACCTCAGCTTCAAGGTGCCGCCTGGCGCCATCGTCGGCATCATCGGCCCGAACGGCGCCGGCAAGTCGACCTTCTTCCGCATGCTCACCGGCAAGGAAACGCCGGACAGCGGCGAGATCAAGGTGGGCCCGACCGTGAAGATGGCCTACGTGGACCAGAGCCGCGATGCGCTCGACGGCAGCAAGACCGTGTTCGAGGAGATCTCAGGCGGCGCCGACGTGCTGACCGTGGGCCGCTACGAAACGCCGTCGCGTGCCTATATCGGCCGCTTCAACTTCAAGGGCTCGGACCAGCAGAAGCACGTGGGCACGCTCTCGGGCGGCGAGCGCGGGCGTCTGCACCTGGCCAAGACGCTGATCTCCGGCGGCAATGTGCTGCTGCTCGATGAACCGTCCAATGACCTGGACGTGGAAACGCTGCGCGCGCTGGAAGACGCGCTGCTGGAGTTTGCGGGCTGCGTGATGGTGATCTCGCACGATCGCTGGTTCCTGGACCGGATCGCCACCCACATCCTGGCATTCGAAGGCGAGTCGCACGTGGAGTTCTTCCCTGGCAACTACCAGGAATACGAGGCGGACAAGAAGCGCCGCCTGGGTGAAGAGGGCGCCAAGCCGAAGCGTATCCGCTACAAGCCTATCGCGCGATAAGCACGATCATCCTGGCGGCATCCGGTTACGGGCCGCCAACGGACAAGGGCCCCGCTCGCGCGGGGCCCTTTGCTTTTTGCGTGTCCGCGTATTACGCCACATCCGCATTGAGCGGCGGCGCTGGCTTGGGCACCAGCTTCAGCTTCGTAATCTCCGACGGCGCGCCAAAGCGCTTGGGTGGCCCCCAATAGCCGGTGCCCCTGCTCACATACACCCACATTGCCTCATGCCGGTTCAGCCCGGCGGTATAGGGCTGCTGCATCGGCACAAACAGGTTCCACGGCCAGAACTGGCCGCCATGCGTATGTCCGGAAAGCTGCAGGTCGAAGCCAGCGTTGGAAGCGGCGGGCGCGGTGCGCGGCTGGTGCGCCAGCAGGACACGCGCGGCGACGACAGATGGCGCGCCGTCCAGCGCGCGCGCCGGGTCGCTGCGATGGCTTTCGTCGAAGCGGTGGGCGGAATAATCGGTCACGCCGGCCAGCACCAGTGCGTCTTCATCCTGCCCGATCACCACGTGCTCGTTCATCAGCACCTGCAGGCCCAGCCTGCGCAGTTCGATGATCCACGGCTCGGCGCCGGCGTAGTACTCGTGGTTGCCGGTGACGAAGAACGTGCCGTGGCGCGCCTTCAGGTCGCCCAGCGGCGCCGTGTGCGGCGCCAGCTCGCGTACCGTGCCGTCGACCAGGTCGCCGGTGATGGCGATGGCGTCCGGCTGCAACTCGTTGACGCGCGCGACGATGCGTTCCAGATAGGCGCGCTTGATGGTGGGGCCAACATGGATATCGCTGATCTGCACGATGGTGAAATCGTGCAGCGAGTCGGGCAGGCCGGCGATCGGCACTTCCACCTCCACCACCTGCGCCAGCCGCCGCGCATTGAACAGCCCCAGCGCGGTAACCAGCAGCGCCAGCACCGGTACCGCGGCAGCGGTGCGCGACAGCAGCCAGGCCGGGTGCCAGCCAGTGACGGCGCCCGCCAGCAGCACAATGTCGCGCGCCAGCGTCAGCACCAGCAGAGAGGAAAAGAACCCCATCGCCAGCATGCCTACCCAGGTGAGCGCGTCGCACCATGGCTGGTCCAGGCGCCGCGCGAGCAGGCCGGCGGGGATCAGCGGCCAGGACAGCGCCAGCCACGCCACGGCAAGTGCCTTGACGGCGAACGCCACGGGCAGGTCGGGTAACAGGCGCAGGCCGATGTAGCCGTGCAACAGGCCGACCACGATGGCCGCGACGAAAACGGTGGTGCGAGGGGGCATGCCGCCTCCAGGAGAGCGGGCGCACGGAAATTTGTGGCGTCCTGTTTTGTTTTACATCATTCCGGCGCGATGGCGCAGGTGTAACCGCAGGCGAAGAGCCAGTGTTTCGCAGCCTGCGTGCTCGCAGCCGTACCCGCGTGTCTGGCCGGCGGCGCTTTTGCCGCGCGATGCATGACGTGGCTAGTTGAGGCTGCCGGCGGGCACATTCAAGAGGCCGGCACGGTTTTGGGCACAGCGCCTTCCGGCCAACGCAAGATGCGTACCCTGACAAGTATTGAAAGCCGCACCCCACGGGGGGCGGGCGGTTTCACGGTGCTCTCTAAAGTACTTAACACGCCGCAAAAAAGATTGAATTGTGCGCTTTTCGCTCCTGCGCTTAACTTGCCGGGCTAATTGCGTCCGTACGGCAGCCGCCGGCCGGCCAGGCGAATGCGGGAGGGTTGGAAATGAAGCGGACGGGTCGGCGGTGGACGGCATTGCTGCCGGTGGTGGCAGCGTGGGCGCTGGCCGCCTGCGGCAAGCAGGAAGCGCCGCCTGCGGCGCAGCAGGAGGTACCGGTGCAGGTCGTCAAGACCGTGGCGCAGGATCTGCCTGTCACCTTCGAGTTCGTGGGCCAGACCCAGAGCGACCAGGCGGTCGACATCCGCGGCCGGGTGTCCGGCTTCCTGGTGAAGCGGGCCTATGTGGAAGGTGCCATGGTCAAGGCCGGCCAGTTGTTGTTCGAAATCGACCACAAGCCCTTCCAGGCCCAGCTCGACGCAGCCAAGGCGCAACTGGCGCAAGAGCGCGCCCGGCTGGAGGTGGCGCGCGCCAACCTGGCACGGGTCAAGCCGCTGGCGGAGCGCAACGCGCTGTCGGCGAAAGACCTCGACGATGCCACCGGCAACTATCACGCCGCCGCGGCCGGGGTGGAACAGGCCCGCGCACAGGTCGAGGAGCAGCAGCTCAACCTGTCCTACACCTATGTGCGCTCGCCGGTGGATGGCGTGTCCAGTTCCGCCGTGCTGCCGGAGGGCGCCTACGTGAGCACGACCAACAGCCTGCTGACCACGGTGTCCACGCTGACGCCGATGCGCATCAATTTCAGTGTCTCCGAACCCCAGACTCTCGAATTCCGCGCCCAGCAGGCCAGCAAGCAGATGGTGCCGCCTCCCGACCAGCACTACGCGGTCACCGTGGTGCTTGCCGACGGCAGCGAGTTTCCCCGCAAGGGCCGCATTACCTTTGCCGATGCCACTTACAACCAGCAGACCGGTACGTACCTGGTACGCGCGGAGATGCCCAACCCCGAGGGCACACTGCGCCCCGGCCAGTTCGTGCGGGTGCTGGTGAGCGGTGCCACGCGACCCGGTGCCATCGTGGTGCCCCAGCGCGCCGTGGTCCACGGGCCCAAGGGCGACCTGGTCTTCGTGGTGGACAAGGACGGCAAGGCCGCTCCCCGGCCGGTGACCGTGGGTGACCTCTCCGGCTCGATGTGGCGCATCGCCCAGGGCCTGGGGCCCGGCGAGACGGTGGTGGTGGACGGCGCGAGCAAGCTTGCGCCGGGCGCGCCCGTCAAGATCACCGGCGAAGCGCCGCCGGCCGCCGTGGGGGTGGGCAGCGTGCCGGCTTCCGCCCCGTCGGCCCAGTCCGCGCCAGCCGGGGGTGAGGCCAGCCCCGTGGCCAAGTCCTCCTGATACGGAGACCGCCATGCTCTCCGCCTTCTGCGTCCAGCGGCCCATCTTTGCGGCGGTACTGTCGCTAATCATCGTGATCGGCGGCCTGGTCTCGATGTTCGCCCTGCCGATCGCCCAGTACCCCGACATCACCCCGCCGCAGGTCACGGTCAGCGCCACTTATGCCGGCGCGGATTCCGACACCGTGGCACAGACCGTCGCGGCGCCCATCGAGACCCAGGTCAACGGCGCCGACAACATGATCTACATGCAGTCGACGTCGTCACCCACCGGGTCGATGACGCTCAACGTGTATTTCGACATCGGCACCGATCCCGACACCGCGCAGGTGCAGGTGCAGAACCGCGTCAACCTGGCGCTGCCGCAGCTGCCCGACACCGTGCAGAAGACCGGCATCAATGTGCAGAAGCGCTCCTCCAGCTTCCTGCTGCTGATCGGCGTGTATTCGCCCGATGGCAGCTTCGACCAGCAGTACATCAACAACTACGCCAACCTCTATGTGCTCGACGCCATCAAGCGCGTCAACGGCGCCAACCAGGCGCAGATCATGGGTTCGGCCGACCTTGCCATGCGGATCTGGCTCAAGCCTGACCGCATGGCGGCGCTGGGCATCACCGCGCAGGACGTGCAACGCGCGGTGCAGAGCCAGAATGAACAGTTCGGCGCCGGCAGCGTGGGGCAGGCGCCCAACAGCAAGCCGGTGGAACTGACTTTCCCGCTGGTCACGCCGGGGCGCCTGACCACGCCGGAGCAGTTCGAGAACATCATCCTGCGCGCAGACAATACCGGCGCCGCGGTGGTGCGCCTGCGCGACGTGGGCCGCGCCGAGATCGGCCAGCAGCAGTACACGCTGCGCTCTGCGCTCAACGGCAAGCCGGCCACCATCATCGCCGTGTACCAGCAGCCCGGCTCCAACGCGCTGCAGGTGGCCAAGGACGTGCAGAAGGCGCTGGACGAGATGTCCAAGACGTTCCCGAAGGGTGTGAGCTACAAGGTGGCGCTCGACACCACCGAATTCGTGCGCGCATCCATCGACGAGGTGGTGCACACCCTGATCGAGGCGGTGATCCTGGTGGTGCTGGTGGTGTTTATCTTCCTGCAGAACGTGCGCGCCACCATCATCCCGGTGCTGGCCGTGTTCGTCTCGATCCTCGGCACCTTTGCCGGGCTGCTGGCGCTGGGTTTCTCGATCAACCTGCTGACCTTGTTCGCGCTGGTGCTGGCGATCGGCATCGTGGTCGACGACGCCATCGTGGTGGTGGAAAACGTCGAGCGCAATATGGCGGAGTTCCACCTGTCGCCAAAGGACGCCACGCTGCGCGCGATGAAGGAAGTGACCGGCCCGGTGATCGCCATCGTGCTGGTGCTCTCGGCCGTGTTTATCCCGGTGGCCTTCGTCTCGGGCACCACCGGGCAGTTGTACCGGCAGTTCGCGCTGACCATCGTGGTGTCGGTGGTGATCTCGGGCTTCGTCGCGCTGACCTTGTCGCCGGCGCTGGCCGCGCTGATCCTCAAGCCGGGCCATCACGAGCCGTGGCGCGGCTTTGTCTGGTTCAACAAGCGCTTCGACCGGCTGGTGCATCACTATGGCGGCTGGGTGCGCGTGTTCATGCGGCGCTCGGTCGTGGCGATGCTTTGCTTCGGCCTGATGCTGCTGGCGGTGTGGCAGTTGTTCAACCGGATTCCCACCGCCTTCGTGCCATCCGAGGACCAGGGCTATGTGCTGGTGGCGGTGATGATGCCGGATTCCGCCAGCCTGGACCGTACCGAGAAAATCACCTCGCAGGTGGCGGCCATGTTCCGCGAGCACCCCGCGGTGCAGGACGCCTCCGCGCTGTCCGGCTACAGTTTTATCGACAGCCAGTACAAGACCAATGCCGGCACGGTCTTCGTCGCCATGAAGCCGTTCGGCGAGCGCAACAAGCCCGACCTGCTGGTGCCGGGCATGTTGCAGTCGATCACGCCGAAGCTGCGCGCCATTCCCGAAGCCATCATCATCCCGGTCAATCCGCCGTCGATCCCCGGACTGGGCTCGCAGGGCGGCTTCGAGTTCTGGCTGCAAAGCCGCGGCACTGGCACCACCGCGGAGCTGGAGGCGACTACGCGCGCCTTTATCAAGGCCGCCGCCAGCCATCCGGAGCTGGGCCACCTCAACAGCACCATCCAGGCCGCCTCGCGTCAGATGCGGGTGGAAGTGGACAAGGAGAAGGCGGAGACCATGGGTGTGCCCATTGCCGATGTCTATGGCACGCTGCAGACGCAATTCGGCTCGCTCTACATCAGCCAGTTCTCGCAATACAGCCGGGTCTGGCAGGTGATCCTGCAGGCCGAGCCGCAGTACCGCGCCAATCCGAACGACCTGCAGTTCCTCTACGTACGCCAGCAAAGCGGGGCGATGGCGCCGGTGTCCGGCCTGCTCAAGACCACCTACAGCAGCGGCCCCGACCTGCTGTCGCGCTTCAATAACTTCCCGGCGGCCAAGATCACCGGCGATGCTGCGCCTGGCTACAGCTCGGGCCAGGCGCTGGCGGCGATGGAGGCGGTGGCGAAGGAAGCGTTGCCGGTGGGCTACGCCTACGGCTGGAGCGGCGAGGCGTTCGAGGCGAAGAAGTCGGGCAACACCACCACCATCGTGTTTGTGTTCGGCATCGTGATGGTGTTCCTGATCCTGGCCGCGCAGTACGAGTCGTGGTCGTTGCCGCTCTCAATCCTGAGTGCGGTGCCGTTTGGCCTGTTCGGCGCGCTGCTCGCCATCCTGATGCGTGGCTTGTCCAATGACGTGTATTTCCAGATCGGCATGGTCACGCTGATCGGGCTGGCGGCGAAGAACGCCATCCTGATCGTGGAGTTCGCGGTGATGAAGCAGAAGGAGGGCATGTCGCACGCCGACGCCGCGGTGGAGGCGGCCAAGCTGCGGCTGCGGCCAATCGTGATGACGTCGCTGGCCTTTATCCTGGGCGCGGTGCCGCTGTTTATCGCCAGCGGTGCGGGCTCCAACGCCCGGCACTCGATCGGCACCGGCATCATCGGCGGCATGATTGCCGCGACCACGCTGGCGCTGGTGTTCGTGCCGCTGTTCTCCTACCTGATCGGCACGGCCGCCGACAAATGGGCCAGCCGCAAAGGCGCGCCGGCCCCGGCTGTGCAGTCCGAAGCCGCGGCGGGAGAGGCATCGTGAGCGCGCGCCGCCTGCTCCTGGCCGCATGCGCGATGGCGCTGGGCGCCTGCGCGCTCGGGCCGGACTATCGCCGTCCGGACGTCGCGCAGCCGCCGCAGTACCGCCTCGATACCGGCGCGCTGACCGTGGCCGCGGACAGCGCCTGGTGGGACAGCTTCGGCGATCCGGTGTTGAACGCACTGGTCGACGCCGCGCTGCGCAACAACTACGACGTACGCATCGCCGCCGCGCGCATCGACGCGTTCCGCGGGCAGTTGCTGGTGGCGCGCTCCGGCCTGTTCCCGCAAGTCGGGCTGTCGGCATCGGCCACGCGCCAGCGCGCCGGCACCTTCAACGGCACGCCGTTC
The DNA here is from genome assembly GCF_056399885.1 of Cupriavidus sp. 01L45. NCBI lineage: Bacteria > Pseudomonadati > Pseudomonadota > Betaproteobacteria > Burkholderiales > Burkholderiaceae > Cupriavidus > Cupriavidus sp. 01L45. Next base: position 53,488 of record NZ_JBFTSG010000007.1, on the reverse strand, counting down.
GCATCGCTGGAGCGGCCAGGCAACAGCTACCAGCTGCTGGCCAACGCAAGCTGGGAAATCGACCTGTGGGGCCGTATCCGCCGCCAGGCGGAAGCCGCCGAAGCCGACCTGTGGAACGCGGAATATGCGCGGCGTGGCGTGGTGCTGGCGCTGGCCGCCTCGGTGGTGCAGGGCTATGCCAGCCTGCGCGGGCTTGACGCGCAGCTGGATGTTGCCCGCCAGACCCTGGACTCCCGCAGCCGCGCGCTGGATATCTTCCGCATGCGCTACGCGGGCGGCGTGGTCTCGCAGCTTGAGCTGGCGCAGGCCGAGAACGACTACTACGCCACCGAGGCATCGATCCCGCCGCTGCGCGCGTCCATTGCACAGACGGAGAACGCGCTGTCGGTGCTGCTCGGGCGCGAGGCCGGGCCGATCGAGCGCGGCAAGTCCATCGCGCAATTGCAGGTGCCGCCGGTTGGCGCCGACCTGCCGGCAGCCCTGCTGGCGCGCCGCCCGGACGTGCTGCAGGCCGAGCAGAATGCGGTGGCGGCCAACGCGCTGCTGGGTGCTGCCGAAGCGCTCTACCTGCCGGCCGTGAACTTGTCGGGCCTGTTTGGCGCAATCGCGGCCTCGCCGGGCGCGCTGTGGCACAGCGCCTCGCAGGTGTGGGGCATGTCTGCCGGGCTGACGCAGCCCATCTTCCAGGGCGGCGCCATCCGCGGCCAGGTGCAGACTGCCGGCGCACAGCGCGAGCAGGCCATGCTGGCCTACCAGAGCAGTGTGCTGGCGGCGCTGGCCGATGTGAACACCGCGCTGGCCAACGGGCTGGAAACGCGCAACCGGCTGGGCAGCCTGCAGAATCAGGAGCGCAGCCTGACGGTGTACGCCGACCAGGCCGGCGCGCGCTACGAGAGTGGCTACTCCAGCTATCTCGAAGTCACCAACGCGCAGGAGAAGCTGTTCGACACCCAGCTTGCTGCGATCCAGGGCCAGGTCGACGTGCTCAATGGCGCGGCGGCCTTGTACAAGTCGCTGGGCGGCGGATGGCCGGCGGTGCCGGCCGAGGTCAGGGACGCCGGGATGGGCGGCGACGCGCGTGTGGTGCAGCGCTGAGGCGATGCGCGCGATTCGCGCAATTCGCCTAGCTAGCCCTAGCGTGCGGACCAGTTGGCATCGCGCACGCCCAGCGCGGTCACCACGCCGTAGGCGCTGATGCCCAGCGCCACGCCCAGGAAGTGCCCGTCCAGACCCATGCCGGCCATGTTAGCCAGCACCCAGCCGCCACCGGCGGCCAGGGCGATGCGGGCCACGCCGGCCCCCATCGGCCAGCCCATGCGGCCCGCGCCCATCGAGGCAAAGTACAGTGCCATGCCCAGGCCGAAGCCACCAAAGGCCGGGGCGACCCAGGACAGCGCGCGTGCGGCGATGCCGGCGACTTCGGCGTCCTTGGTGAAGAGCCCGGCAAAGGCCTCCGGCGCCAGGCCCACCGCCGCACCCACCGCCCCGGCTACCGCCAGCGCCAGCAACGCGCCGGCCCAGGCGGTACGGCGCGCGGTCACCCAGTCGCCGGCGCCCACGGCGCCGCCCACCAGCGCGGTCAGGGCCGAGCCCACGCCGAAAGCCAGTGGAATCATCAGGAATTCGAGCCGCGCGGAGATGCCGTAGGCAGCCACGGCGGCCGTACCGTAATGACGCAATTCCGCCGTCACCAGGATGGTGGTCAGGTTAGCCACCGATGCCAGGGCGCAGGCCACCAGCCCTACCGACAGGATGCGCACGAACAGCGCGCGCGATGGACGTATCCGCAGCATTGGCACAAAGCCGGCGCCGCCGCGCAGCACTACCCAGGCCATGGCCAGCGCCGCCACCCACGACACTGCCGCGAGTGCGGCGCCGATGCCGGCCAGCCCCATGCCGGCCGGCTCGGCCAGCGCCCAGGCCAGGATAGGGAAGGCGATCCACATCAGCGACAGCACGCGCGCCGCCAGTGCATGGCGGCCACCGCCGCGCAGCACGGAAGCCAGCGTGTTGGCCAGCCACGCTGGCACCGCGCCGGCGCCGAACAGCCAGATCGCATAGGTGGCGGCCGCGTCGGCAGCCGTTTGCCCGGCCACCGCGCCCAGGATGCCGCGGGGGAAGCCCGCCATCGCCACGGCGAACACCAGCCCCGCCGTGATGGCGATGATGAGCGCATGCAACACCAGGGAGGAAGCCTCCTCGCGCTTGCCCGCGCCGAGCGCGCGGGCGATGGCGGATACCACGCCGCCGCCCATGGCGCCGGTTGACATCTGTTGCAGCAGCAGGGCGAAGGGCAGCACGACTGCCCAGCCCGCCAGTGCCGCCGTGCCCTGGCGCGCCGCCAGCCAGGTTTCGATCAGTTGTGCGCCCGCCTGCAGGAACGCGATCAGGCTGGTGGGTGCGGCCAGTACGAGAATGCGGCGCAAGAGTTCGCGCATCAACGGTTGCGTGGGGGCGGTAGTAGTCACGGACGCCAGCGTGGCTGCCGCCAGCGGATTGGCTTGGGGTTCATTCATGGCTGGACTCCGTTTCATCCGTCGTTTCGCGCTTGGCCGGTACGGCTGGATCGCCTTCGCGGGCAAGGCGCCGCCGCAGGGCGCCGCTGGCGGCCGGGCCGGGCACTACGCGCAGGTCGTCCAGCGTCAGCGGGCTGCCGTCCGCGCGTGCCAGTGCCGGCGCGGCAATCGCGGCGCCGGTGCGCTTGTCCTGCAGCACGGTGTGCGGGCCGGACGCATCGTTCATCCAGCGGTCGGCCCAGGCCTTCAGGGCGACAAAGGCGGGAAAGAAGTCGCGGCTCTTCTCGGTGAGGTGGTAGACGTGCCGCGCGCTGTCGGGGGCAGGCAGGCGTTCCAGCATGCCGTGCTCGACCAGGCTTTTCAGGCGCGCGCTGAGGATGTTGGGTGCAATGCCCAGGTGGCGCTGGAATTCGTCGAAGCGGGTGCTGCCGTAGAACGCTTCGCGTAGCAGGAGGATGGCCCAGCGCTCGCCTAGCACCGACATCGAGCGGGCGATGGGGCATGGCATGCTGGCAAAGTCGGTGTGGCCCATGGTCCTCTCCATCTGACTAGCGGTTGGCCCTCGGCGTTTACTTTCGATTTGCAAGCCAGGGCGTTCCGCGCATCTTAACTTGCAATTTGAAAGTTTGCTTGGGTGTGGGGGATAACTCTGTGCGATGTTCGGAGCGGTTTGTCTTTAGGGGCTGGTGGATGGCTACAACTGCTTGCCTGCAAAATCAAAGTCAAAGGCTTAAAGTCAAAGGCGGTTTCACCCCCTGCGGGGGGCGACCTACTTTTTTGTCTTGCCAAAAAAGTAGGCAAAAAAGGCGCCCCATACGGCCTGGTACACCTTGACGGCTCGCTTCACATCGCTTGGGGGGCTCGCTTTGCATCGCGGGGCGCCGGGGCCACACGAAAAGACCAGGGGGATCAGCAAAGTGTCTGGCGCATCGCATCGCTGAATACATCCAGGGCCGGAATCCGCGCGCGCAGGAAATCGATCAGCGCGCGCGTGGCCATCGATGGATGCAGGTTGGGCGTGGTGATGATGTAGAGCCGGCTGCCCAGGCCCTCCGGCTTCCAGTCGGTCAGCACAGGCACCAGCCGGCCCTCGCGCACATCGTCCCAGCCGGCATAGACCGGCAGCAGGCCCACGCCATGGCCGTCGCGCACCGCGCGCATCAGAAAGGGGAAATGTTCGGACTGCAGGTGCGGGATCAGTTCCACCTGCTCGCGCTGCTCGCCGCGGTCGAGCGTGAGGACGAAGCGCCGCGCGGGGTAGGGCGGGCACAGGAACTGACACCACGCCAGGTCGGCCGGGGCGTGTAGCGGCCCGTTGCGCGCCAGGTAGGCGGGCGACGCGCAGAGCTGCCAGTCGATCGCGCAGATGTCGCGCGCCACATGGTCCAGCGGCGGCTGCGAGGTGACCTTGAGCGCCACGTCGATCTCGGCGGCGATCAGGTCCACCACGCGGTTGGCAAAGAATACGCGCAGGGAGATGCCTGGATGCTGGCCGGTGAACTCCAGCAGCAGCGGGGCCAGGAAGGTGTCGCCCAGACCGGTCGGCACGCTCAGGCGCACGTGGCCGCGCAGGGTGGTGCCCAGGCTGTCGATCTCCGCCTGGGCCGAGGCCACTTCCTGCAGGATGCGCAGGCCGTGCTGGTACAGCGAGCGCCCAGGCTCGGTCAACTCCAGCCGGCGCGTGGTACGGCGCAGCAACTGCGCGCCGGCCTGGTGTTCCAGTTCGCGCAGCTGGCGGCTGACCTGCGAGCGCGTGACGCCGCGCCGCCGTCCCGCTTCGGACAAGTTGCCGGCCTCGACGATGTCGACGAAGGCCTGGATGAGGTTGAGGTCCATCCGGGATTCCCAGGAGTATTGTCGCGTATGGCGCAACATTGTGAGTCGCCGCAGGGGAATTGTCGATGCCGGGCGTCAGGACTACAGTGTCCGTTCCCTGCCGGATTGCCGGGAGCGGGGCCAGGCGGGCGCAACGACGCCAACGACGCGAACAACAAGCAGGAGACACCATGTTCAAGAACGATCTTTTCGCTGGCCAGCGTGTGCTGATCACCGGCGGCGGTACCGGGCTGGGTCTGATCATGGCCGAGCGCCTGGCCGGGCTGGGCGCGGAGCTTCACCTGTGCGGGCGCCGGCTGCCGGTGCTGGACGAGGCCGCCGGGTCGTTGCGGCAGCAGCACGGCGTCAAGGTCGTGACCCACGCGGTGGACATCCGCGATGCCGCCGCCGTCGACGCCATGATCGAGACCATCTGGACCCAACACGGCCCGCTCGACTGCCTGGTCAACAACGCCGCCGGCAACTTCATCAGCCGCACCGAGGACCTCTCGCCCAATGGCTTTCACGCCATCTCCGACATCGTCTTCCGCGGCACCTTCTACATGACGCAAGCGGTGGGCAAGCGCTGGATCCGCGACGGCCATCCCGGTTCGGTGCTCTCCATCGTGGTGACCTGGGTCTGGACCGGCTCGCCCTTCGTGGTGCCGTCGGCCATGTCCAAGGCCGGCGTGGACGCCATGACCAAGTCGCTGGCCGTGGAGTGGGGCCGCCACGGCATCCGCTGCAACGCCATCGCGCCGGGCGTGATCCCCACCGAAGGCGCGGGCTCGCGACTGCGCCCGCAGGATTCGCAGCAAGACCAGCTGAGCGGCCAGAACCCCACCGGTCGCATCGGCCAGCCGCAGGACATCGGCAACCTCGCCGCCTTCCTGCTGGCCCGCGACAACTCGTGGATCAACGGACAGACCATTGCGCTGGATGGCGGAGACTGGCTCGCCAACGGCGCTTACTTCAAGCAATACCTGGGCTGGGGCGATGCCGAATGGCAGGCCGCGCGCGAACGCATCTCCGCCAGGAACGCCGCCGACCGCGCCGCGCGCACGGTGAATGCACCCACGCCTTCCCCGACACCCGACCAATCTGGAGACAACGAATAATGGCCGCCGACCTCTGGTTCGAAGATACCCGCCTTGCCGCCGCCGACCTGCTTGAGCGGGGCACGCGCCTGGCTGGCGGCTTGCGCGCGCTTGGGCTCAACGAAGGCGACGTGGTCGCGGTGCTGCTGCGCAACGATCCGGTCTTTGCCGATATCGTCCACGCCTGTCGTACGGCCGGCGTCTATTACTGCCCCATCAACTGGCACTTCACCGTCGAGGAAATCCGCTTCCTGATGGCCGACAGTGGCGCCAGGGCGCTGATCGTCCATGCCGATCTGCTGGACGGCGTGCGCGCGGCGGTGCCCGAGGGCGTGCAGGTACTGGCGGTCGCGGTGCCGGGCAAGGACAGCGCGGCAGGCGCCACCGACTATGAAAGCTGGCTCGATGCGCAGGCGCCGTACGCCGGCCCGCGCGTGGCGCCGCGCGGCCACATGGCCTACACCTCCGGCACCACCGGCCGCCCCAAGGGCGTGCTGCGCGCCGCGGTGCCGCTGGCCACGCTGGAAACGCAACTCGCGCGCATGCGCTCGGTGGTGGCGCAGACCATGGGCATCGTGGAAGGCACCCGCGCGCTGATGGCCGCGCCGCTGTACCACAGCGCGCCGGGCGTATTCATCCAGAATGCGCTGCAGCTCGGCGAGCGCCTGGTGCTGTGCGCGCGCTTCGATCCGGAGCAGGTGCTGGCGCTGGTGGAGAAGCACCGCATCGACGTGCTCTACCTGGTGCCCATCATGTATGTGCGCATGCTCAAGGTGCCGCCGGAGGTGCGTGCGCGCTACGACCTCTCCTCGCTGCGCTTCGTCGCGTCGACCGGCGCGCCGTGCGCGCCCGAGGTCAAGCGCGCCATGATCGACTGGTTCGGTCCGGTCATCCATGAAACGTACGCGTCGAGCGAGGCCGGCATGATCACCGTGGCCACGCCGGTCGACGCGATGGCCAAGCCCGGCACCGCCGGCCGTCCGGTCGACGATGGCGAAGTGCGCATCCTCGACGAGCAGGGCAAGGCCTGCGCGCCCGGCGAGATCGGGCTGGTCTATGTGCGGCAGCCGGCTTACCCCGATTTCACCTACCGCAACAATGACGAAGCCCGCCGCGCCATCGACCGCGGTGGCCTGGTGAGCCTGGGCGACATGGGTTATCTCGACGCCGATGGCTATCTGTTCATCTGCGACCGCGCCTCCGACATGGTGATTTCCGGCGGCGTGAACATCTACCCGGCCGAGATCGAGCACGAACTGGTGCGCTACCCCGGCGTGGCCGATTGCGTGGTGTTCGGCGTGCCCGACGACGAGTATGGCGAACGCCTGCTGGCCATGGTGCAGCCGGTGCAGGGCGCCATGCTGGAGGAGGGCGCGATCATCGAATGGCTGCGCCAGCGCCTCTCAGGCTTCAAGGTGCCGCGCACCATCGTGGTGGAAGCGCAACTGCCGCGCGACGATACCGGCAAGCTGGCCAAGCGCCGCCTGCGCGACAAATACTGGGAAGGGCGCGCGCGGCGGGTTTGAGCGCGGCGCAGCCCGGACATACCGGCAAGACCGAGAACATCAGAAGAACCAAGGAGACTAGCCATGCAAAGCTGGAAAACCGGATGGCGCGCCTGCGCCGGCGTCGCCATCCTGGCCTGTGCGCAACTGGCCGTGGCCGCCTATCCCGACCGTCCCATCAAGCTGGTGGTGCCCTATACGCCGGGCGGCTCTACCGACCAGTTCGGGCGCGGGCTGGCTGACGGCATGAGCCGCGAGCTGAAACAGACGGTGGTGGTGGAGAACCGTCCCGGCGCCGCCACCATGATCGGCACGCAGAGCGTGGCGCGCGCGCCGGCAGATGGCTACACCATGGTGCTGGCCACCAATGGCAGCATGGTGCTGAACCCGATGCTCTACAAGAAGATCGCCTACGATCCGCCGCGCGATTTCAAGATCTTCAGCATCGGCGCCGAGGTGCCGCTGGTGGTGGTGACCAACAACCAGGTGCCGGCCACCAATATCCGCGAGTTCGCGGCGTATGCCAAGGCCAGCGGCGGCAAGCTCAACTACGCCTCGGTCGGGCTCGGCAACGCGCTGCAGCTGGCCACCGAAATGCTCAAGACCGAACTCGGCATCTCGGTCACTCACGTTCCATACAACGGCAGCGCGCCGGCGCTGTCGGCGCTGCTCGCCAATGACGTGCAGCTGATGGTGGACGTGGTCAGTACCTCGCTGCCGCACATCAAGGGCGGCAAGTTGCGCGCGCTGGCGGTGACCGGCCGCACCCGGCTGGAGGTGCTGCCCAATGTACCGACCGTGGCGGAGAGCGGCTATCCCAACTTCCAGGCCGCCACCTGGTTCGGCCTCGCCGTGCCGGCACAGACCCCGCCCGAGGCCGTGGCAAAGCTGCAGGCCGCGGCCGCGCATGTGCTCAAGGACCCGCAGTTCCGCGCCACCTTCAGCGCACTGGGGCTGGTGATCCAGCAACCGCGCACCCAGGCCGAGATCGATCGCTATATCGAAGCGGACCGCGCGCATTGGGGCAAGGTCATCCGCGCCAACAACATCAGCCTGGACTGAGCGCAGGCGCGCCAGGCGAGCGGCGGCAGCCGTGGCGCAGCGCCATGGCGCGCGCCGGCCGGCTGGCGGCGATCGGCGTATAGTTCTGTCGCGCCGTGATGCATTCGGCCTTCGGGCCAGTCACGGCGTTCTCTTGCCCACGCCCGCCGCGCCATGAACGACTCAGAGCCTGATCCGCACCAAGAGCCCCTTGCCGGTCCCCTGCGCGATCCCAGCGCCGAAACCGATCGCCTGCACGCCCTGCGCCGCCGCGCCCGCCTTGCCGCCGGCCGCAAATCGCGCCAGATGTGGCGCATCTCCCGAACCACCCTGCGCTACGCCGTCTTCATGTGCGGCGCTGGTTGCGTGGCGCTGTTCTCGCTGATATTCGCGTGGATTGCCGAAGTGGCGCTGCGCTGGAATTACCAGCTGACCGCCGGTACGCCGTGGCTGACCTTCGTGCTGCTGCCATTCGGGCTGGCCGCGCTGCGCTGGCTCACCATCCGGCTGGCGCCGCAGGCGCGCGGCAGCGGTATTCCGCAAGTGATCGCGGCGGTCAACCTGCCGCCCTCCGGGCCGGCGCAGACCGTGCTGGTGTCGTTCCGCCAGTCGATGTGGAAAGTGCTGCTGACGACGGGCGGCTTGCTGGCGGGCGCGTCGATCGGGCGGGAGGGCCCCTCGGTGCAGGTGGGCGCCGCCGCCATGCTGGCCTGGGGCCGCTGGTGCCAAGAGCGCCTGCAGTTCCGCATCGGCTTCCACCCCAATGCACTGATCGCCGCCGGCGCCGCCGGCGGCCTGGCCGCGGCCTTCAATACGCCGCTGGCCGGCGTGGTATTCGCCATTGAGGAACTTGGCCGCGGCACCGCCGTGCGCTGGGACCGGCTGGTGCTCTCGGGCGTGCTGACCGCCGGCTTCCTGTCGCTGGCGATCCTGGGCAACAACCCGTATTTCATCGTCAAGACGCCGATCCTTGCGCTGCACGACGCCTGGGGCCCGGTACTGCTGTGCGCGCTGGTCAATGGGGTGCTCGGCGGCCTGTTCGCCAAACTGCTGATCGGCGGCGTGCCGGCGCTGCTGCCGGCACGGCTGCGCGGCTGGCCGGTGGAGCATCCGGTGCTGGTGGCATTCCTGTGCGGCCTGGTGGCGGCGGTGATTGGCTGGTCCACCGGCGGCGCGACCTTCGGTACCGGCTACGAGCAGGCCGCCGGGCTGATCAACGGCGAGCCGCACAGCACGCTGTGGTTCGGCATCGCCAAGCTGGTGGCCACCGTGGTGTCGTATTTCGCGGGCATTCCCGGCGGCATCTTTACGCCCTCGCTGGCGATCGGCTCCGGCATCGGCGCTAATGTGGCGCAGTGGGTCGGCCACATCTTCGGCGGCATGACCGAGCCCCGCGTGCTGGCGTTGGTGTCGATGGCGGCCTTCCTGGCCGCCGCCACCCAGGCACCCATCACGGCCAGCGTGATCGTGATGGAGATGACGCGCTCGCAGGATCTCACGCTCTTCCTGCTGGCCGCTTCGCTGCTGGCTTCCTTCCTCGCGCGCCAGTTCTGCCCGCATCCGTTCTACCACCATGTCGCGCATACCTTCCGCCGCGAAGCGCTGAGCGTCACGCGAAAAGTGGCGCCGGCCACATAAGCCGGGCGAAGCCACGGTTTTGCGGCGCCGCTTTGCCTTAACATGAGCGGCGCGCAGGCCAGGTGCCCGGCTCTGTGTACCGGCGGCACATCAGGACCCGCGCCGGCACGATGAACCGGGGAGCACAGATGGCCACGCAACGACCGCCGGACAGCACCGGCGCCCAACGTCCGCCGAGCGCGCGGCGCCGCCAGCAAGGCGCGCCGGGCGTGCCGCCGCAGAAACCGCCGGGCAAGGAAAGCACCGCCCTGCGCGATCTCGGCCCGGATACGGTGTGGCATACGCGCGGCTTGCACGGCCATACCCGGCGGCGTTCACCGCTGCCGCCATCGGCGCGCTCGCCGCAGCGGCAACTGCCGCCCAGCCGGGTGCCGCGGCTGCTGTTGTGGGGGTTGCTGTTAGTCTTGCTGGCAGTGCTGGCCAACGCCGTGCTGAATATGTCGCATTAACCCCCGGCGGAGTGCCTGCCTTGCCACCTTGTGGGTCCGGCAGGAACCACGCGCGCAGGGGGCGCTCCAATCCGGAGCTTTTCTCAGGAGTCTGGATGAAATACCCCCTCGCCGGGCTGGCCCTTGCCAGCCTGCTGCTGGTTTCGCCCTGGGCGGGCGCCGCGCCCAAGGATGGCGCCGCCGACAAACTGGCGCCGATGCTCGAGAGCCTGGAGATCGGCAGCCCGCTGCCCACGCTGCCCGATTGCGCCGACAAGCGCACCCCCGATGGCCGCGACGTGACCGCCCTGTGCGTCGAAGTGCGCGGCGACGGCGTGATGCGCCAGGTCGGCGTACCGCGCGACAAGCGGCCCGCCTTCATGGACGGCCCGCACGTAGTCGCCTTTGTGGACCGCAACGCCCTGGTCGGGCTGATCGTGCCGACCGATGGCGTGCGCTCCGAAAAGACGGCGGTGGACAGCCTGACCGCGCGTTACGGCAAGCCCTTCCGCTCGGAACAGGTGGAGATGAAGGACAAGGCCGGCCAGCCCGTCAAGAGCACGCATGCCGGCTGGATGAGGAAGCCGCTGACCGTGGAGCTTTACGCCATTCCGGACGATCCCAACAACGGCACCATCGAAATGCTGCTGCCCCAGGCCCGCGTGCTGATGGCCGACCAGGACAAGGCCATGGCGCAACAGCTCAATCCCAATGCCGCTTCGGCAGCGCCGGCGGCGCCGGCGAGCAAGCCGGAGGCGAAGAAGGGGAAGGACGGGAAGTGGTGAGAGGGCGCGCCAGCGCCGCCTGAAGTGCCGGATTGTGCTTGCTCGCCTCTCCTCTCGGGGCGAGAGGCGAGCGAAGCTCAAAGCCCTTCCATCACCTTGTCCAGCCCGCGCACCAGCCCGGTCACCGCGTGCACCTTGCGGATCGCCAGCAGCGCACCGGACACATAAGGCTTGGAGCCATCGCCGGCCTCATGCTTGAGGTGCAGGCGTTGCCCGTCGGCGCCAAAGATCACCTCCACGCCCAGCTGGTACCCAGGCAGCCGCACCGCGTGCACCTGGCTGCCGGACAGGGTCGCGCCGCGGGTTTCCTTCGGGCCCTTGACCTGGTCGACGGGGACCACTTGCGCGGCTTCGCGGACCTGCCCCAGGCGATACGCCAGTTCGCGCACCGTGCCGGAGGGCACATCGATCTTGCCGGCCTTGGCGTAGTCGATGATCTCCCAGTGCTCCAGGTGGCGCGCGGCCATCTCGGCGAACTTCTGCAGCAGCACCACGGTAATGGCGAAGTTGCCGCAGGCCAGCACGCCGCGCCCGGCCTGGCGCGCGGCGGCGTCGATCTCGGCGTAGTCCTCGTCCGACAGCCCCGACGTGCCGACCACCACATGCGCGCCCTTTGCCAGCGCCTGCAGGATGTTGCGCTTGGCGACGTCCGGCTTGGTGTATTCCACATAGACGTCGCAGGCGCCGTCCGCCAGTTCGTCGATGCTGGCCACCGCCACGCCGGGTGTGCCCTTGTGCGCGGTCAGTTCGGCCAAGGTCTGCCCGGCGGCGCCGCGCGACAACCCGGCCACCAGCGTCATATCGTCCGCGTGCGCCACCCCGCGCGCCAGTTCGCCGCCGGCCCAGCCGGTCACGCCGCCCACGGCGACTCGAATGCGATTGCTCATCGTCTTGCTCTCCTGATCTGGATGGTTTTCCGGGATGTCCCGGCTGCCTGCCAAGTTGTGCAGCATAAGCCTTTTGCGCTTTCGCCGCTGTGTCAGCCCGCGGCCCGGCGCCGGTCGATCTTGCGCGCCAGCACGATCGACGTGGTGGTGTGGTTGACGCCGTCCAGCGCGCCGATTTCGTCGAGCAGCTTGTCCAGGCGGGCATGCGTGTCGCAGCGGATCACCGCCATGTAGTCCACGGGGCCACTGACCGAATTGAGTTCCTCGATCTCGGGAAAGCGCTGCAGCGCCCGCACCACGGCCGGCGCGGTCTTTGGCATCACCGACAAGCCGCAGAACGCCAGGATGGCATTGTCTTCCATCTCCTGGCCAAGCCGCACGCCATAGCCGGCGATCACGCCGTCGCGTTCGAGCCGCGCGATCCGGGCCACCACGGTGGTGCGGGCAATGCCGAGCTTGCGCGCGAGATTGGCGGCGTTCTCGCGCGCGTTGGCCTGCAGCAGGGAGAGCAGGTGGCGGTCGGTCTGATCGAGTTCGGTCATGGGCTTGGCGCGGTTCGCGAAGGCAGAAAACAAGTCGGTCTTGACGATTCGACCGATGGTCTCGTCGATTCGTTCGATTGTGAGGCCCTTTCGTCAATCTTGTCCCTTCATTCTGGCTTTGCCCGCAACCATACTTCAAGCACGGACGAAGGCCGATCCACACTTTCCACGAGGGACATCATGACCTGCATCACGCCAACCGGCCATCTGGACCAGACTGGACGAACCACCCAAGCCGCGGTGTCCGCCGCGCAGCCCGCCAACCCGGCCGTTTCCGTTACTCCCGGCACCCCCGCCCGCAATGCCAGGCAGATGCCGATGCGCGTGGTCGTGCTGGGCGCAGGCAAGATCGGCCGCACCATCGCCGTCATGCTGCATGACAGCGGCGACTACCGCGTCACCCTGGTCGACCGCGAACCCGCCCATCTCGAAGGCTTGCCCGAAGGCATCGCCGTGCGCGTCGGCGACCCGGGCCAGGACCAGGATTGCGCCTGCCTGCTGGGCGGCGCGGACGCCGTGCTCAACGCGCTGCCATTCCATGCCGCCGTCGCCGTGGCCACGGTCGCGGTCAGCCTCGGCGTGCACTATTTCGACCTGACCGAAGATGTTGCCGCCACCCACGCCGTCCGCCGGCTGGCCGAAGGCGCGCGCTCCGTGCTGATGCCGCAGTGCGGGCTCGCACCGGGGTTTATCGGCGTGGTCGGCAACGATCTCGCCCAGCGCTTCCTGCGTGGCGGCGGCGAACTGCTCGACCTGAAAATGCGCGTTGGCGCGCTGCCGCGCTACCCGAGCAATGCACTCAAGTACAACCTGACCTGGAGCACGGAAGGGCTGATCAACGAATACTGCAATCCGTGCGAAGCCATCGTCGATGGCCGCCGCGTGGAAGTGCCCGCACTGGAAGGGCTGGAGAGTTTCTCGCTGGACGGCATCGAGTACGAAGCCTTTAATACGTCTGGCGGGCTCGGCACCTTGCCCGAGACACTGGCCGGCCGGGCGCGCGACGTGGACTACAAGTCGATCCGGTATCCGGGGCACTGCGCGGTAATGAAGCTGTTGCTCAACGACCTGCGCCTGCGCGAACGCCGCGACTGGATGCGGGAAATTTTCGAGAGCGCGATTCCCGCCACGCGGCAGGATGTGGTGATCGTGTTCGCCAACGCAACCGGCTATGCGGCAGGCGGCAAGGGCGGGCGTGGCCCGCTGACGCAGGCTTCGTTCTCGGTGCGCATCGGCGGTGCCGATACGGCCGCGGGCCACGTCAATGCGATCCAGCTCACCACGGCGGCCGGCATCTGCACCGCGCTGGACCTGGTTGCCAGCGGCGAACTGCCGCAGGCCGGCTTCGTGCCGCAGGAGGCGATGCCGCTGGACACTTTCCTGGCCAACCGTTTCGGCCGACACTACACCCGTCATCCGCTTCAAGAGGCAATGGTATGAAAGCAAAGGAATTCGCGGCCTGCTGGCAGGCCATCGGGCTGACGGCGCCCTGGCGCGACGGCGAAGGTCCGGCCGGCGCATTGCCGGTGCGCTCGCCCATCGACGGCGAGGCCTTCGGGCATCTGCCCGCATGCACGTTGCCTGATGCCGATGCACGCATCGGGCGCGCCCGTGCGGTGCAGGCAAGCTGGGCGCTGGTGCCCGCGCCGGTGCGGGGCGAAGTCGTGCGGCGCTTTGGCGAAGTCCTGCGCGAGCACAAGAAGCATCTCGGGCAACTGGTCTCGCTCGAAGCCGGCAAGATCCTGCAGGAAGGGCTGGGCGAGGTACAGGAGATGATCGACATCTGCGACTTCGCGGTTGGCCTGTCGCGCCAGCTGCACGGCCTGACCATCGCTTCCGAGCGGCCCCAGCATGCGATGCGCGAGACCTGGCATCCCTATGGCCTGTGCGGCGTCATCTCTGCCTTCAACTTCCCGGTGGCGGTATGGGCCTGGAACGCGGCGCTGGCGCTGGTGTGCGGCAACGGGGTGATCTGGAAACCGTCGGAGAAGACCCCGCTGTGCGCGTTGGCGATGCAAGGCTTGCTGGACGGCGTGCTGGAGATCGCGGCGCCGCAGCACGTTGGCATCGCCACGGTGCTCCCGGGCGGTCAGGCGCTGGGCCAGCATCTGGTCGAGCATGCCGATGTGCGGCTGATCAGCGCGACGGGCTCCACCCGCATGGGCCGCGAAGTGGGCATTGCCTGCGCCGAACGCTTCAAGCGCGCCATCCTGGAGCTAGGCGGCAACAACGCCGCGATCATCGCGCCATCGGCCGACCTTGAACTGGCCATCCGCGCCATGACGTTCTCCGCCGCCGGCACCGCGGGGCAGCGCTGCACTTCGTTGCGCCGCGCCTTCGTGCATGTCGATGTGCTGGAAGCCGTGACGTCGCGGCTGGTCCAGGTGTTCGGCCGCCTGCAGGTGKGCGATCCGCTCGCCGAGTCGACCCTGGTCGGCCCGCTGATCGATGGCGCTGCCGGTGCCGCCATGGCTCGCGCGCTGCTCCGGTGCCGCGAGCACGGCAACACCGTGCACGGCGGCGAGCGCGTGCTGGCGGAGCGTTTCCCCAATGCCGAGTATGTTCGGCCGGCGCTGGTGCTGACCGATCGCCAGCACGAGACGATGCTGACGGAAACCTTCGCGCCGATTCTCTATGTGATGCCCTACACCATGCTGGAGGAGGCCGTCGCGCTGAACAATGCGTCGGAGCATGGCTTGTCGTCTTGCATCTTCACCGAGTCGCTGCGCGAGGCGGAACGCTTCATGTCGGCCGCGGGGAGCGATTGCGGGATCGCCAATGTGAATATCGGGACCAGCGGGGCGGAGATTGGTGGCGCGTTTGGTGGGGAGAAGGCCACCGGTGGGGGGCGGGAATCCGGGTCGGATGCCTGGAAGGGGTATATGCGCAGGGCTACCAATACGGTCAACTATGGCGACGCGTTGCCGTTGGCGCAGGGGGTCAGGTTTGAGATATAGGGTGGTCGCGCGGGTTTTTACCTTCGCCTAAACGTTGCGATTCGTAACAAGGGTTACAGGGCGTTGACCCTGTATTACCAAGCTGGCCCGTATAACGTTCTTGAGGCTACACAAAGCCGCAAGGACGATGAAATGAAGACGTGGATGATGGGAATCGCGGTAGCGGGTGCCGCCATGCTGGGCGGTTGCGCGGTGTACCCGGCTTATCCGGGCTATGGCGGCGAGGTTGCCGTTGCGCCCGCACCGGTCTATGCCGCTCCGGCGGTGGTGGTGAGCCCGGGCTATTACGGTGGATACGGCTACTACGGCGGATACGGCCGCCGTTATCGCTACTGGCGTTGACGGCGGGCACCGCAGGCGCCTGCCGCGCTGCGTTTGCGGGAGGTTTCAGGCCTGGCCGTTGAGTCCGGCCCAGCTCGGCGCCAGTGTCTGCGGTACGTCGATCAGGTCCAGCACGCGGCCAACGGTGTGGTCGACCAGTTCGGCCACGCTCTGCGGCTTCTGGTAGAAGCCGGGGACCGGGGGGAAGATGATGCCGCCCATCTCGGTGACGGCGGTCATATTGCGCAGGTGCGCTAGATTCAGCGGCGTTTCGCGCACCATCAGCACCAGCTTGCGGCGCTCCTTGAGCGTGACGTCGGCGGCGCGGGTGATGAGGTTGTCGGACATGCCGTGGGCTACCGCCGCCAGCGTGCGCATGGAGCAGGGCGCCACCACCATCGCGTGGGCTGCGAAGGAGCCGCTGGCGATGGTCGCGCCGATATCGCGCACGTTGTGGACGACGTGGGCAAACGCTTCCACCTCGGCCTTGCCCATGTCGAGTTCGTGCTGCAGGTTCATCACGCCTGCCGGCGAAATCAGCAGGTGGGTTTCGATGCCGGGCGCGGCACTGAGTATCTGTACCAGGCGGACCCCGTAGACCGCGCCGGTGGCGCCGGTGATCGCGACGACGATGCGCCGCGGCTTGGCGTCACCCGCTGCGGTCATCGCGCGCTCAGGCCTTGAGCAGCGATTGCAGTTCGCCGTTCTGGTACATCTCCATCATGATGTCCGAGCCGCCGACGAATTCGCCGTTCACGTAAAGCTGCGGAATGGTTGGCCAGCTGGCGTATTCCTTGATGCCCTGGCGGATGCCTTCGTCTTCCAGCACATTGACCGTGGTCGGCGCGTCGACGCCGCAGGCCTTCAGGATCTGGATGGCGCGGCCGGAGAAGCCGCACATCGGGAACTGGGCGGTGCCCTTCATGAACAGGACCACCGGGCTGCCCTTGACGATCTGGTCGATCTTTTGCTGCACGTCACTCATGATGTCTCTTTACGGTTGAATGCGGTGCCGGTTCGGGCGCCGCCATCTGGAAATCGGAGGGCGCGTGATGTACGCGCCTGCAAGCGATTGATTTTACCGGAATCGGCCGCTTGCTTCAGGCGCCCGCCCCGGACGCGGGTTGCAGCCGCGCGCCGGTGCAGCGCTCGTGGTCCGCCAGGTCGCGCACGGTGAAGATTTCCGTCATGCCGGCCGCGGCCAGCAGGTCGCGCGCAGCCTGGCCCTGGTCATAGCCATGTTCCATCAGCAGCCAGCCACCCGCATGCAGGCGCGCGCGCGCCCCGGCCACGATGGCGGCCAGGTCGGACAAACCATCGCCGTGATCGGTCAGCGCGTCGATCGGCTCGAAGCGCAGGTCGCCCTGGGCCAGGTGCGGGTCGCCGGCGGCGATATAGGGCGGATTGCTGACAATCAGGTCGAAGCGCAGGCCGCCGGGCAGCCCGGCATACCAGTCGGAGGCGAGAAAGCGCACATTGGCGGCGCCGAGCGCGCGTGCGTTGCCTTCGGCAACCTGCAGGGCGCCGGGCGATATGTCGGTGGCCCAGACTTCGGCGTCGGGACGCTCGCATGCAAGGGTGACTGCCAGCGCGCCCGAGCCGGTGCCCATGTCGAGCACGCGCGGGGATGGCAGCGGGGCCAGCAGCTTCAAGGCGGCTTCCACGGCGATTTCCGTGTCCGGGCGCGGAATCAGCACATCGGGCGTGACGCGGAAGCCGCGCCCGAAGAATTCACGTTCACCCAGCAGGTAGGCCACCGGCTCCCCGGCCAAGCGGCGCCCCAGCAGGGCCGCGATGCTTTCGCGCTGGACGGGGTTCAGCGTTTCGTCATCGCGGGTGATCAACTGCGTGCGGGACAACCCGGTGACGTGGCTCACCAGCAGCCGCGCTTCGAGCGCCGGCAATCCCGCTGCGGCAGCCAACGCCAGGACTTCACGCACAGTGGCCGCTTCAGGCAAGGCGACTGGCGTGGCGGCATGCGGGCCGGCGGCTGCGGAGGAGGCGTTGGACTGGGTGCTGGACATGGGGCGGCGGGGCAGGGCGAGGCGCGCCACGGGGGCGCAAGACGGAAGACCGGAAGCGAAAACGAACAAGGGAAAAGCAAAACCCCGTCGGGAGGCGCCCGGACGGGGTTTGCAGTGTAACGCGCTTGCCTGAGCGGCGGGCACTTTCGGGCCGCCCGCGCGATCGCTGCGGGCAGCGTGAAACGCGTAAGGTGCGGGAATTACTTGTTGACGGTGTCCTTGGCCTTGTCGGCGCTGGCGTTGACGGCGTCCTTGGTAGCTTCCTTGGCCTTTGCCATGGCGTTGTCGGCGTCTTCCTTGGCCTTGTCGGCAGCGGCCGAGACATCGGAAGCGGCACTGTTCGCGGCAGCCTTGGCGGCATCGGCGGCATGGCCGGCGGCGGCTGCGGCATCGCTGGCGGCGGCCTTGGCGGATTCGGCGGCGTTCTGCATGGCGCTTTCGGCGCTCGACGTGGCCGGGGCTTCGTCCTTCTTGCCGCAGGCGGCCATGGCGGCGGTGATCATCAGCAGCGCGAGCAGTTTCTTCATGATTTCGTCCTTTTGTCCGTTTTAGAGTAGCGACACGCCGACCTCTGGATGGCGGCTCGGTCGAAAACGATTATAGACAGCGAAAAATGGCACGCTAGTGCTGTTGCAAGCATTTACAACAGATACAAAGGTTTTCGTTCAGATATCTCGATTTACGCCTCGCGATTCGACTGATTACCCCGGCGATAGTTATTTTTTCGCAATAACGTGGTATTGCCGCGCGTCGATTCGCGATTAATGTCCTTCGCCGAGCGCCGCCAATTGATCGGCCTGGTGTTCCGCGGCCAGCGCGGACAACAGTTCGTCCAGGTCGCCGTCCATGATCATGTCGATCTTGTAGAGCGTCAGGTTGATCCGGTGATCGGTCACCCGCCCCTGCGGGAAGTTGTAGGTGCGGATACGGTCGCTTCTGTCGCCGGTGCCGATCAGGTTGCGCCGGGTAGTGGCTTCTTGCGCCTGGGCAGCGCGCAGCTTCTGGTCCATCAAGCGGGCGGCCAGGACTTTCATGGCCTTGTCCTTGTTGCGGTGCTGGCTGCGGTCGTCCTGGCATTCCACCACGATGCCGGTGGGCAGGTGGGTGAGGCGCACCGCCGAATCGGTCTTGTTGACGTGCTGGCCGCCGGCACCCGAGGCGCGGAAGGTATCGACGCGCAGGTCGGAGGGATTGATCTCGATCTCGCCCACCTCGTCGGCCTCGGGCATCACCGCCACCGTGCAGGCGGACGTATGGATGCGCCCCTGCGCCTCGGTGGCCGGTACGCGCTGCACGCGATGGCCGCCGGATTCGAACTTGAGCCTGGAGAATGCCGCATCGCCGGCGATCCGGATAATCACTTCCTTGTAGCCGCCCAGGTCCGACGGGGATTCGCTCATGACCTCCACCTGCCAGCGCTGGCGCTCGGCGTAGCTCGTGTACATGCGCAGCAGGTTGGCCGCGAACAGCGCGCTTTCCTCGCCRCCCGCGCCGGCACGGATTTCCAGCAGCAGATTGCGGTCATCGTTGGGGTCCTTGGGCAGCAGTAGTTTCTGCAGGCTGCCTGCCAGCGTTTCCAACTGTTCGCGGGCCGCGGTGATTTCATCGGCGGCGAACTCCCTCATCTCGGGATCGTCCAGCAGCGCCTGCGCGGTGGCGAGGTCGTCCTGCGCCTGGCGATACTGCGCATATTGCTCGGCCACCGGAGACAGTTCGGCATGCTCGCGGGTGAGCTTGCGGTACTGGTCGATCTTGGCGGTGGCGTCCTCGCGCGCTAGCAGGGCGTTGACTTCGTCGAGCCGCTCGGCCAGTTGGTCGAGCTTGGTGAGCATGCTGGCTTTCATGGATATCCGGGGACGCGATGAAACGGTGGGTGCGAAATGTTGCTGGGGTGAGGCTGCGTGCGGCGCGGCGGAACGGGCCGGGGCAACGCAAGGCTGGCCACGCGCAGGACACGCGCGGCCGAGGTGA
Organism: Cupriavidus sp. 01L45; assembly: GCF_056399885.1. Taxonomy (NCBI): domain Bacteria; kingdom Pseudomonadati; phylum Pseudomonadota; class Betaproteobacteria; order Burkholderiales; family Burkholderiaceae; genus Cupriavidus; species Cupriavidus sp. 01L45. The sequence continues at coordinate 33,961 of NZ_JBFTSG010000007.1, read as the reverse complement.
GCGCGGCTAGCGCTCGGAGTGGCTGCTGTGGCGGAACAGGCCGGGCACCAGGCGCAGCAGGGTTTCGCGGTCGTCGCCCTGGGTGTGGTTCAGCGCGTGGGTGGGGCCATGCAGGAATTTGCGGGTCAGCGCGCCGGACAGTGCTTCGAGCACAGCCTCGGGGTCGTCGCCGCGCGCCAGCATCCGGCGCGCGCGCTCCAGCTCGGCCTGGCGCATGGCCTCGCCCTGCGCCTGCAGGTCACGGATGACCGGCACCACGCTGCGGGTTTCCAGCCAGTGCATGAAGTTCTGCACGCGGCTCTCGATGATGGCTTCCGCCTGGGCCACGGCCGCCTGGCGCATGGCGTTGCCCTCGCGCACGATGGCACCGAGGTCGTCCACGGTGTACAGGAAGACGTCATCCAGGCGTGCGACTTCGGGCTCGACGTCGCGCGGCACGGCCAGGTCCACCATCATGATGGGGCGGTGGCGGCGCAGCTTGACCGCGCGTTCCACCGCGCCCAGCCCGATGATGGGCAGGGAACTGGCGGTGCACGACACCACGATGTCGAACTCGTGCAGGCGCGCGCCCAGGTCCGACAGGCGGATCGCCTCGGTGGTCAGGCCCTGGCCGGCAAGCTGCTCGGCGAGCTTCTCGCCGCGCTCGACGGTGCGGTTGGCCACCACGATCTGGCGTGGCGTTTGCGCTGCAAAGTGCGTTGCGCACAGCTCGATCATTTCTCCCGCGCCGATAAACAGCACGCGCTGGGTCGAGACGCTTTCAAAAATCCGCTGGGCCAGCCGTACCGCGGCGGCCGCCATGGACACCGAATGCGCGCCGATCTCGGTCTGGCCGCGGACTTCCTTGGCCACCGCAAAGGTGCGCTGGAACAACTGGTTCAGGTAGGTGCCCAGCGCGCCGGCTTCGCCGGCTGTGCGCACCGCATCCTTCAGCTGGCCCAGGATCTGGGTTTCGCCCAGCACCATCGAATCCAGCCCGCTGGCTACCCGGAACGCGTGGCGTACGGCTTCCGACTGCGGCAGGGAATAGAGGTGGGGCGCGAGTTCTCCGGCCGGCACGTTATGATGCTGCGCCAGCCAGCGCAGCGTGTGCTCGAAGCCTTCCGACCCCGACACCAGCACATCGGTCGCGCAGTAGATCTCGGTGCGGTTGCAAGTGGAGAGGATGGCGGCTTCGGTGCCGTTCCTGCCCGCCAGGTGGGTGCGCAAGGCGCCCAGCGCGGGTTTGATCTGCTCGAGCGGAAACGCCACCCGTTCGCGCAGCGAGACGGGCGCCGTGGTGTGATTGATACCGATCGCGAGCAGTTGCATGGTGGGGAGCATGTCTCTCTGGCCGGGCTCCGGGCAGCGGCTTTGCAGGCTGCAGCGCGGGAGTCAGGTGCAATCCGGGCATGAATTCAAGCGCGGATTCCGGCGCAAAGCGCCGCCGAACCGGGCTACATTATAGCGCCCGGCGCGGATCTTGCCGTGGTACGGATGGGTGAAGGCCGGCATTACCGTATTGTTATGGCCACGCACGGCCTTCAGGGGAGCCGTCGAAGCAAGCCGCCATTTCAGGAATACAGGAGAAAGTGATGTTGGGTACGCTGGTGGTAGGGGTGCTGGTCGGGCTGGCGGCGCGGTGGCTGCACCCGGCGGGCCGGGTCAGCCTGCTGGCGGCGATGCTGTTCGGGGCGTTGGGGGCGCTGGCCGCGTTTTACGGCGGGCAGGGCTTGCACTGGTTTGTTGCCGGGCAGATGGCGGGCTGGTTTGCGGCGATCCTGGGAGCAGGCCTGCTGGTGGGTGTTTGGGGTGTTGCCAGGGGGCGGTAGACGGTGCCCGGATGCCTGGCTCAAAGTGAATGCCGAGTTTAAATACAAGGCATCCGAATCTCAGTTCGAAAACCTCCCCTTACCCGCGCAGTTCCAAAAACCGCCTCAAAACCCCGCTCGAATAGTGGCTGGCCACCTCGGTCAAGAACGCCGGGAAATCCACATGCGCACTATCGTCGGCCCGATCAGATAGCGTGCGCATCACCGCATGCCGCACGCCATACTCATGGCAAACCTGCGCCACCGCGGCGCCTTCCATTTCCACCGCCAGCACGCCGGGCAAGCGCTCGCGCAACTCGGCCGCGGCGGCGGGGGAGCCGATGAACTGGTCGCCGCTGGCGATCATCCCCACATGCAGCCTGGGCGCGCTGACCCCGAAGCGCGCCAGCACGCCGGCCGGGACGGAGGTCGGCAGATCATCCCGCAGGTAGCCTGCCACTGCATCGCGCAGCGCGGCGGTAAGCGCCGGGTCGGTGGGGAATTCAGCGCGATCCAGCAGCGGGACCTCATGCCGGGCAAAAAACGGCCGCGCGTCCAGGTCGTGCTGCAGCGTGCGGTCCGCCACCACCACGTCCCCGACCCGCGTCTCGGCCCCGATGCCGCCGGCCAGGCCGGTGAAGACGATCTCATCCACGCCGAACTCGCGCACCAGGGTGACCGTGGTGGCCGCCGCCGCCACCTTGCCCATGCGCGCGAGCACCAGCACGCAGCGCTGGCCGTAGAGATGGCCAACGTGATAGTCGCGCATGCCGATAGTCCGCACGGTGGCGCGGGCGTCATCGTGGCGCATGGCGGCGATCAGGCCGTCGACTTCATCGTGGATGGCGGCGAGGATACCAAGGGTCATGGCGAGGCGTGGCTGGGTTGGAGAAACGCACAGCATACCGGGCCGGGACAGGGCGGCAAAGCAGCGCTGTTGCATGTTCCCGCTCACGCAAGGAAAGCTGCGCAGAGGCGGCGCCTTTGCTACAGTGCGCTGGCGTATCCATCACATGGGGCATCAATGCAGGCAACCACAACGCAGGGTTTTCAAGACCGGCGGGCAGCGCGCCAGGCGCTGGCACACTGGCGTGAGCAGGGCGTGCTCGGCGCCGACGGCGTGGCCGCCGGCTGGCCAGGGACCGAGCCCGACGCGGCGCAGTGGCGGACCTGGCTCGATCGCACGTTGCTGATGCTGGGCGCCGCGCTGCTGTGCGCCGGCGTGATCGTGTTCTTCGCCTTCAACTGGCAGGACCTGCACAAGTTCGCCAAGTTTGGCCTGCTGGCCGGCGCGCTGACGCTGCTGGCGGGATTCGCCTGGCTGCGCCCGCCCGCCGACATGGCGGGGCTGGCGGCGCTTTGCGGCGCCCAGGTGGTGGCCGGCGTGCTGCTGGCCGTGATCGGGCAGGTCTACCAGACCGGCGCGGACGCGTGGCAGCTGTTCGCCCTGTGGGCACTGCTGGCGATCCCGTGGGCGCTGGCCGCGCGCGCGGCGCCGCACTGGTGGGTGGTGATCGTGCTGGCCAATGTCGCGCTGCTGCGGTATTTCAGCGTGCGCCTTGGCGTGGGCGGCATGTTCGACCTGCTGTTTGGCGCGGCTGGCGAACGCGCCACCACGCTCTCGCTGCTGGCGGCCACGCTCGTGCAGCTGGTGCTGTGGTTCGCGCTGCGCGCAGCGGCGCCGGCCTACGGCTTTCGCGGGCTGGCCAGCGCGCGCATCCTTGCCACGCTGGCGTGCGCCTACGCCGGCTGGCTCGGCCTCGCCAGCATCCTGCACAACCGCTTCGATCCCGCCATGTTCGGCGTGGCCATGCTCACGCTGGGCGGGCTGCTGGCCTGGTTCCGGCTGCGGGCATTCGATGTGGTGGCGCTCAGCCTGGCCAGCTTCTCGGTCATCGTGCTGCTGGTGACCGGGGTTGCCCGGCTACTGCTGGAGGGCAGCCGGGACGCGTTCGGCGCCTTCCTGATCCTCGGGCTGCTGACCATCGGTCTGTCCGCGGCGGCGGCGGCTTGGCTGCTGCGCGCCTATCGACACCACGGTCAAGCCCAAAGCGGCGCGCCCAATGGAGAGCCGGCATGACCAGCGACCGTCACGTAGTACAAAGGTTGTGGCAGGACCTGGCCGCGCTCGGCTTGGTGCAAGGGCAGCCGCAAGCCGCACAAGGGCGCACGCCATGGGCCGTCAGGCTGTTGATGGGACTTGCGGGCTGGCTCGGTGCGGTGTTCTTCCTCGCCTTCCTGCTCGGCTCGGTTTTTGTGGCCGCGCGCGACAACGCCACGGCAATGGCGCTCTGCGGCGCCGCCATGATCGCGCTGGCCGCGGTGCTGTACCGGCGCCGCGCGGGCGCCACCGCGCTCGAGCAATTCGCGCTGGCCGTCAGCCTCAGCGGCCAGGGCCTGCTCGTGTACGGCGCGAGCCAGGCCTACGGCGGCGGCCGCCTGCTCGAATCGGCCGCCTTCTGGGGCGCGCTCGCGCTGCTGGAGGCCGTGCTCTATGTGCTGGTCAGCAACCGGCTCCATCGCTTCCTGGCCGCGCTGGGCGTATGGACCGGCGTGGCCCTGGCGCTCCACCTGGCCATGACGCCCGGCCTGCGCCACGTCTGGCAAGCCATGAGCTTCTCGCTAGGCTGGCTCGCGCCCTTCGCCATGACGCTGCTCACCGGCTTCGTGGTGGCGGAAGGGCGGCTCTGCGCCGCCGGTCTGCACAACTGGATCGAGCCGGCCGCGGATGCCACGCTGCTGTTCGCACTGGGCGCGGCCCTGGTGGTGACCGGCCTCAGCCAGCCTCAGGCACTGCTGTTCGATGCCGATACCGGGCGCCACGCCGGCAACTACTGGATGGCTGGCGCGCTGTTTGGCGCGGTGCTCGCCGCGTTTGTACTTGCCGAGGCAGGCCGGATGCAGCTAAGCCCGGCAGTGCGGGGCAGCGCGCTTGTCGGCGCGGTGCTGTTCAGCGCGTTGCTCGCCGGTGCGCCGGCGGTAGTCGCCGCCGCCCTCGCGCTCGGCCTGGCGCTGCGCCGCGGCTCGCTGCCCTGGCTGGGCCTGGCCGTCGCCGCGCTCGRCAGCGGCTTCATCTGGTACTACAGCGCGCTGCACTGGACGCTGCTGATCAAGTCCGCCACGCTCGCCGGCGCCGGCATCRCCGTGCTGCTGCTGCGCCTGGCGCTGCGCCGCGAAGGCGCAAGGAGACAAGCATGAAACGCTGGATATTGTTGGCATGGGTGCTCACGCTCGGGCTGGCCGCCTTCGCCATCGCCGGCAAGGAACGGCTGCTGGCGCATGGCGGCACCGTCTACCTGCGACTGGCGCCAGTCGATCCGCGCTCGCTCATGCAAGGCGACTACATGGCACTGAACTTTGCCATCGCCGAGTCCATCCGCCAGGCAGGCAAGCTGCAAGGCATCGAGCCCACCCGCGAGCAAGTTGCCGTGATCCGCCGCGATGCACGCGGCGAAGCCACCTTCGTGCGCCTGTACACGGGCGCGGCACTGGCCGGCGGCGAGCAACTGCTGCGCTTCCAGAACGTGCCGACCCGCTGGGGCGGCGTGCAGGCACAGGTGTCCACCGATGCGTTCTTCTTCCAGGAAGGGCAGGGGGCGCGGTTCGAGAAGGCGCGCTATGGCGAGTTCCGCGTAGGGCCGGACGGACAGGCGCTGCTGGTGGGGCTGCGGGGGGAGGATTTGGGGGCACTGTGAGAGGTGACAGTTGCCGTCAGCATGCCGCTGTGCGCCAACCATGATTGGATCGGCTGGAACATCAGAGCCGATTCACATTGCTGCGTTGTGTGACCGCCGGCTTGATGGCGCTCGCAGATGCCGGAGGCCCGACGCAAAGCGCGCACTGGTTGCAAGCCCGCGCCTTTTGTAGCTTCCTTGTCCAGGCCAGGTCGAGATCGGGCGTTGGTGCCACAGCCATTGGCATAGGGTGTCGTGAGACGCCGCTTTGCGCCTGTCCTAGAGTTTGACTTGTTCGAACTGGCCTTTGCCAGAGAAGTTGAAGGGAACCTTGAAGGCGGCTCCGCCTTTGATTCCTTCAGATTGCTCGATGATCCGTAGCCACCACCGCACCAGATTGTGCGCAATATCCCAGAGCCTATGGTTTGACCAGCTTTTGTCGAGAAAGAAGACAATTAGCCCCGCACGGCGTAGTGCTTCTCGCTCGAGGCCTTTGTTCAGCTTGTCGTGCGTGATGACCGCCCATCCACCTTCTTGCGAGAGAGCGTCGATCCAGGCCGCATCCGTTGTGTCTTGTGGGAAGCGGTCTCGCAAGGGAGCGACGGAGTGCCCGTATGGTTCGGAAAGCGAGTGGAGCGCCCGTGCCAGCGCTGGAGAGAGATTGTTGTCAGCGAAGAACTTCACGCTACCAGGCGTTCTTCAAACGCGACTGCGGCCTCCACCGAGGCAACAGGCACTTCATACAACCTGGCAACAAGCTGTTTGTCGCCTTCGGCCTGGAATGCCTCGGCGAGGATTGAAGTTCTGATGGCGCCATCAGTGACAATGGGCTTGCMGAAGGCGATTGCAGGATCCAAGACCACGGCCTTGCTGCGCAGCGTCGGGTACCAGCGCGCGGCGGCATCGTCAGCACCAAATTCGATGCCACGATACAAAGAGGGCTCGATGATCTTCTGAAACGCGTACTGGCTTTTCACCAAGTCCAGCAATTCGGTCTCACCGGATTCTTGTATGGTGGACGCGAAGATTGTGCGGCCGTCCGTCTGGAAACGGCGGGAGGTAAAGGGATGTGGCAGGGCAAAAAGCTCGCGTGCCTTGCGGCTGGCGAGGCGTATCGTTTGCAGGCTGACGCCGTGCTGGCGAAACGCTCGGACGAATCGGACTTCCAGCAAATCATGAAAACTGATCCCATCCACGTCCGCTTCCGCCAGTTCGGTCTCCCAAAGTGGAGCAACCGGGACCGCATGCCGGGTTGTCTTGTCCCGATATGCATAGCCGTCCAGCCAGCGCCGCAGGTCGCGCACGGGTCGCAGCTTCATGGAAGGTGTATAGGCCAATGCCAGTCAACTTCATCATTGCCCCCTCCTTCCACGTAGTGTCCTGCCAGCTAAATGCCGGCGGCGAATCTGGATATTTTAGCGGCTTCGCGGGCGTGCAGTTGTCATGTTTTCGTTAACACGCTCCGGTGCCTGACCGGCGTGAGTCTACTAGGGAGCAGCTCCAATCTGTGTTTGTGCTTCTTCGTGGAGTCAGCAGCCGATGCCTCGGGAATGCGCAAGATCATTGCTGCCGGCGCTATACTAGGGGAGCCGCTGCAACCACAGCGACCGGGATTGGCGTCCCGAAAACGTAGGCGGATAACCGCCGCCAGGCGGTTTTTTCCGTCGCGCCTTCGCACGTCCCTATGGGCGGGCCTGGGCGGGGGAGCCTTCGGGCTCGCCGGTTCCCTACGTTCTGGTACGCCAACCCTGCCTTGCGCCCGCCCACCCCGATTGGCGTCGGGGGAGCGGAGTTGAAACCGCAACGTAGGAGGCATCTGCATGCCCCAGTCTTCGTACGCCCATTTCGGGCAATCTGTATTTCCCCAAACTCCTCCCGGTTAGCGCGAGCGCGCTTCCCAACGGAGGGCGTTCGATGTGTAAGCACCCGCAGTACAACATTAGCGCCGAGCAGACAGGCCGCGATATCTTCGTGACCGCGCACGCTGCATCCGAAAGCCCGCTTAGCCTCGCCGCGGAAAAGGCTGCCCAACTCAACGCGCTGCTGTCGGTCGCGATCGAGAACGCTGCCGGTGGCACCCTTGCGAACTTGACTGACGAGACACAAGGTCACCTGCTCTCGCTGGCGGCGACACTCGCTAACGAAGCGCTGGTGTTGAGCGAACTCGCGGTCTTGCGGGACTCGGAGGGCGCGCATGATGGATGAATTTGCGGTGGCTCGGCACGAGCGACGGGCCGTCACCTGAAACAGAAAGCCCCGCAGGCACACATGCCTTGCGGGGCTCATTTTTCGTCGCCCGCCGAATCCAGCCGGCGGACAGTGGCGCAGTCTGCTTAGACGTTAAACAAGAAGTTCATCACGTCGCCATCCTTCACCACATACTCCTTGCCTTCCGCGCGCATCTTGCCGGCTTCCTTGGCGCCTTGCTCACCTTTGTAGGTAATGAAGTCTTCATAGGCGATGGTCTGGGCGCGGATGAAGCCGCGTTCGAAGTCGGTGTGGATCACGCCGGCCGCCTGCGGAGCGGTGTCGCCCACATGGATCGTCCACGCGCGCACTTCCTTCACGCCGGCGGTGAAATAGGTCTGCAGGCCCAGCAGGGTAAAGCCCGCACGGATCACGCGGTCCAGGCCGGGTTCTTCCATGCCGAGGTCGGCCAGGAACTCGGCCTTGTCCGCATCGTCGAGGTCGGCGATCTCGGCTTCGATGGCGGCGCAGACGGCCACGACCGGCGACTTGGTCTTGGCGGCGTGGGCGCGCACGGCGTCCAGGTGCGGATTGTTCTCGAAGCCGTCTTCACGCACGTTGGCTACGTACATGGTGGGCTTGGCGGTGATCAGGCACAGCGGCTTGATGGCGGCCCATTCTTCGTCCGACAGGTCGAGCGTGCGCACGGCCTTGGCTTCGTTGAGCACGGCCTGGGCCTTTTCCAGCACGGCCACCAGGCGCAGCGCTTCCTTGTCACCGGCGCGCGCGGGCTTGATGTAGCGGGCGTGGGCCTTTTCCACGGTGGCGAGGTCAGCCAGCGCCAGTTCGGTATTGATCACCTCGATGTCGGACAGCGGATCGACCTTGCCGGCGACGTGGATGACGTTCTCGTCCTCGAAGCAGCGCACCACGTGGGTGATGGCGTCGGTTTCGCGGATATTGGCCAGGAACTGGTTGCCCAGGCCTTCACCCTTGGAGGCGCCCGCCACCAGGCCGGCGATGTCGACGAATTCGACCACGGCCGGCAGGACGCGCTCGGGCTTGACGATCTCGGCCAGGTTGACAAGCCTCGGATCCGGCACTTCCACCACGCCCACATTGGGCTCGATGGTGCAGAACGGGTAGTTCTCGGCGGCGATGCCGGCCTTGGTCAGGGCGTTGAACAGCGTGGACTTGCCGACGTTGGGCAGGCCGACGATGCCGCATTTGAGGCTCATGGTAAACCTTTAAAAATCAATGGGTTGCGGTTCGCCCTGGGTGCGTCTGGCGCGGTTGGCGCGGCGATTGGGACGCAGAGGGGAAAAGTGCAGCACGAGGCAAGACAGCCAAAGCGGGGCTTCACTCACCGCTTTTGTGCCGGAATTGCCATCGGAAAGATGGCTATTGTAACCTCGCCAGACGTTGCGCTGAACCCGCCGGCCGCTCCCTCTGGTCCTCGTATTTCCTCGCTCTCCGCAGGTACCCCCGTTTGCCCTGCACGTTACGCGGCCGGTTCCGACGCGCGTGGGTACGGCAAGGGCAATGTGCCGGGGTGGCTATAATTCACGCATGACTCGTCCATCTCCCTCCCGTTTCCAGGTTGCCGTGGTCGGCGGCGGCATCGTCGGCAAGGCTTGTGCGTTGCTGCTGGCCCAGCAGGGCATGCAGGTGGCGCTGATCGCGCCGCGGCCCCGCGGGGCCGTGCCGGAGCCGGACCAGTGGGACAGCCGCATCTACGCCTTCTCGGCGAGTTCGCAGGCGTTGCTGGAGCAGTTGCGTGTGTGGGAGGCGCTGGATCCCGCACGGATGCAAATGGTGTCCGATATGCGTGTGTTCGGCGATGTGAGCGCAGCGCAGGCCGATACCCCGGCCGCCGGCGACCTGCATTTTTCGGCATATGCCGCGACCGTGCCGCAACTGGCCTGGATCATCGAATCCGGCCATGTCGAGCGCGTGCTCGATACCGCCTTGCGTTTCCAGCCACAGGTGCACTGGCATGACGATACCGCGGCGGCCTTCGCGCGCGACCACGAGGGCGCCACGCTGACGCTCGCCGGTGGCGACAAGGTGCGCGCCGCCTGCGTGGTGGGCGCGGATGGCGCGCGTTCGTGGCTGCGCGACCAGTGTCATATCGCAGTTGCGAAGCGCCGCTACCGCCAGCTCGGCGTGGTGGCCAATTTCGAGTGCGAGCTCCCGCATCAGGACACGGCCTGGCAGTGGTTCCTGGGTACGCCCCCCAAGCTGATGGCCGACGAGGAGCCCGCCAACGGCGAGATCCTGGCGCTGTTGCCTTTGCCCGGACGCCGCGTCTCCATGGTGTGGTCGGCCGAGGAGGGCCACGCGAGCGACCTGCTGGCGCTGTCTCCGGAGGCACTGGCTGATACCGTGATGCAGGCCGCCAGCGGCGCCGTGGGGCGCCAGTTCGGCGCGCTGCGCTGCGTGACGCCGGCGCAGGGCTTCCCCCTGGTGCTGCAGCGCGCCGAGCAGTTCGTCCAGCCGCACGTGGTACTGGTAGGCGACGCAGCGCACGTGGTGCACCCGCTGGCCGGCCAGGGCATGAACCTGGGTTTGCGCGATGTGGCGGAACTTGGCCGCGTAATGGCCGACAAAGAGTCTTTCCGTGGCGAAGGCGACCTGCGCCTGCTGCGCCGCTATGAGCGGGCGCGCGCCACAGACCTGCTTTCCCTGACGGCTGCCACCGATGGCCTGCACCGGCTGTTTTCCCTGCCTGGCGGCATCGCACGCGCAGTGCGCAATACCGGCATGAGGGCGGTGGGAGGGCAGCCGCTGCTTAAACGTTTTCTTATCGGGCGCGCGCTGGGCTGAGCCCCGAGCCCGTCTCACGCGTACCGAACCATCGATTCACTGGAGTCAACATGTTGCAATTCCTGCGCCGCCGTACCGCCCTGTCAGCCACCATCGTTGGCGGTTTGGCGGCTGCCGGCTTCGCGCTCCACGCCATGGCTGCCGGCGATCCCGGCACCGACCGCATCAAGGAATCGATGCAGAAGATGCTCGGCGGGCGCGCCGAAGTGAAGAGCGTGGCCAAGACCCCGGTGCCCGGCTTGTTCGAAGTCAATGTCGGCGGCCAGGTGGTCTATACGGATGCGACCGGCCGCTACATCATCAATGGCGAGATGGTCGACAGCAAGACCGGCACCAACCTGACCGAGGAGCGGCTGGCCGAAATCAACCGCATCAAGTGGTCGGACCTGCCGCTGGCGCGCGCCATCAAGTGGAGCAAGGGCGACGGCAGCCGCCAGGTGGCGGTGTTCTCCGACCCGAACTGCGGTTACTGCAAGCGCATCGAGCAGACCTTCCAGCAGATGGACAACATCACGGTCTACACCTTCCTCTATCCGGTGCTGTCGCCAGATTCCTCCGTGAAGGCCAAGCAGGTCTGGTGCGCAACCGACCGCACCAAGGCCTGGCGCGACTGGATGCTGAGCCATGTGGCGCTGACCGGCAACGGCAGCTGCAAGACGCCGGTGGATGACAACCTGGCGCTCGGCCAGAGCCTGAATATCACCGGTACCCCGGCAGTGTTCTTCATGGACGGCACCCGCATCCCCGGCGCCGCGGACGTTGCCACGCTCGAGCGCAAGCTCGCCAGCCTCAAGAAGTAAGCACTTGGCGCCGGCGGCCTCCCGGCGCTGCCGTGCCGGGGGCGTCCGGATGTCTTTCATCAAGAATCCGAAGGAGACACCATGACGTTCCAGGCTTTGCTGCTGACCCAGGCGGACGGCGCCACCCAGGCCGCCGTTACCGCGCTCGATGAATCCAGCCTCCCCGCCGAGGGCGACGTGCTGGTCGCCGTCGATTACTCCACCATCAATTTCAAGGACGGGCTGGCCATCACGGGCCGCTCGCCGGTGGTGCGCAAGTGGCCGATGGTCGCGGGCATCGACGGGGCCGGCACGGTGCTGGAATCCACGCATCCGCGCTGGAAGGCCGGCGACAAGGTCGTGCTCAACGGCTATGGCGTGGGCGAGACGCACTGGGGCTGCCTGGCGCAGCGCGCGCGCCTCAAGGGCGACTGGCTGGTGGCCTTGCCGGATGCCTTCACCACGCGGCAGGCCATGGCCATCGGCACCGCGGGCTATACCGCCATGCTGTCGGTACTGGCGCTGGAGCGCGCCGGGGTCAAGCCGGGCGATGGCGAGGTGCTGGTGACCGGTGCCTCGGGCGGGGTGGGCTCGGTCGCCATCGCGATCCTGTCCCGGCTGGGCTATCGCGTGGTGGCGTCCACCGGCAAGACTGCCGAGGCTGACTTCCTCAAAGCGCTGGGCGCGGCGGATGTCGTCGACCGCACCGAACTCGGCAAGCCGAACAAGCCGATGCAAAAGGAGCGCTGGGCCGCGGTGGTGGACTCGGTGGGTTCGCATACGCTGGTCAACGCCTGCGCGCAGGTGCGCTACGGCGGCGCCGTGACGGCCTGCGGGCTGGCGCAAGGACTGGACTTCCCGGGCTCGGTGGCGCCCTTTATCCTGCGCGGCATCACGCTTTACGGCATCGATAGCGTGATGGCGCCGATGGCGCGGCGCGAGGAAGCCTGGCAACGCCTGGCGCAAGACCTGGAGCCGGATCGCCTGCGCGCCATTACCCGCGAGATCGGCTTGTCCGAGGCGATCGAGGCTGGCCGCAAGATCGTCGATGGCGGCATGCGCGGCCGCGTGGTGGTGAACGTCAACGCCTGAGCCGGCGCGGGGTCCGGGGCAGGCGGGGCCGGGCATGGCGCTACAATCACGCTCATGAAGCCGATCCATTACGCCATCGCCCCGCTTCAACCCGAAGCGCACTTGTTCGCCGTCACTGTCACGGTCGACGCCCCCGATCCCGCCGGCCAGCAGTTCTACCTGCCGGCGTGGATTCCCGGCAGCTACATGATCCGCGACTTCGCACGCAATATCGTGCGCATCCGCGCGGATGCCGGCGGCAAGCCGGTGGCACTCGCCAAGCTCGACAAGCAGAGCTGGCAGGCGGCGCCGGTGGACGGGCCGCTCGCGCTCAGCTACGAGGTCTACGCCTGGGATCTGTCGGTGCGCGCCGCGCACCTCGACGCCACCCACGGATTCTTCAACGGCAGTTCCGTGTTCCTGTGCGCCGAAGGGCAGGAAGATCGTCCCTGCACGGTGGACATTCATGCGCCAGCCGGCGAGGCCTATACCGGCTGGCGCGTCGCCACCGCCATGCGCGAAGCGGCTGGCCGCGGCGGCGCCAAGCGCTACGGCTTCGGCCGCTACCAGGTTGCCGACTACGACGAGCTGGTCGACCACCCGGTCGAGATGGGCAACTTCACCATGGGCAGCTTCCGGGCCTGCGGCGCCCAGCACGACGTGGTGTTCACGGGCCGCGTGCCGCAACTCGACCTCGACCGCGTGTGCCGCGATCTGAAGCAGATCTGCGAAGCGCAGATCCGGCTGTTCGAGCCCAAGACGGAAAAAGCACCGTTCCTCGACAGCAACCGCCGCTACGTGTTCATGACCATGGTCACCACCGACGGCTACGGCGGGCTGGAGCATCGCGCCAGCACGGCGCTGATTTGCGGGCGCGCGGACCTGCCGGCGCTTGGCAAGGAGGAGGCCACCGAGGGCTACCGCACCTTCCTCGGGCTGTGCAGCCACGAATATTTCCACACCTGGAACGTCAAGCGCGTCAAGCMCGCGGCCTTCGTGCCGTACCGGCTGCGCGAAGAAACCTATACGCCGTTGCTGTGGCTGTTCGAGGGTTTCACCAGCTATTACGACGACCTGATGCTGGTGCGCAGCGGCCGCATCACCGAGAAGCAGTACGTGGAGCTGCTGGCCAAGACCTGGAACGGCGTGCTGCGCGGCAATGGCCGCACCAAGCAGAGCGTGGCCGAAAGCTCTTTCGATGCCTGGACCAAGTACTACCGCCAGGACGAGAACGCGCCCAACGCTATCGTCAGCTATTACACCAAGGGTTCGCTGGTGGCGCTGGCGCTGGATCTCACCATCCGCGCCAGGACCCGCAACCGGCGCTCGCTCGACGACATCATGCGCGCGCTGTGGCAGCGCTATGGCAGCGGCTTCTATGCGCCGGGCGCGCAGCAGCGCGGCGTCACCGAGGCGGAGCTGCATGCCTTGTTCGACGAGGTCAGCGGCCTGCGCCTGGGCGCGCTGCTGCGCTCGCTGACCGAGGGCACCGGCGAGCTGCAGCTGGCGGCGCTGTTCAAGCCTTTCGGCATCAAGGCGGTGCCGGCCAAGCCGGAGCGCAACGCCGCGCTCGGCATCAAGACCAAGAACGAAGACGGCTGGGTGCGCGTGACCCAGGTACTCGATGGCGGCGCGGCGCAGGCGRCCGGGCTTTCGGCGGGCGACCTGCTGGCCGCGGTGGATGGCCTGCGCGTGGCACCGGGGCAGCTCGACAAGCTGCTGGCGCGCTACCGCACCGGCGACAGCGCCGAATGCCACGTGTTCCGCCGCGACGAGCTGCACGTGCTGCCGCTGACCTTCGCGCGCGAGCCGGCGGCGCAGTACACCGTGACGGCCGAAGGCGGCCGCCAGGCCATGCGCGCGCGCTGGCTGGGCCTCTAGGCCGGTAAGGACCACACGCCGCCACATGCAATACGCGCACGACGCCCGCACCTTCGTCTATTCGCATTACGTCTATCGCGGGCTGCGCTCCGCGACCGGGGTGATCGGCGCCACGCTGATCGCCATGCAGTTCACGGACCTGCCCACCGCCATGGTGGTGTCGATGGGCGCGCTGTGCACCAGCCTGATGGACCTGCCCAGCCCGTTCAGCCACAAGTTCAATGAGATGCTGGCCAGCGTGCTGCTGTGCACGGCGGTGACCTTGCTGGTGGCCATGGCCACGCCGTTCCCGCGCGTGATGCCGCTGGTGCTGGTACTGGTGACCTTCATGGCCGGCATGATGACGGTGTATGGCAACAAGACCCTGCCATTGCAGTTCTCGGCCTTGTTTGTCATGACGCTGACCATCAACGAGGACTTCGTGGTGCGGCGCGCGTTCGAGCATGCCTTGTTGTTCGGCATTGGCGCGGTGGCCTACATGGCCTACGCGATGGTGGTGAGCTGGGCAACGCAGCGGCGCACCAAGCAGCAGGTGCTGGCCGAGGCGCTGTACGAGATGGCGGGCTACCTCCAGATCAAGGCGGGCTTTTACGATGCCGGCAATGACTACGAGGCGCAGTTCAACCAGCTGGTGCGCCAGCAGATCGTGGTGGCGGAGCGGCAGCAGGCGGCGCGCGACCTGGTGCTGCGCGGCAACACCACCACCCACGACGGGCTGCTGGTGCAGGTCCATTTGCGCATGCTGGACCTGTACGAGTACATCCTTTCCACCAATACGGATTACCCGCTGCTGCGCCAGACCTTTGCCGGCACGCCGGTGCTCGATCACCTGAGCCGGCTGGTACAGCTGATGTGCAAGGATGTGGAAGGGATCGCCTACGACATCACGCGTGGCCGGCCTTCCTACGCCACCGTGGACTACCGCCAGGAGCTGCGTGCGGTCGAGCACGAGATCGCGCAGCTGCGCCATCACCACATCAACGCCGCGGCGATGACGGCGGTGGCGGAGACGCTCGACATGATCAAGGGCGCCATCGTGCTGGTGGAACAACTGCACGAGGCGTCGCGCACGCCGGTGGAGCCCAGCAAGGTGCTGCCCGGGCCGGACATGACGCCCTTCCTCACGCGCCAGCGCTACGAGCTCAAGGTGCTGCGCGACAACCTGCACTGGAAATCGCCCGCCTTCCGCTTTGCGGTGCGCATCACCATGGCGGTGGGGGCGGGGCTGTGGATCGCCGATCACCTGCCGTATGTGTCGCACAGTTACTGGATCCTGCTGACCATCATCGTGATCCTGAAGCCCAACTTCAGCATGACCAAGCAGCGCTACAACGATCGCCTGATCGGCACGCTGATTGGCTGCGTGATCGCGGTAGCCGTGCTCAGGGTTGTGCACCAGCCGCTGATCCTGCTGGGCGTGCTGTTCCTGGCGCTGGTGGCGAGCACGGCGTTTTCCACCATCAAGTACCGCTACACCGCGGTGGCGGCCTGCGTGCAGGTGCTGATCCAGATCAACCTGCTGATGCCGGGCAGCCCCACCGTGGCTGGCGAGCGGCTGATCGATACCGTGATCGGCGGGCTGATCGCCACGGTGTTCAGCTTCGTGCTGCCCAGCTGGGAATACCGCGCGCTGCCCGCGCTGGTGGAGACCGTGCTTGAGGTCAACCGCCGCTACATTGCCGCCACGCGCGACCTGCTGCTGCGCGTGGCCAAGGACGATTTTGCCTACCGGGTGCAGCGCAAGCAGTTCATGGACAGCCTGTCCGCGCTGATTGGTTCGTTCCAGCGCATGCTCGACGAGCCAAAGAGCCGGCATCGCGCGGTGGACAACCTGAACCGCTTTATCGTGCAGAACTACCTGGTGGCGGCGCACGTGGCCGCGGCACGCATCCAGGTGCGCGAGCATTATGGCGAGCTGGATTTGCCGGCCGCCGAAAGCGCTATCCGCCAGGCCACCGATGCCGCTGTTCACAGTCTGCAACTGGCCAGTGAAAGGCTGGCCGAGGGCGATCGCTTCGGCGGGCGTGGCGCGGGATTCATTCGTCCGGCGAAGGGCAAGGCGGCGGTAAAGGAACCGAAGGCGGCTGACGTGGCCAACGAGAGCACCGGCGCCGCGATGGCAGGCGCTGCCGGGGTCGCCGTTGCGGGCGTAGCCGCCAGCGTCTCCGATGCCCATGCGGCCCGGACCGCCGACCTGGCGCTTGCCGCGGCCACCGCCGATGCGCCGCCGCCGTCCGAAGACGCCAGCGAGCGCCGTGCCCGCCTGGCCGATTCGGCCGACCGCCGCCGCGCCGATGTGCTGGTGCATGCCGCAGCGTCGGGCGAGCTGACACGCGCTGCCAGCGAAGCCGGCGGCACCGCCAGTACGGCCAGCTCAACCGGCCGCACCGCCAATGCCGTCCTGGAGCGCCGCCTGCGCGCGTTGCGCGAGGACACCGCAAAGATCGCCCTGCGCACCGGCGCGATCGGCCGCGCGATGCGGGAGCGCTAGGCTACCGGGCCGCCGGGCCAAACGCAATCAGGGCTGGGTGTCCGTGCCCGCGCCCGGCGCCGGCTGCTCTTCCCGCGGCAGCGTCAGCATGCCGCTGTTGTAGCTGTATTCATAGACCTCCCCGTAGCGCCCCCATTCGATGCCGATGGTCAGCACGCGCTTGGCTTCTTCCGGTTTGAGGAAAGCCTCGAGTTCCCGCAGCACGTGTTCTTCGCGGATCTCGCCGTCCTCGGACTGTTCGAGCTCGCGGCGGATGTGCGCGGCCAGTGCCACGTGTTGCAGCAGTTGCCTGCCGAACAGCACCTTGCGCTCCGGTGGCTCCGTCTCGTAGTAGGCGCGGCCGAGGTCGGTGGCGTTGATGTCGCCGCGTTCGATGGTCGCCAGCTTCAGCAGGTGCAGGGCCTCGCAGGCGGGCAGCAGGTCATCGTCGGTGAGGCTGGCTTCCTCGGCCAGGTGCGGCAGGTCGGCCCGGCCGAAGAAAGGCGCTTCGCAGAGCAGGTCGAGAATGGCCTCCATCTGGCTGATGTCGGCGTCCGGCAGGCGGTAGCCGATGTCCTGGGCCGCCGCCAGCGCGGGCGCGCGTGGCTCAAGCGCCGCGGGCGACGTCATCAGCGTGTAGACCTCGTCGATCAGCGCGCGTACCTGCGCCGAATCGCGGTTGCGCGGGCGCGGGAACGGGATCTTCACCTCGGCGCGGATGCGGCCCGGATCGCTCGACAGGACTACGATGCGATCGGCCATCATCACCGCTTCTTCGATATTGTGCGAGACGATCAGGATGCACTTGATATTGGTGCGGCCGTCTTCCCACAGGTCGAGCATCTCGTCGCGCAGGGTCTCGCCGGTCAGCACGTCGAGCGCGGAAAAGGCTTCGTCCATCAGCAGCAGGTCGGGTTCGGTCACCAGCGCGCGGGCAATGCCGACGCGCTGGCGCATGCCGCCGGAGAGTTCGCGCGGCAGCGCGCTGTTGAAGCCCGACAGGCCAATCATGTCGATCGCCGCCTCGGCCCGGCGGCCGCGCTCCTCCTTGTGCACGCCCTGGGCTTCCAGCCCCAGTTCCACGTTCTGCTGCACGGTCAGCCACGGGAACAGCGCGAACGACTGGAACACCATGGCGATGCCTTCGGCCGTGCCGCGCAACGGCTGCCCGCGAAAATGCACCTGGCCGCGATCCGCGCCTACCAGCCCGGCCATGATGCGCAGCAGCGTGGACTTGCCCGAACCGGACTTGCCCAGCATGGCGACGATCTCGCCGCGCTTGAGGGTCAGGTCCACGCCTTCGAGCACCGCGCGGTCGGTACGGTCCGCGGTGCGGAAGATTTTCGAGACGCCGCGCAGTTCGATGACGGATTCGACTGCGTTTGCGATGGGGCTTGCCATGATGATGTTCCGTTCGAGTTCAGGGCTTTGCCGCCTGTACGGCTTGTATGGCTTGTGCGGCTTGTGCGGGTCAGAG
Organism: Cupriavidus sp. 01L45; assembly: GCF_056399885.1. Lineage (NCBI taxonomy): Bacteria > Pseudomonadati > Pseudomonadota > Betaproteobacteria > Burkholderiales > Burkholderiaceae > Cupriavidus > Cupriavidus sp. 01L45. Next base: position 15,806 of record NZ_JBFTSG010000007.1, on the reverse strand, counting down.
GCGCGTGCGTTCCTGCGCGAGCAGGTACAGGCGGTTCCACAGCAGGCGGTTGAAGCCCACCACGAACACCGCCATCACGCCGATGCCCAGCGCGATGCGGGGAAAGTCGCCCTTGGCGGTCATTTCCGCGATATAGCTGCCCAGGCCGGTGGCGACCAGCGTGCGGTCGCCCCAGGTGACGTATTCGGAGACGATACTCGCATTCCATGAGCCGCCCGCCGCGGTCACCAGGCCGGTCAGCAGGCTGGGGAACACGGCCGGGATCAGGAAGCGCTTCCACAACAGCCAGCCGCGCAGGCCAAAGTTGCGCGCCGCCAGTTTGAGTTCGGTGGGGATGCCGGAGGCGCCGGCAATCACGTTGAACAGGATGTACCACTGCGTGCCGAAAATCATCAGCGGACTCAGCCAGATTTCGGGGTTCAGGCCGAAGCGCACGATCAGCATCACCACCAGCGGGAACATCAGGTTGGCCGGGAAGGCGGCCAGGAACTGCGCCACCGGCTGCGCGATGCGCGCCACCTTCGGGTTCAGGCCGATGCGGATGCCGATCGGCACCCAGATCACCGCCGCCAGCGCGATCAGCACGATCACCCGCACCATCGTCAGCGAGCCCAGCCACAGCACATGGCCCACCTCCGCCCAGCCCACCTCCGTACGCACGAAATGCATCACGCGATACAAGGCCGCCACCGCGATCAGGATGATGACGAGATTGCTCAGGCGCTCGAACCACAGCGCGCGCCGGTCATCGCTGGCTTTGGGGTCCACTGCCTTGCGGCCCGAGCGCCAGGCCAGCGTGCGTTCCGCCAACGCTGCCGTGCGGCCCAGCAGCATGCGCACCCATTCCGAGCGGCGCAGCAGGTTGAGCAGCCACGATTGCGGCTCGCTTTCCTGTGCCATGGTCTCGAAGCGGAAGCGGTCGGCCCAGGCGATCAGCGGACGGAAGAACAACTGGTCATAGAGCACGATGCCGATCAGCATGGCCAGGATGGCCCAGCCGATCGCCGCCAGGTCTTGCTGCTGGATCGCCAGCGCGATGTAGGAGCCGATGCCCGGCAACCGGATGTCGTTGCCCGACACCGAGATGGCCTCGGAAGCCACCACGAAGAACCAGCCGCCGGACATCGACATCATCATGTTCCACAGCAGGCCCGGCATGGCGAAGGGCACTTCGAGGCGCCAGAATTTCTGCCACGCCGAGAGCCGGAACATGGCGGCCGCTTCCACCAGGTCGGTCGGAATGGTGCGGATCGACTGGTACAGGCTGAACGCCATATTCCAGGCCTGCGAGGTGAAGATGGCGAAGATGGCGGCGCACTCGACGCCTACCAGGCTGCCGGGGAACAGCGCGATGAAACCGGTCACGGTGATCGACAGGAAGCCCAGCACCGGAATCGATTGCAGAATGTCCAGCGCCGGGACCATCACTTTCTCGGCGGTGCGGTTCTTGGAGGCCAGCGCGGCAAAGGCAAAGGTGAACAGGAGCGACGCCATCAGCGCCACCAGCATGCGGATGCTGGTGCGCATCAGGTAATACGGCAGGTAGGCGATGTCCAGATGCACCGCCAGCGGCTCGCCGGGCTGGTAGGGCACGTTCATTTGCCGGGCGGCAAAGGCCACCAGCACGATCACCGCCAGGATGATGGGCAGCAGCGCCAGGTCGAATCGGTTCGGCGGCGCGGTCAGCAACTGGCTGGCATAGCCTCGGAGTGTGACCGAGCTGGCCTGGTCGTGTTCGGCTTGCTGCATTATCTTGACAGTGGATCGTTGAGCGGTTGCCGGTGCGGGGCCGGCTGGCCCCGGGGCCTGGATGGATCGGCGGCGCGCGCGTGGCGCCGCGCCGGCGTTGGCGGAGAGCGGGATTTGCAATGATGCCGCAACGCCGGGCGCATCGTTGTGCTTTTGGCGTTACCCGTGTTGGGGTGTCCTTACTGGTAACGCTTGGGATCGCAGTCTAGTTTACTTGTGATGCATGCCGCGGCTGTTTCAGCCGCCGCGTCGGGCAAGGGGAACCCAGATGGAAACATGGCACATCGTGGTCAAGGGGCGGGTGCAGGGCGTGGGCTACCGCGCGGCCTGCGCAGGGCAGGCCGGGGCGCTCGGGCTGGGCGGCTGGGTGCGCAACCGGCAGGATGGCTCGGTGGAAGTGATGGCCTACGGGCCGCCTGATCGGCTGGAGGCACTTTGCGCCTGGATGCGGCGCGGGCCGCCAGCCGCGCAGGTCAGCGCGCTGGTGGCGCTGCCCGGCGCGGGCGAGTTCGACGATTTCGACTGCCTGCCGACAGCCTAGCGTCCGGGGTCAGTTGGCGCGCCAATCCACCGGTGCGGCGCCGTGCCGCTGCAGCCAGTCGTTGGCCAGCCGGAAATGTCCGCACCCCAGGAAACCCCGATGCGCCGAAAGCGGCGACGGGTGCGGCGCTTCCAGAACGCAGTGCGAGCCGGCCAGCAAGGGTTTCTTGGCCTGGGCGTGGCTGCCCCACAGCAGGAAGACCAGGTTGGGGCGGGCGGCGGACAAGCCCTGGATCAGGCAGTCCGTTATCGCTTCCCAGCCGCGCTTGGCGTGGCTGGCGGCTTGGCCTTGCTCCACCGTGAGCACGGTGTTGAGCAGCAGCACGCCCTGGCGCGCCCAGCCTTCCAGGTTGCCGGAGGTGGGCGCCGCCGTGGCGCCGTCACCGTATTCCGCGGCGATCTCCTTGAAGATATTGCGCAGGCTGGGCGGCACGCGCACGCCGTCGGGTACCGAGAAGGCCAGCCCGTGCGCCTGCGGAATCTCGTTGCCGTTGACCACGCCAGTGCCGTGGTAGGGATCCTGTCCGAGGATGACCACCTTGACGGTCTCGGGCGGCGTCAGGTGCAAGGCGTGGAACACCTCATGCGGAAAGACGGGCTTGCCGTTGGCACGTTCGCCGTCGACGAAGCTGGCCAGTTCCCGCCAGCCGGCCGTGTTCATGCAGGGGGCCAGCAATTCGCGCCAGGCAGCCGGCAGCGCCGCGGCTTGCGCGGACAGGCTGGCGGCGGCCGGAGCGGGGGCGGCATCGGCAACGGCCGGGGCTGCGAACAGGTCGGCCTGTACGCTGTTGTGCTTGCTCATGCTGGAGGAATACCTGGTTCTTTGTTGGGAGGGGCCGAGGAGGGCGCCGGCGCGACGTCAGGCGCGGCCCGCTCCGGCCGCGAGCCGGTAGCCGCGTGCGGCTTTGCTCTGGTCGGACGGCTTAAGGGGCGCGACATGCTGGAGGCGCAACGCCAGTGCGCGCAGCGCGGCCTCGGCTTGTTGCTGCGTGGGCGCCTGTCCGGCATCGCCGGGAAGCCACTCAAGCTCCAGTTCCCGGATCGTCTCTTGCTCGGCGCTCGCCGGCGCCGAAATCGTTCCGACGTCGAGTGCGGCCTCGATACGAACGCCATCCTGTTCGACCAGCCAGGTGCGCCGCGCGAAATCGGTGCGGAATACCGGCGCCAGTGTTGCGGCGAGCGGCGTCAGCAAGGCGCGGGCTTCGGCCGGGAAGGCGTCGAGTTCGATGGCTTCGGCGGCCACCTTGGTTTCCCACTCGTGGCGGGTGGCCATGCCGGCCTCGCTCTTGCCGGCGGTCTTCAAGGTCTGCAGCCATTGCTCGCCGTGGCGGCGCAGCCGCAGGGCGGCACGGGCGCCGGCCAGGTCGCGCGCGGGGGTGTCGAGGTAGACATTGAGCAGGGTGTGCTCGCCGCGCGCCTGGCCTTGCGCATCCAGCCAGGCCGCGAGCGCCGGCATGGCGCCGTCCGGCACCGCCAGTTTGAGTTCGATTTCCTGGGCCATTTTGGTGTGTGCTTCCCGCTCAGGCAAACAGGCGTGCCAGCTCGGCACCGGGGTCGGGCGCGCGCATGAAGGCCTCGCCCACCAGGAATGCATGCACATTGGCGTCGCGCATGCGCTGCACGTCGTCCGGGCCGAGAATGCCGGATTCGGTCACCACCAGGCGGTCTTCCGGGATGCGCGGCAGCAGGTCCAGCGTGTTGTCGAGCGTGACTTCGAACGTGCGCAGGTTGCGGTTGTTCACGCCCAGCAGCGGCGTCTTCAGGCGCAGCGCGGCATCCAGCTCTTCGCCGCCGTGCACTTCCACCAGCACGTCCATGCCAAGCTCATGGGCGCAGGCTTCGAGTTCCGCCATCAGGCCGTGGTCGAGCGCGGACACGATCAGCAGGATGGCGTCGGCGCCCCAGGTGCGGGCTTCATAGACCTGGTAGAGGTCGATCATGAAGTCCTTGCGCAGAGCCGGCAGCGGGCAGGCGCCGCGGGCGCGCTTGAGGAAGTCGGCGTGGCCCTGGAAGAAATTCACGTCGGTCAGCACTGACAGGCAGGCCGCGCCATGGCTGGCATAGCTCTCGGCAATCGCCTCCGGCACGAAATTCTCGCGCAGCACGCCTTTGGAGGGGGAGGCTTTCTTCACTTCGGCGATCACCCCGGCGTCACCGGCGGCGATCTTTTCGCGCAGCGCGCGCTCAAAGCCGCGCGGCGCCAGGCCCGGCTCGCCGCGCAGGCTCTCGGCCTCGGCGCGCAAGCTGGGCAGGTCGCGCTTCTTGCGCGCCGCGTTCACTTCGTCGGCCTTCACGGCCAGGATCTTCTGCAGGATATCGGACATGCGGTAATTCTCTCGCTCGACGGATGGGCTACGGGGCCGGCTTATTTGAACTGCTGCGTGGCGCGCACGAACTGGTTGAGCTTCTCGCGCGCCGCGCCACTGGCGATGGCTTCGCGCGCGCGCTGGATGCCGTCCTCGATCGAGGTGGCCACATTGGCCGCGTATAGCGCGGTGCCGGCATTGAGCGTGACGATCTCGCGCGGAGTGCCTGGCACGTCGGTCAGTGCTTCGAGCAGCATCTCCTTGGACTCGGTGGCATCAGCCACCTTCAGGCCGCGATTGGAGATCATCTGCAGGCCGAAGTCCTCGGGGTGGATCTCGTACTCGCGCACCTCGCCGTCCTTCAGTTCGCCCACCAGCGTGGCGGCGCCCAGTGAGACTTCGTCCATGCCGTCCTTGCCGTAGACCACCAGTGCATGCCTGGCGCCCAGGCGCTGCATCACGCGCACCTGGATGCCGACCAGGTCGGGGTGGAACACGCCCATCAGGATATTGGGCGCGTCTGCCGGATTGGTCAGCGGGCCCAGGATATTGAAGATGGTGCGCACGCCCATTTCCTTGCGGATCGGCGCCACGTTCTTCATGGCCGGGTGATGGGTGGGCGCGAACATGAAGCCGATACCGGTCTGCTCGATGCACGCGCCGACCTGTTCCGGCGTCAGCATGATATTGACGCCCAGCGCTTCCAGCACGTCGGCGCTGCCCGACTTGGAGCTGACGCCGCGGTTGCCGTGCTTGGCGATGCGCGCGCCGGCGGCGGAGGCGACGAACATCGACGCCGTGGAGATATTGAAGGTGTGCGAGCCATCGCCACCGGTGCCGACGATGTCGACGAAGTTCTCGCGGTCCTTGACGGGCACCTTGTTGGCGAACTCGCGCATCACCTGCGCCGCCGCCGAGATCTCGCCGATGGTCTCCTTCTTGACGCGCAGCCCGGTCAGGATGGCCGCCGCCATCACCGGCGACATCTGGCCCTGCATGATCTGCCGCATCAGGTGCAGCATCTCGTCATGGAAGATCTCGCGGTGTTCGATGCAGCGGGTCAGGGCTTCCTGGGGCGTGATGGACATGGCGGTTTCCGTCTTGATATTTGATGGCGCGGGCGCGTTCGGCGTATCGAGCAGTCTCATCGCGGCGCCTTGATGAAGTTGGCCAGCAGCGCATGGCCATGCTCGGACAGGATGGACTCGGGATGGAACTGCACGCCCTCGACGGCTAGCGTCTTGTGGCGCACACCCATGATTTCGCCATCCGGTGTCCAGGCGGTCACTTCCAGGCAATCCGGCAATGTCTCGCGCTCGATCGCCAGGGAATGATAGCGCGTCACGTCGAAATGCTTGGGCAGGCCGGCGAAGACGCCTTCCTGCGTGGTCTCGATGCGGCTGACCTTGCCGTGCATGACCTGCTTGGCGCGGATCACCTTGCCGCCGAAGGCCTCGCCGATGGCCTGGTGGCCCAGGCACACGCCCAGCATCGGGATGCGGCCGGCAAAGTGCTGCAGCGTCGCCACGGAGATACCGGCTTCCTTCGGGCTGCACGGGCCGGGCGAGACGCAGATATGGTCGGGCCTGAGCGCCTCGATCTCTTCCAGCGTGATTTCGTCGTTGCGATAGGTGCGCACGTCGGCGCCGAGTTCGCCGAAGTACTGGACGAGGTTGTAGGTAAACGAATCGTAGTTGTCGATCATCAGCAGCATGGCGGTTCCCCTGTTCCCTTTACCTTAGATATCCGAATCCAGGCCGTCCTGGACCTGCTCGGCGGCGCGGATCACGGCGCGCGCCTTGGCTTCGGTTTCCCTCCATTCGGCTTCGGGGTCCGAGTCCGCAACGATGCCGGCGGCGGCCTGCACATAGAGATTGCCGTCCTTGACGATGCCGGTGCGGATGGCGATCGCCAGGTCCATTTCGCCGCCGAAGGACAGGTAGCCCACCGCGCCGCCATAGATGCCACGCTTGCGCGGCTCCAGTTCGTCGATGATCTCCATCGCATGCACCTTGGGCGCGCCCGACAGCGTGCCGGCCGGGAAGGTGGCGCGCAGCACGTCCAGGTTGCTCATGCCGGGCTTGAGCGTGCCTTCCACGGAACTGACGATGTGCTGCACGTGGGAGTACTTCTCGATCACCATCTGGTCGGTGACCTTGACCGAGCCGGTCTCGGCGATGCGGCCGATATCGTTGCGCGCCAGGTCGATCAGCATCACGTGCTCGGCGATTTCCTTCGGGTCGTTGAGCAGTTCGGTGGCGAGCTGCGCGTCCTTTTCCGGCGTGTTGCCGCGCGGGCGGGTGCCGGCCAGCGGACGGATGGTGACGATGTGATCCTCGCGCTGGTCGCCATTGCTGCCAACCCGGCGGGTTTCCTGCCGCACCAGGATCTCGGGCGAGGCGCCCACGATCTGGAAGTCGCCAAAGTTGTAGAAGTACATATAGGGCGACGGATTCAGCGAGCGCAGCGCGCGGTACAGCGTCAGCGGCGAGTCGCGGTACGGCTTGACCAGGCGCTGGCCGATCTGCACCTGCATCATGTCGCCGGCCATGATGTACTCCTTGGCCTTGTGCACGGCGGTGAGGTAATCGGCCTTGTCGAACTCGCGGTAGACGTCGGTCTGCACCGAGGGGCTGGTGATCGGCACATCCACCGGCTGGCGCAGCTTCATGCGCAGCTCGCGCAGGCGCTGGCGGGCACGGGCGTAGGCCTCTGGCGTGGTCGGGTCGGCGTAGACGATCAGGTAGAGCTTGCCTGACAGGTTGTCGATTACCGCCAGCTCTTCGCACAGCAGCAGCTGGATGTCAGGCAGATTCAGATCGTCCGGCTTTTGCGTGTTGGCCAGCTTCTTTTCGATATAACGCACGGCATCGTAGCCGAAGTAGCCAGCCAGGCCGCCGCAGAAGCGCGGCAGGCCGGGGCGCAGCGCCACCTTGAACCGCTTCTCGAAATCGGCGATGAAGTCGAGCGGGTTGCCTTCATGGGTTTCCACCACGCGGCCGTCGGTGACCACTTCGGTGCGCATGCCGTGGGCGCGCAGCAGGGTGCGGGCGTGCAGGCCGATAAAGGAGTAGCGGCCGAAGCGCTCGCCGCCCACCACGGATTCCAGCAGGAAGGTGTTGACCCCGCGCGTTTGCGACTGCGCCAGCTTCAGGTACAGCGACAGCGGCGTTTCCAGGTCGGCGAAGGCTTCGGCGATCAGCGGGATGCGGTTGTAGCCCTGCTCGGCCAGCGATTTGAATTCCAGTTCGGTCATGTCGATCCTCTTGTGCTGCGGCGCCTGCGTATCAGTATGGCGCACGCCGCGATGTCGGCAACTTGGGGCTGGAAGGTCGTCAGACCCGCCCCGGAGAGACCATGGCGCGGACGAGTGTCCACGCACGGCCGGGGTGGGCGTGCAGCGCGTTCGGGTGACACCGGCGCAAGGCTGGGATGTCGGGCGGCTGGAAAATCAGTGAGGGTCCGGCAACCTGCCGGTCTGGCCGGCCCCATCCTGGTACGGATGCATCGCGGGGATGCGGGAAGGGGGCGGTCAGGAGACTCGCGAACGCACTTTACGCCTGTTGGGAGGCGCGCCAGCGACGCCAGGGCCAGGCCTGCCGATCACTGCCAGAAGAGATGCGTTTGCGGTTCAGAAACATGAAATCGTGTTCAGCGATTTATGGTTTGGGTGTTTGGCGATGCTGGTGTCCGACGGCCGTGGCCGCCAGGGTCATGTCCGATGTGCCGCAAAAAGCTCCGCAGCCAGGACAATGGAATCGACTATACCATCGGCGTCGACGCCTTGTACAGGATTGCCATGGTTGTAGCCATAGGGCACCAGGAGCACTCCCATGCCCGCCGCGCGCGCTGCCTGCGCATCGTTTTCCGAGTCGCCGATCGCCGCCATCTGGGCCGGCTCCAGCCGGAACGCATCGGCCACCTTGAGCAGCGGCAGGGGATCCGGCTTGCGCAGGGCGAAGGCGTCGCCACCGTAGACCAGCTCGAAGAAGCGCCCCAGGCCTGTCTTCGCGAGTAGCGGCTCGGTGAAGTTGTGTGGCTTATTGGTTACGCAGGCCAGCCGCAGGCCTGCTGCCTTCAGCGCCGCCAGCCCCTCGGTGACGCCGGCGTAGACTCGCGAGAACTGGCCATTGATGCGCAGGTATTCGCGGTCGTACAGGGTCAGCGCATCCGCGAACATCCCATTGGCGTGGGCTGGCGAGAAGCGCGCGTCAAGCACGCACCGGATCAGGTTTTCCGAGCCCTTGCCGACGAAGCTGACGATTTCCGCCTTGCCCATCGGCTCGGCGCTGCCGAGTTGCGGATGCAGGTGGACCAGCGCCTTGAGCATGGCATTGACCGCGGCATGGAAGTCGCCCGCGGTGTCCACCATGGTGCCGTCCAGGTCGACAATGACGCCCCGGATACCGCGCCAGTCGGTGCGTTTAGGCTGGACCACGCTCATTGGCCAACCTTGGCCAGTTCGGCGCGCATGGCCGACAGCACGCCCTTGTAGCCGCCATCGGCGTCCGGCTTGCTGAACACGGCCGAGCCGGCGACAAAGGTGTCGGCGCCGGCCGCGGCAATCTCGGCGATGTTGTCCACCTTCACGCCGCCGTCCACTTGCAGCAGGATGCGACGGCCGGTGCGCTCGGCGTAGGCGTCGATACGCTTGCGGGCCTCGCGCAGCTTGTTGAGCGTTTCGGGAATGAAGGACTGGCCGCCGAAGCCGGGGTTGACCGACATCAGCAGGATCAGGTCGATGCGGTCCATCACGTGGTCCAGATGGTGCAGCGGCGTGGCCGGGTTGAACACCAGACCCGCCTGGCAGCCATGATCGCGGATCAGCGACAGCGTGCGGTCGATATGGTCGCTGGCCTCCGGGTGGAAGGAGATGATATTGGCGCCGGCCTTGGCGAAGTCCGGGACGATGCGGTCCACCGGGCGCACCATCAGGTGCACGTCGATCGGGGCGGTCACATGCGGGCGGATCGCCTCGCACACCAGCGGGCCCACGGTCAGGTTCGGCACGTAATGGTTGTCCATCACGTCGAAATGGATCCAGTCGGCGCCGTCCGCGGTCACGCGCCGCACTTCCTCGCCCAGGCGGGCAAAGTCGGCGGACAGGATGGACGGGGCGATGCGGTAGGTGGGCGTGCTCATGGCGGGGCTCGGAGGAGGGTGCTTCAAGGGGAAGGCGGTATTTTACCCTCCCCGCGCAGCGTGGCGCTGCCCGCAGGCGGGCAACTCGCGGCGGCTTTGCTTGCCGCCCCCGGAGCCTTGCCGCACAATGCGGCTACCCTGATCCCGCCTGCGATGTGCCGACAATGAGCGAATACGCGTTTTCCGTGGCTGTACGGACCCAGTACCTGACCGACCAGTCAGACCCCGAGCGGGGGCGCCATGCCTTCGCCTACACCATCACGATCCACAATACCGGCGAGGTGGCGGCGCAGTTGATCTCGCGCCACTGGGTCATTACCGATAGCGACAATGGTACCCAGGAAGTGGCCGGCCTTGGCGTGGTYGGGCACCAGCCGCTGCTCAAGCCGGGCGAGCATTTCGAATACACCAGCTGGGCCACCATCTCGACGCCGGTGGGCTCGATGAAGGGAGAGTATTTCTGCGTGGCCGAGGATGGTCATCGCTTCGAGGTGCCGATTCCGGAGTTTGCGCTGGTCCTGCCGCGCATGCTGCATTGAGGCGCGCCCGCCGGGGCGGGGCCGGGCTGCAATGCGTGCAAGGCTGCCCGCCGGCGCGGCGCGGAACCTATTGGCCCGGCGTGCGGTCCTGATCCTGTCGGGTATGGGCAGCGTCCTGGCCGGCACGTGAAGGATGATTGTCCGGAGCGCGGCTTGGGCGCGGGTTTTTCTTGGCCGTGCCCATGGTCCAGAGCACGATAAAGATCAGCAGGAAGAGCGCCAGTCCGGCCTCAAGGGCGAACAGCAGCATGGGATGGGCTTCGAAAAACTTGCTCATGACAGGGCGACAGGGCTACGTGGAGGCGACGGTGGGCATTGTAGGCCATAGCCCGCCACGGCTGGCCGTGGCATCCGCTGCATCCGCGACAAGCTGAGTTTTCATCCAATCAAGATGGCATACCTGCATTCCTTTTTCCGTTTTCCATTTTCTCCCCCCCGGGCCTCGGCCGCACAGGCACGCAAGGAGGCCGGYGGGTGCCGGCTCGGCTGGCTGGGGCTGGCCGCCGCGGCCTCGCTGCTGGCCGGCTGCATGAGCGGTCCGCCGCCCCGCGTCGAGGGGCCCGGGACGCGGCCCGTGACACCGCCGACCGGTTCCACGCAGAAGGGCGTCCTGCAGGCCGCCAACTGGAACGAGATCGGGGGCTGGGGCCAGGACGACGTGCGCGCCGCCTGGCCGGCGCTGCAGGCCAGCTGCCAGGCCTTGAAGAAGCGCGCCGAATGGAACCGCGTTTGTGCGCTTGGCATGCTGGTCGATGCCGGCGACCTGGGCGCCATGCGCGCCTACTTCGAATCCAACTTCCAGCCCTTCCGCGTGGTCAACGGCGACGGCACCGACAGCGGGCTGATCACCGGCTATTACGAGCCGATCCTGCATGGCGCGCGCACGCGCCAGGGCCAGTACCAGATCCCGCTGTACCGCAAGCCGCCCCAATGGGCCAACCGGCCGCTGCCGGCGCGCGCCGAACTGCTGCAGAACCCGGCGCTGCGCGGCCAGGAGCTGGTCTGGGTGGACGATCCCGTGGAAGCCGCCTTCCTGCAGATCCAGGGCTCAGGCCGGATCCGCCTGCAGGACGGCAGCGTCATGCGGGTGGGCTTCGGCGGTACCAATGACCAGCCGTTCCGCTCCTTCGGCAAGTGGCTGCTCGACCGTGGCGAGATCACGCCGGCGCAGGCCACCATGCAGGGCATCAAGGCCTGGGCGCGCGCCAATCCGGGCCGCGTCGAGGAAATGCTCAACGTCAATCCGCGCTTTGTGTTTTTCCGTGAGCTGCCGGCCAACAACGATGGGCCGGTCGGCGCACTGGGCGTGCCCCTGACTGCGGAGCGCTCCATCGCGGTAGATCCCGCCACCATTCCGCTGGGCGTGCCGGTCTTCCTCTCCACCACCAGGCCGCTCTCCACCGAGCCGATCCAGCGCCTGATGTTCGCGCAGGATACGGGGACCGCCATCAAGGGGGGCGTGCGCGCTGACTTCTTCTGGGGCGCCGGGGATGCGGCGGGCGAAACCGCCGGCCGCATGAAGCAGGGCGGGCGCATGTGGGTGCTGATGCCGCGTAGCTAGGCCGCCGGCCGGCCAGTCCTGGCCGGCCACGGGCTTTCAGCGCGGGCGCTGGTCGACGATGCGCCGCGCCTTGCCCACGGAGCGCTCCACGCCACCGGAGGGCAGGATCTCGATGCTGACGGTGACGCCGATATAGGCCTTGATGTCGTAGGTCAGCTGCTTGTTGGCCTGCTGCGCGGCCGCAGGATCGACGCCATGCGCGCATTCCACGCGCACGGTCAGCACATCGAGATGGCCGTCCTTGCTCAGCACGCACTGGTAGTGCGGCGCCAGTTCAGCATGCTTGAGGATCAGTTCCTCGATTTGCGAGGGGAACACATTGACGCCCCGAACGATCATCATGTCGTCGGAGCGGCCGGTGATTTTTTCCATCCGGCGGAAGGCCGGGCGGGCGCTGCCGGGCAGCAGGCGGGTCAGGTCACGGGTCCGGTAGCGGATGATCGGCAGCGCCTCCTTGGATAGCGAGGTGAAGACCAGTTCGCCAAACTCGCCATCGGGCAGGACTTCGCCAGTGACCGGATCGATCACTTCCGGATAGAAATGATCTTCCCAGATGGTCGGGCCGTCCTTGGTCTCGGCGCACTCGTTGGCCACACCCGGCCCCATCACTTCCGACAACCCATAGATATCCACCGCCGAGATGCCCATGCGCTTCTCGATGGCCAGGCGCATCTCGGGCGTCCAGGGTTCGGCGCCGAAGATGCCGACCCGAAGCGAGGTGGACGCGGGATCGATGCCCTGGCGCTCGAATTCGTCCGCGATGGCCAGCATATAGCTGGGCGTGACCATGATCACTTCGGGCTTGAAATCCTGTATCAGCTGAACCTGCCGCTCGGTCTGGCCGCCGCCGAAGGGGATCGCTGTGAGCCCCGCTTTTTCCACTCCATAGTGCGCGCCCAGGCCGCCGGTGAACAGCCCGTAGCCATAACTGATATGCACCTTGTCGCCGCGCCGGGCTCCTGCCGCGCGGATCGAACGCGCCATCACCGTGGCCCAGGTGTCGATGTCCTTCAGCGTATAGCCCACCACCGTGGGCTTGCCGGTCGTGCCCGACGAGGCATGGATGCGCGCCACACGGTCCTGCGGCACGGCAAACATGCCGAACGGATAGTTGTCGCGCAGGTCCTGCTTGGTGGTGAAGGGAAAGCGGGCGAGGTCGGCCAGGGTCCGCACCTGGTCCGGATGCACGCCGGCGGCGTCGAACTTGGCACGGTAGACCGGCGAGTTCTGGTAGGCGTGGTTGAGCGACCATTTCAGGCGTTCCAGCTGCAAGGCCTGCAATTCGTCGCGGCTGGCGGTCTCGATCGGATCGAGCGGCAGATCTGTCAGGCGCGTCATAGTGTCTCCTGCGCGTGGGGGCTTATGTATTGGTGTGTCTATGTCGATGGATTCACGCCGGTTCCGGCGGGGTAACCACATGCCCCTTGATCTGGGCGGACTTGCCGCGGAACATCGCCACCACTTCGCCCGCACGGTTGATTACGCGGATATCGTAGATGCCATGCCTGCCCGACAGGACCTGTTCCGTGGCTTCGGCGGTCAGCACGTCGCCATCGTGTACGGGTTTGAGGAATTCGATGCTGCAGCCCGCGGCCACCGTGTTGATATTGTGACTGTTGCAGGCGAAGGCAAAGGTCGAATCGGCCAGCGTGAACATCAGGCCGCCGTGGCAGATGCCGTGGCCGTTGAGGAACTCCTGCCGTACCGGCATGGACAGGCGCGCGTAGCCGGGCCGTACGGCCTCAAGGGTAATGCCCAGCCAGCGGCTGCAGGCATCGGCTTCGTACATGCTGGCGGCGGCCGCTTCGGCAAGGGCCTGGGGATTGTGGGTCAAGCTGGTCTCCTGTCGGGGGCGGGGAGGGTGGATTACCGGTGGGGGCCGGCCTTAGCGGCCGGTGAAGCGCGGCGCGCGCTTTTCCAGGAAGGCGTTCACTCCCTCGGCATAGTCATGCGAGGCGCCCAGTTCGCGCTGCAGGTCGCGTTCCAGGTCGAGCTGGACGTCGAGCCCCTGGCTTGCGCCGGCGTACATCGCCTGCTTGATGGCTGCCAACGCCCGCGTCGGCTGAGCCGCCAGGTGGGTGGACAGGGCCAGCGCTTGCTCGGGCAGCAGGGGGTCGTCCATCGCCTCCCAGATCAGCCCCCATTTCTCGGCCTCTTCCGCGCTGAGCTTGTCGCCCGTCATGGCCAGGCCCATGGCGCGCGCCATGCCGATGCGTTTGGGGAGCAGCCAGGTGCCGCCGGAATCCGGGACCAGCCCGATTTTGACGAAAGCCTGGATGAAGCTGGCGGAGCGCGCCGCCAGCACCATGTCGCAGGCCAGGGCAAGGTTGGCACCCGCGCCGGCCGCCGTGCCGTTGACAGCGGCGATCACGGGCAGCGGCAATTTTTGCAGGCGCCGGATCAAGCGGTTGAACCACACATCGATCAATTCGCCCAGATCCGTCATCGCACCGGGTGTGAAATCCAGGTCGGCCAAATCCTGTCCCGCGCAGAAGCCACGCCCTGCGCCGGTCAGCAGCAAGGACCGCGCGCCGCCGGCCTCGACATGGTCGAGCGCCTGCTGCAGCACGGCGTGCATCTCGCGGGTGAAGCTATTGAGCTTGTCGGGGCGATTGAGCGTGATAACCGCTACCTGGCCGTGCCATGCGAGCAGTATCGGGCCGGAAGTCAGGCTGACCTGTGGGGGCATTTCTGGCATCTTTGTCTCCTGCCATGTTTGTGGCTGCTATGTCTGGTGGTACGCCGGCGCTCCCTTATATATAGACGGAAGCGGAGCGCCGTTTAAATAAACCGACCAGTCGGTCGGCGAATGGTAGCACTAATTTCCACGCGCGAGTATTGTCTCGCTGGGTAACGAATCGATCCACTTCCAAGAGGAGAGCACATGTCGTACGAGAACATTCTGGTGGAGACGCGCGGCCGCGTAGGCCTGGTGACGTTGAATCGCCCGAAGGCCCTGAACGCGCTTAACGACGCGCTGATGGATGAACTGGGCGCGGCCCTGCTTGCCTTTGATGCCGATGAGGCCATCGGCAGCATCGTGATTACCGGCAGCGAGCGTGCCTTTGCCGCGGGCGCGGATATCGGCATGATGGCCAAGTACTCCTATATGGATGTGTACAAGGGGGACTACATCACGCGGAATTGGGAGGCTATCCGCCGCGTCCGCAAGCCGGTGATCGCGGCGGTAGCGGGATACGCGCTGGGCGGTGGCTGCGAACTGGCCATGATGTGCGACATCATCATCGCGGCCGATAGCGCCCGCTTCGGCCAGCCGGAAGTCAAGCTGGGCACGATGCCCGGGGCCGGCGGCACCCAGCGCCTGCCGCGCGCCGTGTCCAAGGCAAAGGCCATGGACCTGTGCCTGACCGCGCGCATGATGGATGCGGCGGAAGCCGAGCGTGCAGGCCTGGTGTCGCGCGTGGTTGCGGCCGACAAACTGCTCGACGACGCCCTGGCCGCCGCCGAGACCATCGCCGGCTTCTCGCTGCCAGTGGTCATGATGATCAAGGAGTCGATCAACGCCGCTTACGAGACGAGTCTTTCCGAAGGTGTTCACCTTGAGCGCCGCCTGTTCCACTCGACCTTCGCGACTGAGGACCAGAAGGAGGGAATGGCCGCATTTGTGGAGAAGCGCGCGGCCAATTTCCAGCATTGCTGAAAACTTGATAGGTAAATACCCGAGTAACCTTATCGGGTACTCATCTTCCCGATGCGGCTGGAAAGGGCATATTTTCTTTATAGATCAATGGGTTGATTTCGATCGCCAAAAACCTCTCTCATACTTGTGTGACAAAGCTGTTGCCAAGTTGGGTTGATCCCCTTAAGATTCGCCCCCTCGCAACACAACTACCGCGCTGCAAAGCAGGCGGGACAAGGGTTGCGGGGTTGGCAGGGGTGGTTGGCGGCGCGAAAGGCGCGGCGAACTGAAGTAAAAAAACCTGTTGACGAAACGCTGATTGCTCTTCA
>NZ_JBFTSG010000006.1:0-193358 GCF_056399885.1 Cupriavidus sp. 01L45 | reverse complement strand
CAATCAGCGTTTCGTCAACAGGTTTTTTTACTTCAGTTCGCCGCGCCTTTCGCGCCGCCAACCACCCCTGCCAACCCCGCAACCCTTGTCCCGCCTGCTTTGCAGCGCGGTAGTTGTGTTGCGAGGGGGCGAATCTTAAGGGAGCCCCTCGGCCATGGCAAGCGTTTTCTGAAATGTTTTTCGCACGACCCATAAAGAGCCTCATAGTCAACAAATGGACGCGAGAAGCAAGCTGGCAACGGGACTGGTCAAGGGCCATACGGCCGAGGCAATATACAGCCACCATTGGAAGGCATCGAGGACGCGAGTCGGCGCACCATCCGCCACCGACTCTATATATAGGAGGAGATCCGCATGACCATCCGCATCGTGAGGCTGGGCTCGCCCAGGTTGCCCGACGAAGGGATCCGCATCGGGACCGTGCGCCGGCCACCGCGGGGCGTACCAAAGGCCGAATTCGCCACGCGGGACTTCTACGATGTGTGGTTCCCGAACCTGTCGCCGTCAGCCGAACTGGTCTCGGAAGCCCTTGCCATACAAGGCGAGGGGAACGAGAAGGCCTGGCGGGCATTCGAGCGTCAGTTCCGGGCAGAGATGGCCCGTCCCGATGCAAGCCGGACCCTGGACCTGCTGGCCGCCATGTCGCAGCAAACCAACTTTTCGCTTGGCTGCTATTGCGAGCACGAGGAACGCTGCCACCGCTCTATCTTGCGCGCCCTGTTGGCGACACGCGGAGCCGCCCTAGCTTAGGCCAGCCGAAGACGACAGTGAGCCGGTCACACCACCCTGTGGTCATTCGCGCACTGGCGGCGAAATAGCGCGCGCAGGCTGGGCCAGCGGATAGGAAGGAGTGGCGTGCAGTGGCGCACAGCATCGCGCTGCGCATAGTGCACCATCAGTTGTTCGCCAATCGACTGCCGGAAATAGGAGGGCGCCGGGTAGTTCATGCTCAATCCCTATTGTGGTTCGTCAGGATTGATAGTATACCAAATTTTGGTGCAGTGCGTCATACCAGGGCACGCGGCCGCCCCACAATGGGGCGGCCGCGCCGGCATGTATCCTGGTTTGGTCCTTTGAAATCAATAGCAGGCAGGCACCGCGCCCCGATAGAACGGACACGGCATCAAAAAGATGTTTTGTATACCAAATACCGTGTGGCCGTAGGCCATCCTCCGGAATTGACGGCCATCCCTTGTGCCCTTAGCCAGCACCCGCGATGCTGCCATCACGTTTGGCGGCACCGTCACGGCCGCTGGTTTCGCTGACGGCCATATCTTCGGCTGCCTTGGCAGCACTATATACATGGCGGGTCGCCAGCAGCGCCGCCAGGTCGGCATCGCCGGCGATGACTGCCTGCAGAATCTGGGCATGTTCCTCCCAGTTCTGCCTGGCGCGCGCCACATTCGCCGGCGCGAACAGCAGTCCCGTGCGCTCCCGCAGCGTACGCACCATATCCTGCAGCACGCTGTTGGCGGCGATATTGCCCAGCACTTCGTGGAAGTGGGAATTCAGTTCCACGAAGCGCTCCGAGCGGCCGCTGGCGGCAGCTTCAGTGCCCTGGCGCAGGACCTCGTTGAGTTCCGCAATCAGGGCCGGATCACGGCGCTGGGCTGCCAGCTTGGCGTTAAGTCCCTCCAGCGTGGCGCGCACTTCGACCATTTCCTTGGCAATATTCGGCGACAACGTMGCTACCGAGGCACCACGTCGCGGCTCGATGCGCACCAGGCCTTCCGCCGCCAGCGCGCGAAGCGCTTCCCGCACGGGAATGCGCGAAACGCCCAGCTCGGTGGAAAGCTTGTTCTCGACCAGGCGTTCACCCTGGCTATATTGCCCACCGAGGATGCGCTCGCGCAATGTATCGGTAACCAAGGCAAACAAAGGGGAATGCTGGGCGCCAAGGCTGGCGCCGGCGGAATCCGAACCAGGAAGAGCGTGTTCGGTACCAGGGGCGTCGGACATAGATTCTGGCTTGGGTCAGCAAGACACCGTCCTCGGCTAAAGCGCGCAGGCTGTCCGTCGCGGACGGTTGTCAAAGGGATCAAGGACGGCGGCACCATCCCGGAACGTTCACGGATAGGGCAGCCGCAGTGGCAATGTCCGCATTGTATACCGGCAGATCAAGGTTTTTGCGCAACGAAAAGCACCTGCGCCGTCATCGTCTCGCATGGCTTCGCCGCCAGCCCGTACTTCTGGCCCGGCAGGCTATGATGCGGTGGCCTCACTCCTCCCAAACCCCGCGTGTATTTTGCCGATGGCTCTGAACCTGGTCTGGCTCTCCTTCTTCCTGATTGCTTTCGTCGTTGCCTGCATCCGTCTGGCGGCAGGCGATACCGCTGTGTTCCCGGCGATGCTGGCGAGCCTGTTCGACAATGCGCGTACGGCTTTTGAGATTTCCCTTGGCCTTGCCGGCGTCATGAGCCTGTGGCTGGGCATGATGCGTATTGGAGAGCGTGCCGGCGTAGTCGACGTTTTCGCGCGGGCCGTCAACCCGTTGCTGCGCCATTTCTTCCCCGGCATCCCACAGGGTCACCCGGCTCAGGGCGCGATGATGATGAATGTGTCGGCCAATATGCTCGGACTGGACAATGCGGCGACACCGCTCGGCCTCAACGCCATGCGCGAGTTGCAATCGCTCAACCCGCGTCCGGACACGGCCAGTAACGCGCAGATCATGTTTATCGTGCTCAACACGGCCGGGTTGACGTTGATCCCTACCTCGGTAATCGCCATGCGGCAGGCGATCGCCGTCAAGCAGGGTCTTACCGGATTCAATGCGGCCGATATCTTCCTGCCCACTTTGCTGGCCACTTGCGTCTCTTGTGTGGCAGGGCTGCTGGCGGTGGCCTGGGCGCAACGGCTCAATCTGCTCAAGCCAGCTGTACTGGCCGCCTTCGGGCTGTTGGCAGTTGGTGTCGGCGGACTATTCCTCTGGCTGCGGCACGCGCCCCCGGAGCAGGTCAGCACCGCCACAGCGCTGGCCGGTAGCGGCTTCATCCTGACGCTGATCGTAGTGTTCCTGGCTTGCGGGGCGATAAGGGGCATCAATGTCTACGACGCATTCATCGACGGCGCCAAGGAGGGCTTTGGCGTGGCTGTGCAGATCATTCCTTACCTGATCGCGATCCTGGTGGCGATCGGGCTGTTCCGGGTGACTGGGTGCATGGACGTCCTGATGAAAGGCCTGACCGCCTCGTTTGCCTGGCTTGGCCTGGACACTGCCTTCGTGCCGGCCTTACCGGTTGGGCTGATGAAGATCCTGTCGGGCGCGGGCGCCCGCGGCCTGATGATCGATGTCATGACCACTTATGGCGTCGATTCATTCCAAGGCAAGCTTGCCGCCATCATCCAGGGTTCGACGGAAACCACCTTCTATGTGCTGGCGGTGTACTTTGGCAGCGTCAATATCCGCAACACCCGCCACGCACTGGCCTGCGCCTTGTTCGCTGACCTCATCGGACTATGTGCTGCCGTAGGCATTGCGTATCTGTTTTTCCGCTGAAATGGGAACAGTGCATAGCCATAAGGCCAA
Source organism: Cupriavidus sp. 01L45 (assembly GCF_056399885.1). Lineage (NCBI taxonomy): Bacteria > Pseudomonadati > Pseudomonadota > Betaproteobacteria > Burkholderiales > Burkholderiaceae > Cupriavidus > Cupriavidus sp. 01L45. The sequence goes on along the minus strand of NZ_JBFTSG010000006.1, from coordinate 189,829 downwards.
TAACATATCGTCAAATACTCAACAAAAAGATGAGGAAACGGGCTCGGCGATGTATTAAGCCGCTACTTTGTTGCTCACAAGCAACATGTTTGTGAAGCCAGACACGCTTACCATCTGCACCGCTTGGTGCGTCGCAACAAATCGTATATAGTGGAATCTGTCTCCTCCACCACCTCGGTGGATTCCAGCCCGCGCACGAAACTGCGCGGGTTTTTTTTGCCCTCGATCTGCCGATGATCTTGGTCAGCCCTTGCTATAACGCGCCATCGCTTGGCCGGCGAGCGTTTTCGAAAGGCGCACCAAAGCAGTCCCGCACGCGCACCATGATGGGACCGAATTGCACCGGCACAACGTAAAACACGGATTCCGCAGCGCGATGTTGCGGCGCAGCATTTCATGCAGTAGAGTCGATCTGTCACTCACGCTTGGCGCGACGGATCCCCGCTTTCCGGCGCCCTCCCTTCCTACCAACATGCTTTCCGCGTTGCGCCCGCCCCGCCCCGATGCCTGGATGCTGCAAAGAGGCCTGGTCTACGCCTTCTCCTTTCTCGCGCTCGCCGGATTGGGATGGCTTACCGGGCAGGCGGGATATCTGTGGGCGGCAACAGCTTCGATCTGGACCTGCCTTGCCGACCGCCGCGGTACCGCGGCCGAGCGTCTGATCTCGCTTGGCTCCGTTGGGATCGGCGGCGCCGTTGCATGCGCCCTGGGGATGGCCGCAGCCGTGACGCCATGGACAGCGCTAGCCTTGGTGCTGATGGCAGGACTGGCTGCCGGCCTGGCCGAAACCAAGGGTGCCGTTCCCGCGCTGTCGGCCAAGCTGCTCTATGTGGTGCTGATCGCCTCCTGCCTGCAGCCAGCCGGAGACGCAGAACTGGCCGCGCGCGTCATTGCCGGCAGCCAGGAGTTCCTGCTCGGTGGCATATTCGCCTGCCTGGTCTGCCTGTTCCTGATTCCTTCAGAACGCGACAACCGACCGCGCAATGAGATCCTGGCGGTGTTCGACGCCTTGCTGCGCTTTGCCAACGCGCTGGCTGACGACAACCCCGTTGGCGATACGGCCGCCAGCAAGCGCGATATCCGCGAGCGCATCGAGGCGGCACACCTGGCTGTCAATGCGAGACGCAGCCTGCGGGATCCCCTTGGCCTGATGCACTATGCCTATGTGGTGAGCCTGGCCGATGCCATGTTTGCGCTGCTGATCGTTGCCGCCGAATTGCACAGCCGCAGGGACGATGCGAGCGAACCCGGCGATGGCAGCGTCGAGCGCCTGCCGCTCCCGCACCTGATGCGTTGCGTCGCCGATGTCCGGGAGCAAGTCTGCGAGGCACTGGCGCATCAGGCGCCAGACCTGCCATCGCTATGCGCGGCACTGGCGCGCGAATTGCGGCGCCTGCACGCGCCGCTGGCCAATGCCGGCGCTCCGCCACCGTACCAGGCCGCCCTGAGTGCATTGGCAGGGTATCCGGCGTTTGCCGAATGGCGCAACGAGTACCGCTGGCCGCGACGCGCCTACCGGCGAACGTGGCAACGCTGGCGGGCCACCCTTGCCGAGCATACTGCCCGCGACGCCCGCGTGGCCCGCCATGCGGTGCGGCTGGCGATGGCCGGCAGCCTGAGCCTGATGCCGGCGCAGTTCTGGAAGGTGGATCACGGTTACTGGGTTGCGGTCACTGTCATCATGGTGCTCAGCCCTCAACTGCAGACCACGCGCAGAATCTCATTCCAGCGTTTTGCTGGTTCCCTGGCGGGCGCACTGCTGGCCTGCGCCATCGGGATGGCCCACCCGTCGGCGCCGCTTGCGCTGGCGATCAGCGCAGCATTCCTGGCTGCGGCCTATACCAGTCGGCTGGCCGGCAGTCCGGGCGCCTTCGCCCTGGGCCTGACGCCGGCGGTGATCCTGTTCTCATGGGTGGGGGCGCCTGCGGCGGACAGCAGCCACTTTGCCGCCCTGCGCGGTATCGACACGGCGCTCGGCTGCCTCATCGCCCTGGCCAGCTACTACGTACTGGCGCCGCGCGCCGAATTGTCGCGGGTGTATCGCCATAGCCTCGATGCCCTCGTGGCGAACACTGTCTACTTGCGTGCGGCGTTTGCCGGTGCCGGCGCGTTTACAAACTCGCCCACCCGCTCGCCGGCTCCCACGCAAACCCGTCTGGAGACGTTGCGTGTGACGGCTGGACGCACCTCCAGCCGGGCCGATCACACCTTGCAGCAAGCCACAGCGGAGCTCACGCCGGAACTGACCTGGGAATATGCCAAATTGCATATGGCCTTGAGGCGCATGGCGGCACTGGCAGGACTGGTGCGAGCCGGGCTCGAAGCTGAAGCCGGCGCCAGCCTGCCCGAGCCGGCCACGCGGGCAATGCTGCAAGGCCTCGCGGCGCAGCTTTCAGAGCTGGCGGCACACCCCGGCGCCGGCGCGACGACCGTCGCGGCCGGCCCCATGCCCGACGCCACCGCCTCCCTCGACCGGTTCCTGATCGAACAGGCCGTGCTCGCCTCATCCCAGGCCAGCGCGGCGCACGCAGCCATGGCCGCAATACACCGGCTGGCAGGCGGCCAAAGCAAGCGCACTGATCAGCACTTGCCGCAACCGGGTTGATTGCGGTCAAGCTGCCGGCGCGGGCCTGCATCACGGATCGGCACGATCACCTAGAATGGTGTCATCCCTCAGTGACCGATGTGAGGCACGCCATGCCCGAAATTTCCTTTCCCCGCAGCGTTCCCACTTACTGTGCGGCCAGTCTGACGCTCTCCTGCCCCGCGACGGTGAACGGCAAGCCAACGCTCTATTCCATCACGGCCGAGGCGCTCGAAACACACTTTGGCGCGCGCTCCCCGCGCGAGGAAGATCTGGTGCGAGCGTTCACCAGCCACCGGCAGCGTATCGAGCGCATTGCCGAAGGGCTGTTCGAGCTAACCCAGGCACGTGAGATCCTGTTGCGCAGCGGGCATATCCGTTTCGCCGGCTGAGAACCCGAGGACTGGCAAGCAAAGCGCCCCGTTCCGGCTGCATGCCAGCCGGTCCCCGACCGGCCGCATCCATCTATCGCGCCTGGTCGTGCTCAGCCTTCCACCGCTTGGCCACGCACCAGCAGCACCGGCACGTTGGCCTGGCGAATGACCGACTCGGCCACGCTACCCAGGACCAGCCGGCGCACGCCGCGCCTGCCGTGGGTCCCAATCACGATCAGGTCAGCACCCCAGTTGCTGGCAGCCTCATTCACGGATCCGGCGATATCGCCGCCGACCGCCTGTTCGCTCACCAGGCGCGTCTCGTAACGCACGCCTTGCGCGGCGAGCCGCTGGGCCGCAGCCGCCAACGCGCGTTCGCCGCTCTCGGCCAAGGCATGCATTACCGGCGTCGGGTCGTAGTAGGCGACATCGAACATTAGCTGGCCGTTGTCCACGATATACAGGGCAAGCACCTCCGCGTCGCCGGCACCTGCGAGCCGGATTGCCTCGTTCAGGGCCAGGTCGGAAGTTGCGCTACCGTCCACAGCCACCACGATCTTCTTATATACCGCATTCGTCATTGCCATTTGCTCCAGGAACATCACGGATAGTGGCGAAAGCGCCATAGCGCTCCGCCGGAATGGATACTACTCTCCCAATGCGTCAGGTAGCTGGTACGGCACATTGTTGCCCGTACCCGGATCAGCGTCACTGGGAGGAAACCGGGCTCGCACCGGAGTCGACTATCACGAGATAGCGGCCCGGCCGCGCCACCGGCGTGCGGTCCGGCGCAAGAACCCAAAGTGAGTCACCGCGCTCGACCGCCGCCACGTAATCAGCATCGATCAGCCCGAAACGATCGATCAGGCGATTGAGTCCGGCAGGAATCCGCACGCATCCCTTGGACGCCGGACGACCGAGGCGGGACTCCAGCCGGTCGGGGTCGGTCGCGTGCATTTGCAGGCGCATCTGGCTCTCGCCACCCTTGCCCCAGCCGCGTTCGGCATCGACCCAGCCAAAGTCATAGACGCGCATCCCGCGCACGCCGTAGCCGCGGATCCCGTTCTCGTTGTAAGTACCCTCGGCCCGAAAATCCATGTTCTCCAGGCTGTGGTCGAACACACCGACGGGCGTGATGAAGTGATCGAATTCACCCGGCTTGCCTGTCGATGTGGATGTCGCGCCAACCCATCGCCAGGAGACGCCGTCGCCAGCTCGCGCGAACACCATGGCGGCCTGGACGCGGGGGTTGCGGTCGACCAGAACGACCCAGTCGCCGGCCCCGGCATCCAGCCCGTCGGCCTGGAGCGCGGATGCCAGCAGGCCGGCATACCGTGTGACGGTGGCGGCCGGCAAGTTGAGATGGCGCGGCACCTGCTGCGTGAACGCTTGCCGCACCGTGCCGAATTCGCTGTTGGCAGCAACCAGCGGCGCCTGGATTGAAAACAGCCCCAACAGCGCCAGCAGTGCGCACCGCTGGCGGAAAGCGAGGACGCCGGCCCTCCGGGGGCGAGTACATTGCATAGTTGCCTCCTTGCGCAAGGTCGCAGCCAGATACCGGGCCGGYGTTACCCGGAAATGCGCTGATCGAAGCGCTATGCTTGATGATTCACGTTTGTTCAGCCCGCTGCCTTGCTCAAGATCAAGATATCGGGTGAGCGCCGGGTGAGCGCCGTTAACGCCGCCGACGCTACCAGGCACCACGTGCATAGTGCCTCCTACTCTTATATAGACCGCTGCGGTGGCGACGATTTCCCGGCGCAACGCTCGATGTGTTGCACGCGGGACATGCCCTGAACCGCATCGGCAATGGAAGCGCAGCCAAGCGCACGCGGGTGGGGTGAGGCGCCCGGAACGATCCGGCAAGGCCCTTGCGTTTCATGCCAGAGTCTGGGCGCATCCATATACAATCACGGCCATGCAATACATCCATGTCGTCAACGGCGACGTAGCGGGCAACACGCTACGGCAAGCCCTCGCCCAGGCCGCCCGGCCCGACCCGGTCGTCGTGCTTCGCGACGACCTCGCCGTCGGTCCACTTGCCGACGTCGACAGCAGCGGACTCATCCGCTCCGGTTTCTGGCAGCGCGTGGCGCCCTATAGCGACATCGACTTCGCCGCAGAAATGCACCAGGCGCTCGACCAGTTGCACAAGTTGCGCAAGGATGAGCTGGAAGTCGCCATCTGGCATGGCCAGAGCGCATCCGACCAGCTGATGCTGCGCCGGGTGGTGTTCCATCTCTACCAGTCGCCGCAGCGCATCAATGAAGTGGCCATGGACCTGCGCGAACTGGAAGTACCAGCAAGCGGCAACCTGGCCGCTATCGGCATGTACCCCGCGGCCCGCCTGGCGCGGCGCTTCTCCACCATTGCGCCGGTCTCGGTACTGCGCCTGGGCCGCCTGGGCTACGAGTGGCAGCAGAACGTCAAGGAAAACGCCGACGTGCGCCTGTGGAAAGGCAATACGCTGGTGCCCGCGGCTTATCACACGGTCGATGAGGTGATCCTGGAGCGCGCCCCGCTGGAATGGGCGCCGGCCTCCCAAGTGGTGGGYGGCGTGATGGGCGCCATCGAAGGCCTTCTGGCCAGCGACTGGTTTGTGTTCTGGCGCTGCCGCGAACTGATCGGTGCCGGCCAGCTCGTGCTGCGCGGCAACGCCGAGTCGCTGCAGACGTGCGAGCTCCGCCGCAATCTGTCCGCCGGCGGCGATTAAGAAGAAGAAAAGCAAACGTCTCCATGGCCCGTACCAAGGCACCCGATTTCGAGGCGCAGCGCGAACAGATCCTGGAACTGGCCGCCGCCGCCTTTGCCGCCAGCAGCTACCCCAGCACCTCGATGGCCGATCTGGCCGCCGCCTGTGGCACTTCCAAGGCGCGGCTATATCACTATTACGAGAGCAAGGAAGCGATCCTGTTCGACCTGCTTGACCGCTACACACGCCGGCTTATGCTGATCGTGACCGAGGTCGAAGCCGAGGCCGAGCGCCAGGGGCGCAGCGAGCGGGAAAGCTTCGCCAACCTGATCCGGGCCTTCCTTGCCGAGTACGAAACCTCGCAAACCCGGCACGTCGCCCTGATCAACGACGTCAAGTTCCTCGCCGAAGAGCAGCGCGACCAGATCCTCAAGCGCGAGCGCGACGTGGTAGCCGCCTTCTCGCGGCAGTTGCGCAGGGCCTACCCGGAACGCGTCAACCGCGACAACCAGGCGGCGCTGACGATGACGGTGTTCGGCATGATCAACTGGACCTTCACCTGGCTCAAGCCTGGCGGCAAGCTGTCGTATGCGGAATTCGCCGAGATGGTGATCGACCTGCTCGCGGGCGGGCTGCCGGGCACCCACGCCACCGGAGCGTCGGCCAGGCAGATTGGAAGTGCCGCGTAAGGCATATCGATACAACGGGCGCCAGCGGGGCGCCCGTTGTATCAGGACCAGTCTTCCTCTTCCTTGCGGCGGCGCTGGTCGCGATCCTGCCGGAACATTTCCTCCAGTTCGTCGCGCGCCTGGCGCGCCAGCGATACGAGCTTTTTCTGGTCGGTGTAATGCGGGTAGAACCGATCGATCGCCGCGATATTGTGGCGCCGGAACCTGAGCGCGAGCGAGCGCGCATGAGTGGGATCGTAGCCCAGTCCCTCCAGCACGCGGCGTCCCAGCATCAGCGACCCCTCGAACAGTTCGCGCTCGAATAAATTCACCCCGCGGTCCTTTAGCTGGTAGACGTGCGACACATGACGCGCCCGCGCATAGATTTCCAGGTGCGGGAATCGCGCCCGCACACTGTCGATCAGCGCCAGGCTGTCCTCCATCCCGTCGATCGCCACCACCAGTATGCGCGCCCGCTCGGCGCCGGCGGATTCGAGCAGGTCCATGCGGGTGGCATCGCCGTAAAAGACCTTGAAATCGTACTGGCGCAGGAACTCGATCTGGTCGGGATCGTGGTCCAGCACGGTCACGCCGATTCCCTGTGCATAAAGCAACCGGCCGATGATCTGGCCAAAGCGGCCGAAGCCGGCGATCAGCACGGGGTTGTCCTGCGGCGAGATCACATCGTCCGGACGGCGCGCCAGGCGGGCCAGCCGGGGTGCCACAAGCCGGTCGTAGGCAAGCAGGAGCAGCGGCGTAGCCACCATCGACAGCGCCACGACCAGCACCAGCAGTGCCTCGGTGCGCGCCGGCAGCAGGCCCGCGCCTCCCGCCACCCCAAACACCACGAAGGCAAACTCACCGCCTTGCGAAATCAACAGCGCAAACAGCAGCCACTGGCCCCGCGCGATGCCGAAGCGCGGCGCCAGCAGGGCCAGTACCACCGTCTTGAGCAGCACGAAGCCAACCACCAGGGCAGCCACCTGACCCGGCGCCTGCATCAGCACGCCGAAGTCGATCGACATGCCGACCGCCATGAAGAACAGGCCCAGCAGCAAGCCCTTGAACGGCTCCAGGTCGGCCTCCAGCGCATGGCGATATTCCGAGTCCGCCAGCAGCACGCCGGCCAGGAAGGTGCCCAACGCCATGGACAATCCCACCGCGTCCATCATCAGGGCGATGCCGACCACCAGCAGCAGTGCGAAGGCGGTGAACATCTCACGCATATCGGTTCGCGCAATAAAACGCAGCGCCGGCCGCACCAGATAGCGCCCGCCCACCACCACGGTGCCGATCACGCCGACCGCCTTCGCCGCCCCGAGCCATCCCACCGCCCCCGACGTCCCGGCCACGCCGGCTTCGGCGCCCCCGGCCGCCAGCAGCGGCAACAGCGCGATCATCGGGATCGCGGCGATGTCCTGGAACAGCAGGATGCCGAAGCTGGCCGCACCCGCGGGCGTACCGAACAGGTTGCGCTCCGTCAGCGTGGCGAACGCTATCGCGGTGGACGACAACGCCAGCCCCAGGCCCGCCACCAGCGCCACCTGCCACGGCGCCCCGACAAGCGCCGCGACGCCGCCGACCAGGAGGGCGCAGGCGGCCATCTGGGCGCCGCCGTAGCCGAAGATGACGCGGCGCAACGCCCACAGCTTCTTGGGCTCCAGTTCCAGGCCGATCACGAACATCATCAGCACCACGCCGAACTCGGAGAAATGCAGGATGGATTCGACATTGGTGACTAGCCGCAGGGCCCACGGGCCGATCGCCACGCCCGCCAGCAGGTAGCCGAGCACCGCGCCAAGGCCGAACCGGCGCGCCACCGGCACGGCCACCACCGCGGCGATCAGGAAGACCACCAGCGCCACCAGGAAATCGTGTTGTTCCATGGCGCGCTCCTCAGCCTGCGGCAACGCGCGCGGCGCCGCCCAATACGCCGGACACCCGGCCGATGTGATCGGCCAGCGTCCGGGCATCGGCCTGGTTGGCGTCATGCAGGACCAGCGGCGCCAGCCAGTTCATGCCGCACAGCACGGCGGTCTGCTCCAGCGGCAGCATGTATTCCTCGATACTGTGGCCGTGCGCGCCATCGGGGCCATACGAGTCGGCATGTCCACCGGTGCTGGCCACCACCAGCAACGACTTGCCCCGCAACGCCGTCCCGCCGGGACCGTAGGCCCAGCCGCTCTCCAGGACTTCGTCCAGCCACAGCTTGAGCAAGGCCGGAACGCTGTACCACTGCACCGGGAACTGGAACACCAGCGTGCCGGCGCGCGCGAGCGCGCGCTGCTCCGCGACCACATCGATGTCGTAGTCGGTGTAACTGGAATAGAGATCGTGCACGGTGACGTCCGGCAAGCTTTCCAGCGCTGTCGCCAGTGGACGATTGACGCGAGACAGATGCGGCCGGGGATGCGCATAGATGACGAGAATCGGGGGCTCTGCCTTGGGGTCCACGAAAAATCCTGAAAAATGTAATGCAAAACGAGGGGCACCCGGCTAAAAATGCCGTGTGAATCACAAATCAATGCGCGCAACCCGGCGCTGGCACGCGGGTTCAAGGTGCAAAAGGCGGCCGGTGGCGGAACAGAAAGGAATGCGGCGTTGCAGCAAACCCACAACGCGATGCCGGAATCACCCCTTCGATATCGCCGCAACCCATTGATTTACATAGATTTATACGAAATTTACAAAATCGCACAAGCTTCTCTCGGGCCTAACCTTACGTCGAACTGACAATTCCACTACAATACTTTTTGCATCGCAGCAAGATAGTGTTTGCCCTTGGCTTTCGTGCCAAATGCCGAAAGTGCATGGATAAACACCCGCTGAGTGCTATTTTTATACCTGAATACGTCGCGAGGAAAACAAAGTGAATCCGCTCGAACTGAGCAAGGCCGTCGGGGCCGTATCCGACGAAGATCTCCGCCGTGCAGCCGCAGCCGCGCAGGCCTCGCAGCGCCCCACCACCCTGGTGCGCGAGCTGGCAGCGCATCACCGCTCGCGCCTGCTCAAGCATTTCCTCGCCCTGGGTGAGGAGGATCGCCTGCTCCGTTTTGGCCAGTCGGTTGGCGATCATGTGATCGAAGCCTATGTCGACAGCATCGATTTCGACCACGACACTGTCTTCGGCGTCTACGACGAACACCTGGAGCTGATCGGCGTGGGCCACTTCGCCAACCTGCGCGACAACGCCCAGGGCCGCGTGGCCGAGTTCGGCGTCTCCGTGTCGCAGAGTGCCCGTGGCCGCGGCATCGGCAGCTCACTGTTCGAGCGTGCCGCCATGCACGGCCGCAACAGCAACGTGCGCACCTTGTACATGCACTGCCTGTCGCGCAATGCCGCCATGATGCACATCGCCAAAAAGGCCGGCATGAAAGTGCAATACGCCTATGGCGAGGCCGACGCCTACCTCGAACTGCCGCCCGCCGATACGGTCAGCCGCCTGACCGAAGCGCTTGACGAGCAGGTAGCCGACCTCGACTACATGCTGCGCCGCAATCTTCGCGATGCACGCCGTTTCGGCCTGCGCTTCTGGCGCTCGATGGTGCCGCAAAAGCGTACCGCCTGAGGCGGCGCCAACCGGCCACGTTCAAATGGCGCGCCACCCGGCGCGCCATTTTCATTGGTGCCGGCGCCTGCGGCATGGATCAGCCGCCCGGTACCGGCAAGGCCGTGGTGTCCTTGATGCATTCGAGCGCGAAGCTCGAGCGCACGTCGATCACCGCCGGATGGGCCAGCAAATCGTCTTTCATGAAGCGCGCGAAGTGCTCCATGTCTTCTACATAGACCTTGAGCAGCAGATCCATCTCTCCCGTCATTGCATGACAGGCGGCCACCTCCGGCCAGATGGCGATGGAGGCGCGGAACAAGTCCAGCGGCGCCTTGCCCTTGGGCGCCCCGCCATGCTTCTCCAGCCGTACATTGATATAGGCCAGCAACCCCAGCCCGATCCTGCCGGGCTCCAGCAGCGCCGCATACTGGCGAATCACCCCAATCTCCTCCAGCCGGCGAATGCGCCGCAGGCAGGGGCTGGGCGACAGGTTCACGCGCTCGGCCACTTCCAGGTTGGTCAACCTCCCGTTGGTCTGCAGCACCTCCAGGATCTTCCTGTCGATCTTGTCCAGCTCCACCTTGCTCACGATATTGTTGCTCCGCAATATGTTTGTCGGCAATTTTTTTGCGCAAATTTAGCAAATCGTGCACAAGTACGCAATTTTTTGTGGATGGGTAGGCCGCCCCCCGGCTTCATCGCCCCGCGCGATCGCCTTCCGGGTGCAAGATGCTGCCTCCGCCTGCCACCGTGCACTGGAACCGGGCGCCCGGGGCCGGGCGGCATTGAACATTCAGGCCGCCAGGGGCAGCTGCGATCCGTTGATCCACCTGGCCGAACGTTGGGAAGGCAAGGATGGTGCCAACACGGGCTCGGCCAACCGCGCCGTGGCGCGCGTCATCCGCAAGCGCGAAAAGAAAAGGCGCGGCCAGTCCGGCCGCGCCTTTTCTTTTTCACACGGCGCGTCGCGCCGTGCGTCCTGCCTTAGCCGCCGCGGCTCGACGGTGCCGTCGGATTGGGCGGACTATTGCGGGGCATCTGCTGCATCCGCTGGTCGTGCATCTTCTTCATGCCGGCGCGGATCTCGTCCAGCGTCACCTTGCCGTCATGGTTGGTGTCCAACTGGTCGAAGTTCTTGGCCAGGCGAGGCATGCCAGCTTGCATTTCAGCCTTGGTCAGCGCGCCGTCACCATTCTTGTCGGCCGCCTTGAAGCGGGCCTCGAACTCAGCCTGCATCTCGGCCCGGCGCTGCTCCCAGTTCGCCTTGTGATAAGCCGCCAGTTCGTTCTTGTCGAGCTTGCCGTCGTGATTGGTGTCGATCTTGTTGAACAGCGCATCGGCTTCGGCCTTGGAAATCGCGCCGTCGCCATCGGTATCGATCGATTTGAGCCACATGCCGCCACCATGGCCCATATGGTGATGCATGCCGCCGTCCATTCCCGGTGCTGGCGCAGGTGTGGGCGCTGCCGGGGCCGCGGCGGTCTGGGCGAAAGCCGTGCCGCCGATCGCCAGGAACACCGCCGAAGCGGCCATGAAATTCCGGATCGAACGCGTCTTGAGATTGCCTTGCATGTCTTTGCTCCTTTTTCGTCTCAGTGGACTGGTAAGGATTAGAGCGCAGGGCAGGCCGGAAAGTTGGTCCATCTAATACGTTGTTACGCAGGTCACAGTTGGACGCCGCCCGTGTAAACCACTGAAAGTTGCGGTAAGTAAGTCAGCACGCCGCCGTTACAAGTCAGTCTTTAACGCTAGTTGATTCATTGCCGCCGCCCGGCTGGGATTGCTGCGGAGCAGCAACGGACGTGGCCGGCATCGGTGTCGAAAGCGGCGCGGCGGCGCCGGAGGGCAGCCCCGGCTGCGCCGGAACTGCCGGGCCACGCCTGACGATGGCAGGGACCGGCAGCGCAATCTCCTGGCGCACGCCGTTGCGCTCGATCACGACCGCGCGGTCGCGTACTTCCGTCAGCCGGATCTGCGGCGACAGCGCCGTGCCCGCGCGCACCGCCTTGGGAGGACCGCCATCGAGCGAGACGATGGCCGCGCCGGCACCGCTGCCGATATCGGCAACCACGCCGATTACCTGCACGTCGCGCACGCCGGACTGCGCGCTGCCGCCAAACAGCGTGCCGGCCGCGCCGGTCTCCACCGCCTCGGTCTGCGCCACGCGCGCCACGCGCGGCACGGAAATGGTCTTCATCGCGCTGAAGGTGAGCGCCCAGCGGGTCGCAAGAGCGCACAGCGCGACGAACAGCACGAGCCCGACCAGTCGCGGCAGCCAGAGGCCGAAGGGGTTAAAGCGAAGGGCGGGCCGCAGGGATAGTTGCACGGAGATAGGTAAACTGGGCGTGAAAGTACCAAGCCTACCAGAGCCGTATGACAGCTGTCTGCCCCACGCACGCCCGCTCCACAGCGGCACCGGGCGGCGGCCTGGTGCCAGCGGCTGCCGCCGCGGCCGTTTCGAGGTGGGTGAACATGCGAGCACTCGCTCACAAAGTCGTCATGTTCTGGCGGTTATACTGTTTGACTAACTGGATCGCCGCCACGCGCAAGAAGAAGAGCAGGCGCTCCGCCAGAAATTCCATAAGGCTAACCATGATGCGCAGGATCGTTGCCAACTTCTCCGACTCTTCCCCCCGCCTCGGCCGTCGTCGCGCCCGCGGCTTTACCCTGATCGAAATCATGGTCGTGATCGTGATCCTTGGCGTGCTGGCCGCGCTGGTGGTTCCGAAGATCATGAGCCGCCCCGATGAAGCCCGTATCGTCGCAGCGCGCCAGGACATCTCCTCGATCATGCAGGCACTCAAGCTGTACCGCCTCGACAACAGCCGCTATCCCACCACCGAGCAAGGCCTTGCCGCGCTGGTGGCCAAGCCCGCCACCGAGCCGGTTCCCAATAACTGGAAAGGCGGCGGCTACCTGGAAAAACTGCCCAAGGATCCCTGGGGCCATCCCTACCAATACCTGAACCCCGGCGTGCGTGGCGAGATCGACGTGTTCAGCTTCGGCGCCGACGGCCAGGCTGGCGGCAGCGCCAACGACGCCGATATCGGCAACTGGGAATAAGGTAACAACGCCATGATCCGGGCCGGGCGCGCAGCCATGAGCACCTGGCCACAGGGACGGCGATCACATGGCGACCGTGGCTTCACCTTGCTGGAACTGCTGGTGGTGATGGTGATCGCCGGCATCGTGATCGCGCTGGTCGCCGTCAATGCCTCGCCCAATGAGCGCGGCCGTGTGCTGGACGACGGACAGCGCATTGCGCGGCTATTCGAATTGGCACAGGAAGAAGCCCAGCTGCGTGCCCGGCCGATCGCCTGGGAGGCCGATACCGGCGGCTGGCGTTTCCTGCAAGCCACGCCCGCCGGATGGATCCCGCTGACCGATGTATTCGCACCCGCTAAGTGGCGCCTGCCGCTCGACGGCGTGGCCGTGACCGAAGGCGGCAGCGGCAACACCGGCGCCCGCCTGGTGTTCGGGCGGGAGCTGATCGACGGCCCCCAGCACGTAGTGCTGGTGCGCGGCGACATCCGCGTCGACGTGGCCGCCGACGGAACCGGGCGCTACTTCGCCAGCACGCCATGATGCTCCGATCACCGTCCTTCCCGTTCCCCCGCAAACGCCGGTGTTTGCCCGCGCATGGCTTCACCCTGATCGAGGTACTGGTCGCCCTGACCATCCTGGCGGTGGCGCTGACCGCCGCCATGCGTGCGATGGGATCGATGATCGAGGCCGGCTCCTCCTTGCAGACCCGCATGCTGGCCGAGTGGAACGCCGAGAACCACCTCGCCAGCCTGCGCTTGTCCAAGACCTGGCCCGAACCCGGCACACGCGGCTACGCTTGCCCGCAGGGCGGCGTCGAACTGTATTGCGAAGAAACGATCTCCGGCACGCCCAACCCGTCTTTCCGCCGCGTCGAGATTGCGGTCTACCCGTCCGGCGCCGACAAATCCGTGCGCCTTGCCTGGCTCGTCACCATCGTCCCCAATGAAACGCGCAACCTGCTTTAGGCGGCCATTCGGGCGGCCAGCCGCGCGCGGCTTCACGCTGCTGGAAATGCTGGTGGCCATCACCTTGCTCGCGGTGATCGCGGTGATCGCCTGGCGCGGGCTGGATGCGATGACGCGCGGCCGCGAACGCCTGACCGACCACGACAACCGCCTCAATACGCTCAAGTTGCTATACGGCCAGTTCCAGTCAGACTGCGAGGCTCTGGCCAGCCCGGCCCTGCTGCAGACCAGCCCGGTCGAGTTTGGCAATGGCCAGGTGCTGATGGTGCGCGACCGCCGCGACGAGGGGCGCCCCGCGCAGTGGCAGGTGGTGGTCTACCGGCTCAACGGCAATACCGTGGTGCGGGTGGCCAGCCCGCCGGCGGACAACCGCAACGCGGTGCGGGCCGCGATGATTACCCTGCGCCAGGCCAACGCTGGCGGCAACCTCGCGCGGGCGCTGGTCAGCGATGCGGACAGCCTGTCGGCACGCGCCTGGATCGAGCCCGGCGGCTGGCAGACCGAGAACGGCCGCATTGCCGCGGCCCTGCTTGGCGGCAACGCCAGCGCCAGCGCGTTGGCTGCCTCGGGCGCAAGCGCCAGCCCGGGCGTGGCCACCACGGTGGTGCGCGCGATCGAGCTCAACCTGACGGCGCGCATGGGCGACGGCGACACGCCGCGGCGCTTCCAGAAGATCTGCATGACCGGCCTATGAGCAAGCGCCCACGCCATCTCGCGGCCGCGCGGGCGGCAACCGCCCGCCGCCCCGCTCCCCTTGCGCTGACAAGGCACCGCCAGCGCGGGGCCGCCGTGGTGACGGCGCTGCTGGTGGTCACGCTGGCGGTAGTGGTGGTATCCGGCATGTTATGGCGGCAGCAGGTACAGATCCGCTCGATCGAGAACCAGCGCCTGCTGGCCCAGGCGACCTGGATCGAACGCGCGGCCGTCGACTGGGCCCGCCTGATCTTGCGCGACGACCAGCGCCGCACCAACGTGGATCAATTGGGCGAACCCTGGGCGGTACCGATCGCCGAAACCCGCCTGTCGGACTTCCTGGGCGCCGCGCTGCGTACCGACCAGGAGGGCGAGACCTCGTTCCTGTCGGGCCGCATCCTTGACGCCCAGGCCCGCTTCAACCTCAGCAACCTGGTGCTATGGACAGCCAGCGAAACGCAAGGCCGGGTCGCCACCATCGACGCCCCCAGCCTGGCGATCTATCGCCGCCTGCTGCAGACGCTGGGCCTGAACGTGGCGCTGGCCGAGCCAACCGCGCGCTACCTGTTGAGTGCCGCCGGCGGCAGCAATGGCAACAGCGGCGACAGCCAGCGGGGACTGCGCTCACCCGATGACGTCAACGACCTGCTCGCCATCCCGGGCTACACGCCGGCTATCGTGGCCACGCTGACGCCCTTTGTCGATGTGCTGCCCGAGCGCACGCTGGTCAATGCCAACACCGCCGAGGCCGAAGTACTGACTGCGGTGATCGACAAGCTGCCGCTGGACCGCGCCCGCGAACTGGTGCGCCAGCGCGACCGCGCCTTCTTCAACAATATCGGCGACCTGCAGACGCAATTGCGCACGCTGGCACCGCAGGCCGACCCGAACGCCGCCATCAGCACGCTGGACGTGCGCACCCACTATTTCCTCGTCTACGGGCTGATTCGCCATGAGCGCGCCAGCCGCATGCAGGTCTCGCTGGTCTACCGCGGCGAAGTGCTGGGCAACGCCAACACCACCCGGGTGGTCTGGGTGCGCGATATCGACCGCATGCCCGAGCAGCGTTGAGGCCCCCCGCCGCGGCCACGGGTGTGGTTCCGGGCACCAGGCAACGCCGCTGTCCCTGTCGTGACGAAGCGTCCAGGCGTCCCCGGCGACGCCTGCCGGCGCGCTTTTCGAGCGTTTGCCAACTGAAGTCTGACAGATACGTATTGACGCCAATTCGTCACACAGGCAAGGTATGCTCCGGCCCGGCGGAACCGTGGTCCCATGAACTTGGCGCTCCGCCTGTACGGTGCCGCCGGCAGCCATGCTGGGCGTCTGTCATGCGCGCGGCGCGGTCCGCTGCAGGGTCACCAGCCCCCGCTATCGTTCAATGACGCCATGATTGGCGCAGTAGCAAGGAAATCTTGAGCACCACCCTGTACGTCCGCCTGCCGCATCGGCCGCACGACCAGCCGCAACCCTGGCACTTCGGTGCCCTGCCGTTTGCCCTGGTGCGCACGGCCGTCGCCGAGCGCGACCGCCGGCATGGCCCCCAAACGGCCGGGCAGCTGTTGCGCGAAGGCCACGCTGCCATCGCCGAACTGCCTGCCGCCGACCGACTGGTCCTGATCATGGCAGCCAGCGACGTTCTGCTGACCGGCGCCACGGTACCGCCACTGGCGCCGGCGCGCCTCAAGCTGGCGCTGCCGAACCTGGTCGAGGAAGTGCTGGCCACCGACGCTCACCCTTGCCATATCGCCGTTGGCCCCGTGCTCGATGCGGTGACGGGCAAGGCTGCCAGCGGCTCGCGCCGTCGCCTGCTGATGGTGACCGACCGGGCTTGGCTGCGCGCCGTGCTGGACGCCTTTGCCGAGCATCGCTACCGCCGCCGCCATGTGCTGCCGGCACAGTTGTGCCTGCCGCTGCCGGTAGTGGCCGCTCCCGCTGAAGCAGCGGCCAGCGCCGCTGCCGATGCCCCGGCCCCCGCGGTCATGGCTGCACTGGCGCTTGAAGCCGCCACCCTGACCAGCGCGTCCCCCCTGTTCGAAACGGAGGGTGTACCCGCGCCGGCCGATATCCCGCGCTACTGGCAACTGACTGTGCGCAGCGGTGAGTACGCAGGCTACGGCCTGCTGCTTGGTTCCGATGCGCTGGGTGCCTGGCAGGGACTTGCCCCGGCCGGTGAGTGGTACGCATCGCCGGAAGCCATGGCGCAAGTGGCGCCCCAGGGCGCGCATCCGCTGGACTGGCAGGCATGGATCGAAGGAGCGCAGGCCAGCCTGCGCGAGCCCTCTCTCGACCTGGCCCAGTTCGAGTTCGCCCAGGGCCGCGCCGATCGCTGGAACCTCAAGGCCTGGCGCCTGCCGCTGGCGCTGGCTGCGGGCCTGATGGTAGTCCAGCTGATCGGCATGAACGCCCACTGGCTGCTGCTGCGCCAGGAAGAGCAACGGCTGGTGGCCGGGCAGGAACAGGCATTGCGCAGCGCCTTCCCGCAAATTCCGGTGGTGATTGACCCGCCGCTGCAGATGCGCCGCCAGGTCGAACAGCTCCGCCTGGCCAGCGGCCGCAGCACGCCTGACGATTTCCTGCCGCTGGCCGACCGCTTCAGCCAGGCCGCAAGCCAACTCGCGCCGGACGCGCTGCTGGCGCTCGAATACCGCGGGCATGCCCTGTTCGCCACGCTCAAGCCCGACACCGACACCGACGCTCTGCGCAGCGCGGCGCGCCAGTCCGGCCTGGCCATGGAAGCCGACAACAGCCCGCCCGACCCCTCGCGCGGCAACGCACCGGCCGGTACGCGCTGGTCGATCAAGCCCAGCCTGTGAGCGCGGACCGCCAAGTGAACCTGATGAAAGACACCGCATCGAAACCCGGCCCGGGCGCCGCCAAGCGCAGCCCGGGCGCCCGGGCGCGCGCCGCGGAGCGGCTGGCGCGCCTGCGCCCGCGCGTGCCGCAGCGCTGGCAGGAGCGTTTCGACGCATTCTGGTCGGCGCGCAATCCGCGTGAACAGGCCATCCTGGCTGGCGGCAGCGCCGTGCTGGCACTGGTGATCGGCTATACCGTCCTGTGGGAGCCCGCCGCCGAAGGGCGCGCCAAGCTGCAGCGCAGCCTGCCGCAGTTGCGCAGCGACCTCGCCGAGATGGAAACGCTGGCGCAGGAAGCGCGCGGCCTGGCGGCCAGCCCGGCGCCGTCGCTGCGCGGCGAGGCGCTGAACCAGGCGCTGCAGGAGAGCCTCGCCCAGCATGGCCTCAAGGCCACCCGCCTGGCCGGCACCGGCGACAACAGCGTGCAGGTCCAGCTCGACAAGGTGCCCTTCGGCTCGGTCGCGAGCTGGTTGCAGGATGTGCGTCAGCAGCAGCGCCTCAAGGTGATCGATACCCGTATCGTTTACGTTGGCCCCACTGCCGTGGTTAATGTCACCGCAACCCTGCAAGGCCCCACCGGCAACCCGGGCGGGCGCGGCTGATGGCGCGCCTGGAAGCCCTCAGGCTGCCCCGCCGCCGCGTCCGCAGCCCTCGCGGCTGGCGGCGCGTGGGCTGGCTGGCGCTCGGCTGCGTGACCGTGGCACTGACCGTGCTGGCGGCATTCCCCGCAGCATGGATCGCCGACAGCATCGCCAGCCGCAGCCAGCGCCGCGTGCTGCTGGCCGATGCCGATGGCTCGATCTGGAAAGGCAGCGCCACCCTGGCGCTGTCGGCGGGCGCCGGCAGCGAGACCGCCACCGTGCTGCCCGGCCGCCTGCAATGGTCGGTGGCGTTCTTGCCGTTGCTGACCGGCACCCTGCGCGTGGTGGTGACCCACTCGGAGGCCATGAGCGGCCCGGTGGGCGTGGCGGTCACGCCATTCGGCTGGACCGCGCAAGCCGGCGCCATCCGCCTGCCCGCATCGCTGCTCGAAGGCGTCGGCGCGCCGTTCAACACGCTGCGCCCGGACGGACTGATGCGCATCGACTGGTCCACGCTGCAAGGCCGCTTCTTTGGCCAGCCCGGCAAGCCGGGCGGCGCTGCCGGCTTGACAGGCCACGTGACCCTGCGGCTCGACCAAGTATCATCGGCTGTCAGCCGCCTGCGCCCCCTCGGCAGCTACCGCGCCGAGATCGACTGGGCCGGCGCCGACGGCAAGCTGCAACTGACTACCCTCGCCGGGCCGCTGCACCTGCAAGGCAACGGCACCCTGGGCCGCCACGCGCGTTTCGAGGGCACGGCCCGTGCCGACCCCGACGCCGCGAAGCAATTGGTAGGCCTGTTGAGCCTGCTGGGACGACGTGAGGACAATGTGACACGGCTGCGCTTCTGACCCCGGCGGCGGCGCGAAACCTTCACGCCGCCGCCCGCAGCCCGGAACCGAATATGAAAACCCAAGCCCTTCGACCTTCGCTCAAGACCCGCTGCGCCCGCGCCACCGCGCTGCTATGCGGCCTCTCCCTGCTGGCACCCGCGCCGCTGTGGGCCCAGCAACCGAGCCAGCCCGCCGCCCAGCCCGGCCAGCCGCCGGACCTGACCCCGCGCAACCGCGACCAGGTCGTGCTCAACTTCGTCAACGCCGACCTGGAATCGGTGGTGAAGGCGGTGGGACAGGCCACCGGCAAGAACTTTGTCATCGACCCGCGCGTCAAGGGCTCCGTGAACCTGGTGACCGAGCAACCCGTGTCGCGCTCGCAGGCGCTCGAAACGCTGGGCTCGGTGCTGCGCATGCAGGGCTACGCGATGGTCGAGAGCAACGGTTTCACCAAGGTGGTGCCGGAAGCCGACGCCAAGCTGCAGGGCTCGCCGATCGTGATCGGAGGCGGTGGCAGGTCGCGCGGCGACCAGGTCGTGACCCAGGTGTTCCGCCTCAACTATGAGTCGGCCAACAACCTGGTGCCGGTGCTGCGGCCGATGATCGCGCCCAACAACACCATCACTGCCTACCCGGCCAACAACACGCTGGTCATTACCGACTATGCGGAAAACCTGCAGCGCCTGGCCCGCATCATTGCCGCCATCGACGCGCCCGCCTCTGGCGAGGTCGAGCTGGTGCCGCTCAGGAATGCCATTGCCAGCGATACCGCGCTGGTGCTGCAAAAGCTGCTTGACCCGGGCGCGGCCGGCGCCGCTGGCGGCGCCGCGGCCGCCGCGGATGCCAGCCTGCGCACTTCGGTGGTAGCGGAGCCGCGCAGCAATTCGCTCATGATCCGCGCCTCGAGCCGGGCACGCTTGCAGCAGGCGCGCCAGCTCATAGAGAAGCTCGACCAGCCTTACGCGCGTCCGGGCAATATCTGGGTGGTGCCGCTGAAAAACGCCGAAGCCACCAAGCTGGCGCTGACGCTGCGCGCCATCGTGGCAGCCGACGGTTCCTTCAACACCAACCAGTCCGGCACGCCTGGCGCGGCCGGCGCGGGCGCCACCGGCGGCACCGGGCTGCTCAACACCTCGGCGCCGACCAGCGGCCAGTACACCGGCGGCACCACAGGCACGTCGCGCAGCGGCTCCGGCTCCGGCTTCGGCTCCGGCAGTTCGGCATTCGCGAACTCGTTCGCCACCAACACGTTGCCGACCACCGGGGGCATCATCCAGGCCGACCCGGCCACCAACTCGCTCATCATCACGGCCAGCGAACCGGTCTACCGCAACCTGCGCACAGTGATCGAAGACCTGGACGCCCGGCGCGCGCAGGTCTATATCGAATCGATGATCGTGGAGGTGTCGTCCACCCAGACCGGCCAGCTCGGCATCCAGTGGCAAGGCCTGATCAACTCGCGCGGCAGCAATACCAACGTCTTTGCCGGCACCAACTTCGGCACCGGCGGCCAGAACATCATCAACCTGACCGGCGCCGCCGCCGCCATCAACGCAGGCGGCGCAGCGGCCATTCCTGCGGTCTCGGGCCTGATCCCGGACCTGGCCGGCCTGAACCTCGGCCTCGTCAACAAGGCGATGGGCCTGGGCGMCCTGCTGCACGCGCTTGGCGCCGACGGCAGTGTCAACCTGCTGTCCACCCCAAACCTGATCACGCTGGAGAACGAGGAAGCCAAGATCCTGATCGGCCAGAACATCCCGATCACCACCGGTTCCTACGCGCAGACCGGCGGCGCCGCGTCGGTCACGCCGTTCCAGACCTTCGACCGCAAGGACGTCGGCATCACGCTGCGGGTCAAGCCGCAGATCACCGACGGCGGGCTGGTAAAGATGCAGATCTACCAGGAGTCGTCGTCCGTGGTGCAAGGCACCGCCGCCCTCACCCAGGGCCCGACCACCAATGTGCGTTCGATCGAAACCAATGTGCTGGTCGACGACGGCCAGATCATCGTGCTGGGCGGCCTGATCGAAGACACTTACGGAGACGGCGTGCAGAAGGTGCCGGGCCTGGGCGACCTGCCGCTGATCGGCGGGCTGTTCCGCTACGAGAACAAGAACCGCGGCAAGACCAACCTGCTGGTGTTCCTGCGGCCGTACGTGATGCGCACCGCCGGCGCCACCGACCGCCTGACGCAGGACCGCTACGACTACATGCGCACCCTGCAGCAAGGCTTTGTGTCGCCCAACATCATGGTGCGCGACGGCAATACGCCGGTGCTGCCGCCGGCGGATGCGCCGATGTCGCCCTTCGTCGACCCGCGCTCGCGCGGGCCGGTGCCGGGTCCGCTGCCGCTGGAACAGACGCTGCCGCAATCGCAGCAGCAACCGCAACCCCGCACGCAGAACCCGTCGGGCAATGGCACGCCGCCGCCGGGCGTCAACCTTGGCAACGCGACGGTGGATTCCACCCGCGCGGTGAACTGAGACAAGCCATGGCAACAAGCATCGCCCCCGCCGCAGCGTCCGACGACGTGCTGGAGCCACCGTCGACCATCGCCGCGCGGCTGGTCTCGTACGGCTTCGCGCGCGAGGCGCGCCTGCTGATCGCGCGCCAGCGCGCCGATGGCCTGGAGGTGTGGGTGAGCCGCGCCACTTCGCCCGCGGCGCTGGCCGAAGTGGCGCGCGTGCACGGGCCGTTGCGCCTGCGCGTGCTGGAACCCGAGGCGCTCGAACTTGCCATGTCCGAGGCGTACAACCGCCAGGACAGCGGCAGCGCCGCCCAGGTGGTTGGCGAGGTGGAAGGCGAGGTCGACCTGTCGCGGCTGATGCAGGACATTCCCGCGGTGGAAGACCTGCTTGAATCCGAGGACGACGCGCCCATCATCCGCATGATCAACGCGCTGCTCACCCAGGCCGCGCGCGAAGGCGCCTCCGATATCCATATCGAGCCCTTCGAGTCTTCCTCGGTGGTGCGCTTTCGCGTGGACGGCACGCTGCGCGACGTGGTGCGCCCGAAAAAGGCGCTGCACGGCGCGCTGATCTCGCGCATCAAGATCATGGCGCAGCTCGACATCGCGGAAAAACGCCTGCCGCAGGACGGCCGCATCACGCTGCGCGTGGGCGGACGCCCCGTGGACGTGCGCGTCTCCACCCTGCCCACCGGCCACGGCGAACGCGCGGTGTTGCGTCTGCTGGACAAGGAAGCAGGCCGCCTCGACCTGGCCAAGCTCGGCATGGCGCCGGACACGCTGGCCGGCTTCGATCACCTGATCCGCCAGCCGCACGGCATCGTGCTGGTGACGGGGCCGACCGGCTCGGGCAAGACCACCACGCTGTACGCCGCGCTGTCGCGGCTCGATTCGCGCACCACCAATATCATGACGGTGGAGGACCCGATCGAGTACGACCTGGACGGCATCGGCCAGACCCAGGTCAACCCGCGCATCGACATGACCTTCGGCAAGGCGCTGCGGGCTATCCTGCGCCAGGACCCGGACGTGGTGATGATCGGTGAAATCCGCGACCTGGAAACCGCGCAGATCGCGGTGCAGGCATCGCTGACCGGCCACCTGGTGCTGGCCACGCTGCACACCAACGATTCCGCCTCGGCGGTGACGCGCCTGGTCGACATGGGCATCGAGCCGTTCCTGCTTTCGTCGTCGCTGCTCGGCGTGCTGGCGCAGCGGCTGGTACGCCGGCTCTGCCAGCACTGCAAGCGCGAGGAAGTGGTCGAGGTCACGCCCGAGGCAGCGGAAGTGCTGCTTGCGCAAGGCAAACCGCTGCAACGCATCTGGCACGCGGTGGGCTGCGACAAATGCGGCCACTCCGGCTATCAGGGCCGCATGGGCGTGTACGAGCTGCTGAGCGTCGACGACGAGATCCGCACCATGATTCACCGCCAGGCGGCCGAATCGGAAATCAAGAAAGTGGCTTTGGAGGGTGGCATGCACACCATGCGCCACGACGCGCAGCGCTGGATCGATTCCGGCGCCACCGCGCTGGAAGAAGTGCTGCGCGTGACGCGCGACTAAGGGACGGCCCGCATCCATGCCAGCCTATCGTTACGAGGCAGTCGACGCCGCCGGCAAGACCGACCGCGGGGTGATCGAAGCCGACAGCCCCAAGCAGGCCCGCGTCCACTTGCGCGCACGCGGCCTGACGCCGCTCAACGTCGATCCGCTGGCGGGCGTCGGCGGCGTGCAGAAGAGCAGCACCGCCGCCTTCGTGCGGCGGCTGTCCACGCAGGAACAGGCGCTGTTCACGCGCCAGCTCGCCAGCCTGATCGTGGCCGGGCTGCCGCTGGACGAAGCGCTGGCGGCGCTGGCCGACCAGGCCGAGCGCAGCTACGTGCACGAACTGCTGGCCGGCATCCGCGCCGACGTGGTCGGCGGCAGTTCGCTCTCGGCGGCGCTGCTGCATCATCCGCGCGATTTTCCGGACATCTACCGCGCGCTGGTCTCCGCCGGCGAGCACTCGGGCCACCTCGGGCTGGTGCTGGAAAAGCTGGCCGACTATATCGAGACGCGCAACACGCTGACCTCCAAGATCCGGCTGGCCTTCACCTATCCCGCCATCGTTACCGTGGTGGCCTTCGCCATCGTGATCTTCCTGCTGTCCTACGTGGTGCCGCAGGTGGTGAGCGTATTCGCCAACACCAAGCAGAAGTTGCCGACACTGACCATCATCATGCTGGCGCTGTCGGATTTCGTGCGCAACTGGTGGTGGGCCGCGCTGGCGTTCATGGTGGCCGTAAGCCTGGGGATACGCAGTCTGCTGCGGCAGCCCGGTGTGCGCCTGGAGTGGCACCGCTGGCTGCTGACCGCGCCGCTGGTCGGCAAGCTGATCCGGGGCTACAACACCGCGCGCTTCGCCAGCACGCTGGCGATTCTCGTGTCGGCCGGCGTGCCCATCCTGCGCAGCTTGCAGGCAGCCGGCGAAACCCTGACCAACGAGGCACTCAAGGCCAACGTGGATGATGCCACCATGCGCGTGCGCGAAGGCGCCTCGCTGGCGCGCGCGCTGGCGGCGCAGAACCAGTTTCCCTCGGTGCTGGTGCATCTGATCCGCTCCGGCGAAGCCACCGGCAACCTGCCGATCATGCTGGAGCGCGCGGCGCAGGGCGAAGGCGCGGAGCTGGAGCGCCGCACGCTGTTCCTCACCAGCCTGCTGGAGCCGCTGCTGATCCTCAGCATGGGCGTGGTGGTGCTGCTGATCGTGCTGGCGGTGCTGATGCCGATTATCGAGATCAATCAGCTGGTGCGGTAGGGCCACGCTTTGCCGCGCAAGCGGGCGAAATGCAAAACGGCGCCTTCGGGCGCCGTTTTGCATTTCTTGTTTCTACTGAGGCTTGGGAGCCGAAGCCACCCGCAAAGGCGTACTTCGGCTTCACCGCCCATAGCCTATTCGGCAGCCTTGGCGGCCTTCTTCGGCACGCGCTTGGCAGGTGCCGCGGCGGCGGCCTTCTTGGCTGCCGGCGCCTTCTTGGCTGCCGGCGCTTTCTTCGCGGGCGCAGCTGCCTTCTTGGCGGGAGCCGCAGACTTCTTGGCTGCTACCTTTTTGGCAGGCGCGGCAGCCTTCTTGGCCCGGGCCGGCGCCTTGGCTTTTGCCTTGGTCTCTGGCACGCTCGCTTCGACGGCTTCAGCCGTTTCCACCTCTTCCACGGCTTCCACCGATTCGACGGCTTCGATCAGCTCGGCAGCTTCGATCGGTTCGAATGCCTCTGGCGCTTCGACAAACTCGACCACCTCGGCGACTTCGATTGCCTCCACGACCGGCGCTACCACCGTCGCGGACGGCGCCACGAAGATCGAGCGGTCGATTGGCCACGGGATCTCGCTCAGCGTGACCTCGGGCTTCGGCGGCCGGCGGCGGCGCGCACCGTTCGTATCGCCGGACTCGACTTCCGTCTGTTCATCTGCCTGCTGCTCATCGCCATCGAGGGCCAGCGCTTCACGCTCCAGGGCATCCATCGGATCGACCACGAAGGTGGCGACAGGCTGGCTCACGGGCGCGGGGGCAGCGAGTTCGGGCAGCGGTGCGGGCTGGACAGGCAGCGCCGGCTGCTGCGCGGGCGCCGGGCGCGATCCGTACTGTTGCTGGGAAGCCAGGCGATCATCGCCTTGACGACCATCGCCGCGACGGTTGTCGTTACGGCGACCGCGCTTTTCGCGCCGCTCGCGATTCTCACCCTGGCGGTTCTCCTCCTGACGGTTCTCGCCCTGGCGGTTCTCGCCCTGGCGGTTCTCGCCCTGACGGTTCTCGCCCTGGCGGTTCTCGCCCTGGCGGTTCTCGCCCTGGCGGTTCTCGCCCTGGCGGTTCTCGCCCTGGCGGTTCTCGCCCTGGCGGTTCTCGCCCTGGCGGTTCTCGCCCTGACGATTCTCGCCTTGACGGTTCTCGCCTTGGCGGTTCTCGCCTTGGCGACCCTCGCCCTGACGGTCTTCACCTTGACGAGCCTCGCCCTCACCCGGCTTCGAACGGCGCTTCAGCCGCACCCACAGCGTCTTGTTGTTGCCGCCGTTGCGAGTCTCGACTTCGAACAGGCCGGTGGCAGCCACCAACTCGGAGAGCTTGCCATAGCCATAGTTGCGCGAATCGAACTCGGGTGCCTGCTTGGCGATATGGTTGCCCATGCCGCCGAGCGTGGCCCAGCCCTCTTCGTCCGACACCGCTTGCGAGGCGCTTTGCAGCAGGCGCACCAGGCGCGAATCCTGGCGCAGCTCACCGCTGTTGCGCTTGCGCGCGGGCGCGGCGGCACCGTCGGATTCCGTATCGGTGTCGGCATCGCTGTCGCTGCGCAGCACGTCGGCAAAAATAAACTTGTCGCAGGCCGTGACGAATGGCTTGGGCGTCTTGCGTTCGCCGAAGCCGTACACGGTGAGCCCCTGCTCGCGGATACGCGAGGCCAGGCGAGTGAAATCGCTGTCGCTGGAAACGATGCAGAAGCCGTCGAAGCGGCCTGTGTACAGCAGGTCCATCGCGTCGATGATCATCGCGCTATCGGTGGCGTTCTTGCCTACCGTGTAGCGGAACTGCTGGATCGGCTGGATGGAGTGCGAGAGCAGGCGCTCCTTCCAGCCGGCCAGGTTGGGCTTGGTCCAGTCGCCGTAGATCCGCTTGACGGCGGCCACGCCATACTTGGCGACTTCGGCCAGCAGGCCTTCGACGATGGCGGGCGCCGCATTGTCGGCGTCGATCAGCACAGCCAGGGTCGCAGTGCCCTGGCGGGAGGAAATAGTCATGTTGGGTCCTGGAGGCCGGTCGGCCTCGGATGGGGCGGGTTGCACCACGGCGTGATCCCTTGAGATATGACGCCCGGCTCGCATCTGCCCGTTTGTTGCGTAAACCTGTTTGCAACGCAGTGTACACGCGAAGCGTGTCCATACGGGAAACCACGCCCCGCGCAGCCGCACTTTTTGCTGCATCGCAAGGTGCCGCGCCCTCCGGCGCGGTGCTACCATGCGCCAAAGAGACACGGCCGTTTTCCGCCTTCACAAGAGGCGGCGCACGGTCGCCCACAACTGAAGTGAGTCGGCGATCCCGACTGCATGCCCCATAGAGGAGCACCTATGAATGCCCCACTGACCCCTCCGGTCAGCGACGCCCTCCGCCGCGCGCTCGAAAACGTTTCCCTCGAAGATAAATACACGCTAGAACGCGGCCGCGTCTATATCAGCGGCACGCAGGCCCTGGTACGCCTGCCGATGTTGCAACGCGAGCGCGACCGCGCCGCCGGCCTGAACACCGCGGGCTTTATCTCCGGCTATCGCGGCTCGCCGCTGGGCGCGCTGGACCAATCGCTGTGGAAGGCCAAGCAGCACCTGGCCGCGCACGACATCGTGTTCCAGGCGGGATTGAACGAGGATCTGGCCGCCACTTCCGTATGGGGCTCGCAGCAGGTCAATATGTACCCGGACGCCAGGTTCGAAGGCGTATTCGGCATGTGGTACGGCAAAGGTCCGGGCGTGGACCGCACCAGCGACGTCTTCAAGCACGCAAACTCCGCCGGCTCCTCGAAGCACGGCGGCGTGCTGGTGCTGGCGGGCGACGACCACGCGGCCAAATCGTCCACGCTGGCGCACCAGTCCGAGCACATCTTCAAGGCTTGCGGCCTGCCGGTGCTCTACCCCTCGAACGTGCAGGAATACCTCGACTACGGCCTGCACGCCTGGGCCATGAGCCGCTACTCCGGCCTGTGGGTGTCGATGAAGTGCGTGACCGACGTGGTGGAATCGTCGGCCTCGGTGGAACTGGATCCGCACCGCGTGGAAATCGTGCTGCCGGAGGATTTCATCCTGCCGCCGGGCGGCCTCAATATCCGCTGGCCCGATCCGCCGCTGGAACAGGAGGCGCGCCTGCTGGACTACAAGTGGTACGCCGGCCTGGCCTATGTACGCGCCAACAAGATCGACCGTATCGAGATCGATTCGCCGCATGCCCGCTTCGGCATCATGACGGGCGGCAAGGCTTATCTCGACACGCGCCAGGCGCTGGCCAACCTGGGCCTGGACGACGAGACCTGCGCGCRSATCGGCATCCGCCTGTAYAAGGTGGGCTGCGTGTGGCCGCTGGAAGCGCACGGCGCGCGCGCCTTTGCCGAAGGCCTGCAGGAAATCCTGGTGGTCGAGGATAAGCGCCAGATCATGGAGTACGCGCTCAAGGAAGAGCTGTACAACTGGCGCGACGATGTGCGGCCCAAGGTTTACGGCAAGTTTGACGAAAAGGACAACGCAGGCGGCGAATGGTCGATCCCGCAGAGCAACTGGCTGCTGCCGGCGCACTATGAACTGTCGCCCGCCATCATCGCGCGCGCCATCGCCACCCGGCTCGAAAAGTTCGAACTGCCGTCGGACGTGCGCGCCCGCATTGCCGCGCGCATCGCGGTGATCGAGGCCAAGGAAAAAGCCATGGCCGTGCCGCGCGTGGCGGCCGAGCGCAAGCCCTGGTTCTGCTCGGGCTGCCCGCACAATACGTCGACCAACGTGCCCGAAGGCTCGCGCGCGCTGGCCGGCATCGGCTGCCATTACATGACGGTGTGGATGGACCGCAGCACCAGCACCTTCAGCCAGATGGGCGGCGAAGGCGTGGCATGGATCGGGCAGGCGCCCTTCGCCGGCGACAAGCATGTGTTCGCCAACCTGGGCGACGGCACCTACTTCCACTCCGGGCTGCTGGCGATCCGCGCGTCGATCGCTGCCAACGTCAACATCACCTACAAGATCCTCTACAACGACGCGGTGGCCATGACCGGCGGCCAGCCCGTCGACGGCAAGCTGTCGGTGCAGGACGTTGCCTTCCAGGTCGCGGCCGAAGGCGCGAAAAAGATCGTCGTCGTCACCGACGAGCCAGAGAAATACAGCGCGGCCATCAAGCTGCCGCAAGGCGTGGAAGTGCATCACCGCGACCAGCTCGACAGGATCCAGCGCGAACTGCGCGAGGTGCCCGGCGCCACCATCCTGATCTACGACCAGACCTGCGCCACCGAGAAGCGGCGCCGCCGCAAGCGCGGCACTTACCCCGATCCGGCAAAGCGCGCCTTCATCAACGACGCGGTCTGCGAAGGCTGTGGCGATTGCTCGGTGAAGTCCAACTGCCTGTCGGTGGAACCGCTGGAAACGGAGCTTGGCACCAAGCGCCAGATCAACCAGTCATCGTGCAACAAGGACTTCTCGTGCGTCAACGGCTTCTGCCCGAGCTTCGTCACGGCGGAAGGCGCGCAGGTGAAGAAGCCCGAGCGCCACGGCGTGTCGATGGACAACCTGCCCGCATTGCCGGAACCCGTGCTGCCTGGGCTTGACCATCCCTTTGGCGTGCTGGTCACGGGCGTAGGCGGCACCGGCGTCGTCACCATCGGCGGCCTGCTGGGCATGGCGGCGCACCTGGAGAACAAGGGCGTGACCGTGCTCGACATGGCGGGCCTGGCGCAGAAAGGCGGTGCGGTGCTGTCGCACGTGCAGATCGCGGCGCATCCCGACCAGCTCCACGCCACCCGCATCGCCATGGGCGAGGCGGACCTGGTGATCGGCTGCGACGCCATCGTCAGCGCCATCGATGACGTCATCTCCAAGACCCAGGTCGGGCGCACGCGTGCCGTCATCAACACCGCGCAGACGCCCACCGCCGAGTTCATCAAGAACCCCAAGTGGCAGTTCCCCGGCCTGTCGGCAGAACAGGATGTGCGCAACGCGGTCGGCGAAGCTTGTGACTTCATCAACGCCAGCGGCCTGGCCGTGGCGCTGATCGGCGACGCCATCTTTACCAACCCGCTGGTGCTGGGCTACGCCTGGCAGAAGGGATGGCTGCCGCTATCGCTGGACGCGCTGGTGCGCGCCATCGAACTCAACGGCACGGCGGTGGAAAAGAACAAGGCGGCATTCGACTGGGGCCGCCACATGGCGCACGACCCTGAGCATGTGCTGTCGCTCACCGGCAAACTGCGCAGCACCGCCGAAGGCGCCGAGGTAGTCAAGCTGCCCACCTCCTCCGGCGCCATGCTGGAAAAGCTGATTGCGTACCGCGCCGAACACCTGACTGCCTATCAGGATGCGGCATACGCGCAGACCTTCCGCGACGCGGTGAACCGTGTGCGCGCAACGGAAAGCGCGCTGGTCGGCAGCGGCAAGCCGTTGCCGGTGACCGAAGCGGCGGCGCGCAATCTTGCCAAGCTGATGGCCTACAAGGACGAGTACGAAGTCGCGCGGCTCTATACCGACCCGGTCTTCCTCGACAAGCTGCGCAACCAGTTCGAAGGCGAGCCCGGCCGCGACTACCAGCTCAATTTCTGGCTGGCGCCACCGCTGATGGCCAAGCGCGATGAGAAGGGGCATCTGGTAAAGCGCCGCTTCGGCCCGTCCACGATGAAGCTCTTCGGCGTGCTCGCCAGGCTGAAAGGCCTGCGCGGCGGCGTGTTCGATGTGTTCGGCAAGACCGCCGAGCGCCGCACCGAACGCGCGCTGATCGGCGAGTATCGTGCCTTGCTGGACGAGCTGACGAGCGGCCTGAGCGCGGCCAACCACGCAACCGCGATCACGCTGGCGAGCCTGCCGGACGACATTCGCGGCTTCGGGCATGTCAAGGACGACAACCTGGCGAAGGTGCGTACGCGCTGGACGGCGCTGCTGGAGCAGTTCCGGCATCCGGAGTCGGCGCAGCAGGTGGCTTGAGTTTCAGGTTGAACGGAGCGCTGCCGCGAGGGGGCGCTTCGGTTGTTGTCGGACCCCACATTTTTTGGAAATGTGGGGTCTTTTTGTTTCCGGCGTGGCTGCTGTCGGAGCCAATACGCGCTTCACACTGCAAGATGGCACTGCACATCTCGTTATGCGAAACTCAGTGTCCTTCGTCCCGCAGCGCCTGAATCGCATTGATCGACTCTTTCGTCCGCTGACGGCCAAACTTGGCCCTTACTGGTGAGCGATGCCCGTATCTTCTGGCATCGGCAGCCCGGTGAACTTCACCCTATGAGTAGGCATGTCGCAACAGGCATGTGGGCATGCAGGAAGAAAATCGACCCCTACCGCGCGACCTGCCTCCCCCATTGCGGGATCATCCAGGAACGTTGCCCGTGCGCTGGTATGAATCCTTGTGGGATTGAATCCCCGGCTGACAAGAAAGTGACGAACTGTCTCGGCACGCGCGCTGACAAGTTGCCTCCCACCTGTATCGCCACCGACCAGATATGCCGCAATGAAGAAATAGTCGTAGTTCGGGTAGTGAACCCGCAGGTCCGCGAGCCAAGTCCCAAGCTTGAGTGCCGCACTGGCATTCAGCGTGTGTACATTCTTCGGGAACTGAAGGTCTACTCCCTTCACGCGTGGACTGCAAGCGAAGGCCACGCTATTCGACAGGCACATCGCCAGCATGGCGCATCCGACCCACCGCCGATACGAACTCGCCGATCCTGGTCTATTTCGGTTGGTCATGATTCCCCCGATCAGCTTGTTTCGCATCAATTGGTTGTGGCCCAGGACAGCACGGATGGGGGCAGCGCGGGTTGATGGATATATACGCCGTACTTGCCAGCCTCCGTGCTTCGGCGTTTGGCGGCGCACCGTATCCATAGTTCTTTATTTCTGTATCAAAGATATCCGAATCCTCAACACCAAAATTCAATAGCAGAGTCTTCAAGTTGCGCAACCGAATCTTCGCCAGATGCACCGATACCCCAACTCGTGGATTCTCTTGAACAGAAATGTAATATTGACCGCTATTTGGGAACGCCAGTCGAGTCTTGCTCCTCCAATCCGCCATCCGATGTATCTCGCCGGCGGAAAGATTAGTGCGACCAGACTCATAAATTGGCTCGTACTCAATATATGGAGGATGGCAGGCGAGGACTGGCGACACAAAGGCAATCAAGGCGAAGGCCACGCTACTCGACAGGTACATCGCCAGCATGGCGCGACCGATCCACCGCCGATACGAACTCGCCGATTCCGGCCAATTTGCTTTGGTCATGATCCCCCCGATCACCTTGTTGCGCATCAATTGGTTGCGGTCCGGGACAGCACGGATGGGGGCAGCGCGGGATGATTGAAATCTCAGCAACATTGGTGAGATGGCGCAGTTCTTGACCTGGCCTCAGGCCGTCGCGAAATCTACGGACAGCTGATTCCTCAATGTCCACCTTGTCGATACCCATATTCGAAAGCGTAGACAACAGGTTCTTTCGCCTCTGCTCCGCCAGCTTGGCTGACACACCTACGCGCGCATTCTGGCGAACATAGACCAGATACTTCCCTCCACTCGGGAGCCACAGCCTAAGTTGTGCCCGCCAATTTGCCAGGCGCAGGACCTCACTTGCCGATAGATCAGATCGACCATTTGAAAACACGGGCTCATAGTCAACATACCCCAAGGTGCACCCTATTGTGGGAAATGAAAATAAAAATACAGTCGCGACGAATAGCTGTTTCACTATGGCCTCCATACCGGCGTCAATCCATCCCAATTTGGAATTTTTGCAACGTAGGCAGCGATGCTATCCGCGTTATTCAGGCAGAACTTATCACGAGCAGCCTGCTTTTGTGCCCACTTGATATTACTCCATGAATCCACCGCATCCATTGCAGATGGAAAATGCGACACCTCATGAATCAAAGTCGTTAGTTTGGAATCATTGGCCGATGGAGTAACATTATTTCAATTAGCCTCATCCGGCATCGTGCAGAAAAGGTGCCCAATAAAAATTGAATACGTCCCGTCCGGCTTGCAGATGGAGGCAGCTGCTGGAATCTCATCACCCTTCGCGCGCGGCACGCACCCAACCCGGGCGAGCGCTTCCTTTGTTTGGCGCTCATAGTTCCTGTCGGTCAGCCCACGCATGATCTCCCGCATCCGGGCCAACCCATCACGCAATGTCTCGCGCGTATCCTCCCTCGCATTGCCAAACCAAAGGCGGACCTTGTCCTGATCCGCCCGATTCCACCGGTCCAGCTCCACCAGTCGATCACCCATCAGGCGCACAGCCTTGTCGCGCAGCCGGTTCATCGTGGAATAGAACTCCGCGTTGCTCATGTTCTGGCAGATCAGCGTGGGATCGTCTTCCGGTGTTGACTGGCGCGCCCCCTCCACCAGCTTGTTCGATGCCTCCACCGGCTCGGCGACAGCGCTATGCGTCGGCATAGGCGTGCGGCCGCCATGGGTCACCTGAATCGTGAAGGTGTTCTGCGAGGCAATGACGAACGGCTTGACGGCACACTTGCAGTTGACGCGAGCGCCTTCCACCAGGACCTGCTTGTCCATCAGGCTAAAGGCCGGATAGCAATCGTTGGTGACAGTGCCACCACTCTTGCACACCGGGCAGGTGGCAAAGTCCCCCTCGACGCCGACCTGCACGCCGTCTTGCGTCATCTCCCCGGTGCCGATCAGCACGCCGTTGTTACTGGTGCGGTCCCCATTGCGAAGCGCACATCGAATATCCATCATTGGAAGTCTCCACGAATCGTGTGTTCTTGCGGTGGCTTCGGCCATCAGCCTGAAGCCGACCGTTCAGGCATTCACCTTGCGGACCGGTTCTCCGAAGAACACCTCGATGGGCACGAAGTGCCATTGCGCGGCTTCGGGGTCGTAAAGGGCTACCTGGTTGATCTGCGCCCCCACGGGGACCGTTCCCGGCATGCGCTGTATGGCCAGCGCCACGGCCTGATGCCGTTGCTGTTCCGTCCAGGTTTCCAGCAGGCAGTGCGAATCCGCGTGCGCGAACAGCCCGGCGTGTTCACGCAGCCGTTCGTACTTGGCAATGCCGTCCTGGTCGATCTCGAGGTCGATGGCATCGCGCCGCGCTTCCGGGATCTCTTCGGTCTGCACCATGCAGACACTGGCGAGCGCCCCTTTGCGCCGGACCACGATCCGGCCATCGCTCGCAGCCCAGCCACAGTGCAGGTTGACATGGAGCTTTCCGCCGCTATCCCGGATCAACGTCCGGGGATCGAAAGCCGCCGCATGCACGACGTGATACGGCTTGCCCGGGCCAGACACGAACGCGGCGTTCAGCAGTGCATCAAAGGGTGAGATATGGACGGCCAGTGCGGAGCCGGCATCGGCGTTGCCCTCCTCCACGAATTCGCAAGCGGCATTGCACCAGTCCGGCTGGCCGTCCCCCGGCGCGTAGTTGACCAGCACGAACAGGGCTGGCCGGGTATGCAGAACGTGCCCGCATGAGCGAAAGGGCGTATTAGGGGGCGTATTGGGTAGCGCCATTTGAGTGCACCTCCTATGAGTGAAATTTGGAGTGCCTCAATCTTTACTCGATACGGCGCGAGCGTTGGTTGGGAAATTTCTGATTTTGCTCGGGGATTGAGCAAAGGCGGGACGACGAAGCGTCCGGCGTGCTTGAATTCAACAAGGCGCGGCATCGCCCTTTAGTGTCGGTGAAGGGATCCTGGATGCCGTCCGAGATGAGCTTTGTAGCGATGGACTGCGTGATGCGGCCAGCTTGACTGAAAGCAAGCCAAGCGATGTCGTAGAGCAGATAGCACTACTGGAGGCGCATGAAACCAGAATTCAGCCTGTTGCAGATGAGAGATGTTTGGATTGATGCCTACAAATATGGCGACATCGATCAGCTGGATTTCGTGCAGAGCGCCCATTTCTTTGTGAAGCGAGGCGAGACGATCCTGACCAAGCAGCAACAACTTGGACACATACGTACACGCTTGGCTGCAAACGCATGGCGCGCTGACGAATTGAACGCTCATGATGAAACAAAAGACGTGATGGAGCACGCCGAGTGGGCAACGATCTCCGGCACCGGTTCAATGAGGCAGAACGGGAGGGTGCTCTCCCGATTCCGGTTTCTGGAACTCTGGCTGGTCAGTGACGGGCGATGGCAGGTCGCCGCATTGTGTTATGAGGATGCCGGCAACCGTGAGGCATCGAGCTAGCCTTGTTTCTCCACGCCGAACGCATGCCGCTATACGACTCGGCGCGGGAAACACCTGCGTCAGCGTCTGCTAGCCGCCAGGCACGCCATGCGCGATGGAAGGGGTAGAGACATTGCTGACGCTGCAATATCAGCGGTCCCGATACTTCAACGCGAACAGCGTCATCCCCCAGAACGGCACCCACCAGGCCAGATCGCTGCACAGCACGAACAAGCCGCTGCGCCATTCGAAGACGCCAGTCAGCGCTCCGTGCAGGAAGCCCAGCGGCCCCAGCGTCTTGCCCACCAGGCCCACCACCACCAGCGGCCAGTAGCGCAGCATGTCCTGCGCCGCGATCCAGTAGCCCAGCGCGTAGACGCCCACCATCATGCCGATGCAGCGGATCATGGCGTCAGGCGTGACGGGCATGCCCAGCCAGTCGAAGATCTGCGACGGCCACAGGCTCAGCGCAATCGCATAGAGCAGGTTATAGAACGCGGCCAGCCGCAATACCGCGGGCATCCACGCTGGTATGCGGGGCAGGCTGACGGACGCATTGCGCCCGATGGTCGGATCGGACTTCATTCCACATTCTCCGGGTGAGTATCAGGTTCAGGTTCGCGGATGGCGAGCACGCCGTCGTAGCGCAGCAGGTAGCCCAGGCGTGGCGCCCATATGCGCACGTCGCAGCGATAGCGGTCCGCATCCAGTGCGCGTTCGCTGGCCAGCACGTGCAGCCACGGCACGGTCAGGCCGAACAGGCTGACGCCGCGGCTGGCCTGCCGCAGGCGCCCGGCGCCATCGACACGCGTTGCCAGCACGATGGCCAGCGGCCCCAGGCGTTCGGTCACTTGCCCGGCCCGCGCGTGCCGCATGCGGCTCGCCACGATGTGCCCGCCGATGCGGCGGTGCCAGCGCTCGCCGGCGGGCTCTGGCGAGATGGTCACAAGGCAAGCCGCCGCCGCCGCGGGCCGGGGCAGCGCCGACAGCCGCATCAGCGCCCGCAGCCAGCCCCGCGCACTCCAGCGCACGCTCAGCGTGCCGCGCAAGTGCACGCCCTCGGCACGATGCACGCGCCGCAGCACCGGCGGCAGGCTGGCAAGGGCGGTCCCCAGCATGGTCCCGTACAGGCTTTGCGGGCCACCGTCCGTGGCATGCGCGGCGAGCGTGTTCATCCACGTGCCCGCCCGTTGCCGAGCAGGTCCTCCAGCGCCAGTTGCAGGGTCGGGAAGCGGAAGGCATAGCCTTCCTGCTGCAGTCGCGCCGGCGCCGCGCGCAGCCCGTCGAGCAGCAGCGTGGCCTGCTCCCCCAGCGCAAGACGCATGGGCCAGGCCGGCGTCGGCATCCAGGCCGGGCGGCGCAGCACAGCGGCGGCGCGGCGGACCAGGCCGGCCTGCGTGGGAGTCTCGGGCGCTACCAGGTTGTAGGTGGCGACGGCGCCTTCGCTTACCGGCGCCGCTCCACGGCACAGCCACGCGATCACGCCAAGCACGTCGTCGATGTGGACCCAGCTCTGCGCCTGGCGGCCGCTGCCCATCGGGCCGCCGAAGCCCAGCCGCACCGGCATCATCATGGCCGGCAGCGCGCCCTGGTGGCCGTAGACCACACCCAGGCGCAGGATGGCCAGCGGAATGCCGAGCCCGGCCACGGCGCGCGCCGCCAGCTCCCATTCCCGGCACAGTTGCGAGGCGAAGATATCCTGCGGCGCGCTGGCTTCGGTACGATCGCGCAAATCGTCGTCGGCCTGGATGCCGTAGTAGCCCACCGCCGAACCGTTGATCAGCAGACGCGGCCGGTGCGTGGCCGACGCTAGCCAGGCAGTCAGCGCGCGCGTGGTGCCCACGCGGCTCTCCACCAGGCTGCGCTTGCGCGCGGCACTCCAGCGCGAGCCCAGGATAGGTGCGCCGGCGAGGTTCACCACGACATCGAAGCGCGTGGCAGGATCGAGTTCCGCGAGGGCACCGACGCACGCCGCGCGGCCATCGAACAGCTGCGATGCCACGCGCGGGTTGCGCGCCCAGATCGTGACGCGGTGCCCGTCCGCCAGCAGTGCCCGCACCAGCGCCTGGCCAATGAAACCGGTGCCGCCGGTCAGCAGGAAGGATTGCGCGCGCCGCGCCGTATCGGCCCCGGCAAAATCGAACGCCGGCACCGTGCCGGCACGGTCGGCAAGTGCGCGGCTCGCCAGTGCATCGCGCACCCCGGACGCCGCCACGCCCAGCGCAAACACGCTCAGCCCCCAGCTTTGCCAGCCTTGCGGATTGAGATGCAGGCCGGTCGGTAAGTGCCACCACGCTTGCGAATGCCACGCCAGCAGGCCGAAGATCACGCCACCGTTGATGGCCAGCACGGTATGCGTCACCCGCTCGCTCGGCGGCAGGCTGCGGGTCTGGTCCTCCACCACGAAGTCGCGCAGCGTCAGCAGGATCTCGATGGCGATGATGGCCCACAGGGGAACCAGCCATGCGCCACCCCACGCAAACCACGCCAGGCCGGCGAACAGCACGCCGTACAGCACCGCCCGGATCGCATGCAGGCGCAGCTCCGGCGCGGCGTTGTGCTGCTGCGGCAGTGCGCAGCGCAGCTCGTGGTGCCAGACGGTGTCGAAGGCGCCCATCAATCCCTGCACGATCAGCAGGTTGAGGATGACGGTATGGAGCGTGTCGCTGGCCGGGTCCATCTCAAGCATCCTTAATTACAATAATTTCTGTTAAAAGAGAAATATCAAGTCAAAAAAACGGCCGCCATGGCGGCCGGCTCTTCATGCCTGTGCTATTTGCCAGCTTCGCGGGCGCGCTGGTCGCCACGCACCAGCTTCTGGATGCGCGCGCCCAGTTTCATTACCTTGACCAGTGTGTCGGGCGAGAGCCGCAGCATCTCGTCGCCCCAGCTGCCCAGCGTTTCCATCAGCTGCAGCGTGGCGATGATGCGCTTCTGCACTTCCTTGCTCTCCCTGGCGAAGGCGGGATTGTTCACGCATTCGTGCAAGGCATCGATGGTGGGATCGAACTCGCGCTGCTTGCGCTCGCGCACCACGGTGCGGAACAGGTCCCACACGTCGGTGACGGTCTCGAAGTGATCGCGCCGGTCGCCCATCATGTGCACGGTGCGGATCAGCTTCCAGTTCTGCAGCTCTTTCAGGCTGTTGCTGACGTTGGAGCGCGCGACGTTCAGCGTGTCGGCGATTTCCTCGGCCGGCAGCGGATGCTCGGCAAGGAATAGCAGGGCGTGAATCTGCGCGACGGTGCGATTGACGCCCCACTTCGAGCCCATTTCGCCCCAGTGCAGGACGAATCGTTGTGCGACCGGTTGAAGTTCCATGCCTGACAGTTTATCCGTTCGGAAATTTCCGTCAAGACAGAAATCCAATTTCAGGCAAGCAGGCTCAGGCCGGCCGCGCCAGCGTGCTTTCGTTTTCCTTCACGTACATCGAGTTGCGCGGACGCGCGAACACCCGCCGCACCATCGGCTCGAAGAAGGACAGCGGCAGCGTGTCGTAGTCCCGCATGAAAGCCGCGCCGTCGTACTTGGCGCAGAACTCGGCGGTGCGTTCGAACAGTTCGGGCTGGCTGCGGAATTGCTCGCGCAGGTTGCGGTCGAGACCGAGGTGGTGAAAGAAGTAGTAGCCCTGGAACACGCCGTGCTTCTCGACCATCCAGAGGTTTTCCGGGCTGACGAAAGGCTTGAGGATGGCGGCGGCGATGTCGGGATGGTTGAACGTGCCAAGCGTATCGCCGATATCGTGCAACAGCGCGCACACCACGTACTCTTCGTCGCGCCCGTCGCGGTGGGCCAGCGTGGCGGTCTGCAGGCAGTGGGTCAGGCGGTCGATGGGGAAGCCGCCGTAATCGCCGTCGAGCAGCTTGAGGTGATCGAGCACGCGGTCGGCCAGCGCCTGCGCGAACGGCATGAACTCCGCGGATATCGCGGCCCAGTCCTCGCGCGTGCCTTGCTCCATGTGGCTGAAGGTGGCACGGGCGTGCGCAGTCGTTTCGCTCATTGTGGGGTCTCCGTGCAGGGTGATCCTGCTTGTTTTGATGGTGATGAGCAACGATTCTGGCACAGGTTTCGCGGCTACACTGTCAAGGACTTAACAATGCAGCCGTGTGCCGCGGCGCATCAATCCGCATGCAGATCCGCCCTTACCTGGCTGCCGACGAAGCCGCCATCATCGACCTGTGGCAAACCTGCGGCCTGACCCGGCCGTGGAACGACCCGAAGAAAGACATCGCCCGCAAGCTGACTGAACAGCCGGAGCTGTTCCTGGTCGGGGAAGTGGATGGCCAGCCGGTGGCATCGGCCATGGTCGGCTTCGACGGCCATCGCGGCTGGGTCTACTACCTTGCCGTGCATCCCGACTACCAGCGCCGCGATCATGGCCGCCGCCTGATGGCGCATGCGGAGCAATTGCTGATCGAGCGCGGCTGCCCCAAGATCAACCTGCTGGTACGCACGGGCAACAGCAGGGTCATCGACTTCTACCGCAGCCTCGGGTACGCGCAGGATGACGCCGTCAGCCTGGGCAAGCGGCTGATTCCGGATATCTGAGCGAGGTCAAACGCCATGTTCCACATCCTCGGCATCGATCACCTGGTCCTGCGCACCGGCAATGTGACGGCGCTGATGCGCTTCTACGTGGACGTGCTTGGCTGCAGCCTGGAACGCGTGCAGCCGGACTTCGGCCTGATCCAGTTGCGCGCCGGCGGCGGCCTGATCGACCTGGTCGCGCTGGAGGGCCCGCTCGGCCGCGCGGGCGGCGCCGGCCCCGGCAAGGAAGGCCGGAACCTGGACCACTTCTGCCTGCGCCTCGATCCCTTCGACGCGGATGCGCTTGGCACCCACCTGCGCGCGCACGGGGTGGAGCCGGGGCCGGTGGAGATGCGTTTCGGCGCCGAGGGCAAAGGCCCGTCGATCTACGTGCAGGATCCCGATGGCAATGTCGTGGAGCTGAAAGGACCGCCCGCAAACATGTGACGCAACGTGGGCATTCCGCCCGGATGCCCGCTACAATTCCCGCTTGGCCCTCGCCGCCACTCGCGCCATCCGTCCCCCTCCACGGCGGTCCCCGGCGCGGCGGCAACGACCGCGTCCAGGCGCGCAATGACAAGACACGAAGCTTCTCCCGGCAGGCCCCCTATCTCGCCACGTCAGCTGGTCTGGACCCTCGGCATCACCGAGACCATTTCCTGGGGCACGCTTTTTTTCGCCTTCACCGTCTTTATCGCCCCGATGAGCGCGACACTGGGCTACTCCAAACCCTTCCTCGCCGGCGGCTATTCGCTGGGCCTGCTGGTCTGGGCCATGTGCTCGTTTGCCGTGGGCCGGCTGCTTGACCGCGTGCAGGCGCGCATCGTGATGTGCGCGGGATCGGTGCTGGCGGGCTGCGGTTTGCTGCTGTGGGCGTGGAGCCCGAACCAGGCGGCCTTCCTGCTGATGTGGATACCGCTCGGGCTGGCCATGGCGACCACCCTGTACGAGCCCGCCTTCGTGGTGCTGCGCCAGGCCTTTGGCGACGGCTACCAGAAGTCCATCGTCACCGTGACGCTGATGGCCGGCTTTGCCAGCACCATCTTCGTGCCGCTGGCGCAATGGCTGGTGCTGCACCTGGGCTGGCGCGAGACGCTGCTGTGCTTCGCCGGGCTCAACCTGCTGGTCTGCGCGCCCTTGCATGCGCGCCTGCGCTACGTGGCGCATGCCTCCTATGCCGCCGCCCCGGCGCCGGCTCCGCTGGAGAACTCGGCGCAGCCCGGTATTGCGCGCATGGCCTTGCGCCAGCCGGTGTTCTGGGCCGTGGTGCTGGCCTTCACCGCGCTGTCGGTGATCGCTTCGCTGCTTGGCGCCCACCTGATCCCGATGCTGACCGAAAAGGGCCTGCCGCTGGGCGAACAACTGGTGGTGGCGGCACTGATCGGACCAGCCCAGGTAGTCGGCCGCCTGGTGATGATGCGCTTCCCGGTGCGCCACCCGCTGCGGCTGTCGCTGCCGGTGTACGTGGTAATGAGCGTGGGGCTGCTGTGCTTTGCCCTCGGCTACGGCAAGTGGCTGATGCTGGCCGCCGTGCTCTACGGCTGCGCCAACGGCGTCAACACCATGCTGCGCGCCATGGCCATGCCGGAACTGATCTCGCGCCACCATTACGCCACGCTCAACGGGCTGATGATGACGCCGGTGCTGCTGATGCAGGCCGCCGCCCCCTGGCTGGGCGCATTGCTGTGGAGCGCCGCGGGCGGCTACTGGCTGATGCTGTGGGTGATGGTGGCGCTGGCGCTGATGGCGCTGGCTGCCTTCGGGTTCGCGCTACACCGGCGCGGCCTGCTGCGTACATCCAGCCACCCAGCGGCGGCCTAGGGACGCAGCGGCGGGCAAAGGGGCCTGGACGGTACGGTCGTGCGCCCGACGCACCGATATGCGACGATGCGGGGCTCGACTACCCTGCAGCGCCCGCCAGGGCACCTCGGCGCCACCGCGCGTGGCCGGAGATGCCCGCCGCATCCATGCCCGATTCCACTTCCAGCAATCTGACCCGGCCGCCTTCGCCCCCCTCCGCCGCTCCGGCCATTGCCCCGGTCGGCGCGCGCCGCGTGGAGCACGCCGCGCGCGCCACCATGGCGCTGTTTTTCGTCAACGGCGCCACCTTCGCCACCTGGGGCGTGCACATCCCCACCATCAAGGCCCGCTTCGGACTGTCGGATGCCGTGCTGTCCCTGGCCATGCTGGCGGTGGCCGCGGGCGCCATCGCTGCGATGGGGCCGGTGGGGCGGTGGGTGGCGCGCGTGGGCAGCGCCAGCGCCTGCCGGCGCAGCGGCCTGGTCTATGCGATCGCCACCGCCGCCATTCTCGCCATGCCGCAATTTGCCTTGCTGATCCCGGCGCTGATTGCCTTCGGCATGGCCAACGCGGCCTTCGACGTGGGCATGAACGCGCAGGCCGCCACGGTGGAGGCCAGCCGCGCGCGGCCCGTCATGTCGGCGCTGCACGGCATGTTCAGCCTGGGCGGTATGGCAGGCGCGGCCGTTGGCGGCGTACTGCTGAGCCTGGGCGTGCCGCCGCTGGCGCACGTCATCGGCATGGCGGCGCTGACGGCGGCGGTTACCGCCGGCGTGGCACCGTGGCTGCTGGACGACCATCCGGTACCGTCGCCCTCCGCGCACCACCGCGCGCATGCGGTGCGCGCGCTCTGGCTGCTGGGCCTGATGGCCTTCCTGGGGCTGGTTGGCGAAGGGGCGATGTACGACTGGTCCAGCGTCTTTATGCGTGAAGTGGCACAGGCGCCCGACGCCTGGACCAGCGCCGGCTATGCCGCCTTTTCCGGCGGCATGGCTTGCGGCCGCTTTGGCGGCGACCGCCTGCGCGCGCGCTGGTCGGACGCGCGCACGCTCGCAGGCAGTGCCTGGGTGGCGTTCGTGGGCATCATGCTGGCGCTGCTGTGGCCCGTGCCGGTGGCGACCCTGACCGGCTTTGCGCTGATGGGCCTGGGCGCGGCCAACATGGTGCCGATCTTCTTCGTGGCCGCGTCGCGGCTGCCGGGCGTGGCGCCGGCCGAGGCGATCGCGCGCGTGGCACGCTTTGCGTATATCGGCTTGCTGCTGGGGCCGGTGATGATCGGCGGCGTGGCCCACGCGAGCAGCCTGCAATATGGGCTGGGCGTGGTCGCCCTCACCATGGGCTGGATCGCCCTGGCGGGCGCCCGGCTGGCGCGCCCTTACCTGTCCGCCCGCAAAGGGTAGCAGCGCCCTGCGGGCTCAGGCCGTCGCGCTGGTCAAAGCGCTCTGTTCCGTGCCCACGCCCTCGAACATGAAGGTATCCATCGCCAGCACGCCGTAGGTCACATCGTCGGCCACCCGTGCTACACCCGCCGGCAGCGTCTTCTGCGCCGGCAAGCCGTCATGCGGCCCCAGCGCCGCGCCCAGCGCTACGAAGAACGGCAGCAAGTGCTCGTCGGTGGGATGCGCGCGGCGGGCGTACGGCGCCTGCGCGCGATAGTCGGCAATGCGCGTGGTGTCGCCGCTGGCGAGCGCCTCGTCCAGTGCCTCGATCATCCAGCCGCGGAAAGACTCCACATAGGGCTCGACGGGCGAGCCGTGCTGCTCGCGCCGGCCCCCGATGCCGAAGACTTCCTGCAGGTTGTGGGTAAAGCTGCCCGAGCCCAGCACCAGCACACCTTCGTCGCGCAGGGGCGCAAGCGCACGCCCGATCCCGATCTGGGCCGCCGGCGGGAGATACGGATTCAATGCCAGTTGCACCACGGGGACGTCGGCGTCCGGGAAGAAGTGCCGCATCGGCATCCACGCGCCATGGTCCAGCGGCCGCTCGTCGTCCTGCAGCACCACCGCCGCGCCGGGAACGTGCGCGGCCTCCACCAGCGCCTTGACGCGGTCGGCCAGCGCCGGGGAGCCAGGTGCGTCGTAGCGCAGTTCATAGAGCGCGCGCGGGAAGCCGCCGAAATCGTGCCAGGCCTCCTGCCGCTGCCGGGTGCCGACCACCAGCGTGCTGTAGATCCAGTGCGCCGAGACGATCAGCACCGCGCGCGGCTTGCGCTGGCGCAGCACTTCGCCGAGGGCGTCGAACGCGGCGCCGCTGCGGCCCGGCTCGAGCGCGAGCATGGGGGAACCGTGTGAGATGTAGATGGCGGGGAGCATGATGTCGGCTCTCAATTCCTTTGGATAACGGTATTGAGTGTGACAAAACTTGCCGCCGCTGGCGGTAGGCGTTTGCGGATACCTCCATCAAAAAACTTGAAGCGAATTCGCTGCACCGCACCCGCCCGCCGCATTGCACCGCAACCCTGCCGCCGCCGGGTGTGGGGTGGCCCACACAACGCTTTAAAGATTCAGACACACTGTTGGCAATCGGCTTATGATTCCAACACGAGGTGCTGTCCCGCTGCGCGATGCGAGTCGTTATCCGCGCGAGCCGGGGCCAAACCCCGCAACAAATGGATACGACGCGCCACGAAGCGCGTCAGGCTGGAGAACACCGTGGTCAAGCGCACAGCCCACAGGCCCTGGCTGCCCCATGCAAACTGGTGGCAGCCAGGCGTGTATGCAAGTGGACCGGCTGTGCTCCTCTGGATCGCAGCCCGCCTGCCCGCCCCCTGGCTGGCCGACCTGTTCAATGCACCAGGCGCGGCCGTGCTGCTCAACCATTGCGGCGATACGGTTTTCGTGGCTGGCTGGATAGCCAGTGCGCTGTGGCTCTGGCTCACGCGAAACCGTCCGGAACCAGACGCCGCGCAACAGCAACCCAATGTGGACAGGCCAGCCAAAGCCGGCAGGCCACCGCGGCGGCACGTCGGCTAGCGCCCCCTTCCCGCCGCCACGCGACGCTGGCCTTTGACGCGGTCCGCGCTTCGGTACCTTAGTTCTCCACGGCCCGTTCCACCACTGCCGCGTCCGGCGCCCATGCCGCCGGCACGTCGCCCGCGCGCAGCCCGGGCGCCCAGGCAATCGTCTCGTAGTCGGCCAGGCCTTCCCGATGGAAGGGGTCTTCGGCCAGCCAGCCCGCCACCTCCTCGCGGCTTGTCCCGCGTGCCAGGATGGCGCCGCCCACGCGCGGCTCCTGCCGGCCCGAGAGCAGGAAATGGCCGGCAGCATAGTGGCGGTGAAGGAAGTCGCGGTGTGCCGCCAGGTGCCGGTCGAGTTCTTCCAGGGGCGCGCGGTAGCGCAACAAGATCAGGTACAGCATGGAACGCTCCAAAGGTTGTCCAATCCCGGCCGGGCTTGGCGATGGCAATGCGGCGCCGTTCATGGCAGCAGCAACAGGGAGCCGGAAGTCTCGCCGGCTTCGAGCCGGCGATGCGCCTCGGCGGCCTCGGCCAGTGGCAGGCGCGCGCCGATCTCCACTTTCAGGCCGGCCTCCAGCCTTGCGAGCGTGGCCTGGGCGCCTTCGCGGTAGCGCGCGAGATCGGCCATGAAGCGGAACACGCCCGGCCGGGACAGCGCAATCGACCTGGCCGGCCCCAGCGCTGCCAGGTCGAGCGGCCCGCTGTCGCCGCCCACCTGACCGATGCTGGCCACCATGCCATATGGCCTTACCGCTGCCAGGGTGCGCGCCAGTGTGTCGGCGCCGATGCCATCGATGGCGAAGTCCACCCCGTCGCCGCCACCGAATTCGCGCGCGGCAGCAACGAAATCCGCCTCACGATAACGCACCGCGCGCTCCAGGCCGTGCGCCAGCGCCAGCGCCGCCTTGGCCTCGCTGCCAACGGTGCCGATCACGCGCGCGCCCAGCGCACGCGCCCACTGCACCAGCACCAGGCCCAGACCACCCGCCGCCGCGTGCACCAGCACGCTGTCGCCAGCGCGCAGCGGGCGCACCCGGCCATAGAGCATGTGCGCCGTCATACCGCGCAGCAGGGCGCCCGCGGCGGCCTCGTCCGGCACGCTCTCGGGCAGCGCCACGGCGCGCTCGGCCGGCAAGTTGCGCACGCGGGCATAGGCGCCCGCCGGAGGGCCGGCATAGGCCACTCGCTGCCCTTCCGACAGGCCGCTGACGCCAGGCCCCACCGACTCCACGATGCCCGCGCCCTCCACGCCCAGCGTGGCAGGGAGAGCCGGCAAGGGATAGAGGCCGGTGCGATGGTAGACATCGACGAAGTTCACCCCGATGGCGGTGTGGATCAGCCGGATTTCGCCCGGGCCGGGCGCAGGGACGGGTACGGTTTCCAGGCGCAATGCTTCGCGCCCACCGGGGGCATGCAGGCGCACTTGAAGTGAAGGGATGGC
Source organism: Cupriavidus sp. 01L45 (assembly GCF_056399885.1). Taxonomy (NCBI): domain Bacteria; kingdom Pseudomonadati; phylum Pseudomonadota; class Betaproteobacteria; order Burkholderiales; family Burkholderiaceae; genus Cupriavidus; species Cupriavidus sp. 01L45. The sequence continues at coordinate 144,913 of NZ_JBFTSG010000006.1, read as the reverse complement.
AGTCATGGCGGACTCCGCGAGATGGCGTATCGAATCGTTGAACGTGCAGGTAGCGTCGAAAAGTCGACTCGCATCACGATAGCCCGGTGCAAAATAGATCGGAACTCCCAAATCGTTCGCGTTTATTGTGCAAATTTCGACAGAACAAGGTGGCCTTCCCCTGGACTGGGACGACGTGCGGTACTTCCTCGCACTGGCCCGCCAGCGCAGCCTGTCCGGCGCGGCCAGAGTGCTTCACGTGGAACACTCCACGGTAGCGCGACGCGTGCAGGGCCTTGAAACCAGGCTGGGCGTGCGGTTGTTCGACCGGCTGCCGCGCAGCTGGCCGCTGACCGCCGAAGGCGAGGCCTTGCTCGCCCACGCGAGCCGGATGGAGGAAGAGGCGCTTGCCTTTGGCCGGGCCGCGCTGGGCGCCAGCACGCTGGAGGGCACTGTCAGGCTATCGGTACCCCCCGTTTTCGGGAGCCATTTCCTGGTCCCCCGCCTGGCCGCGCTGCGCCCGCAGTGGCAAGGGATCGTGCTCGACCTGACGGGCGAAGCGCGCGCCGCCGATCTCCATCGCGGCGAGGCTGACCTGGCCGTGCGGCTGTCGCGGCCCCAGCAGCCGGGGCTGGCGGCGCGCAAGCTGGGCGAAATGGGCTACGGCCTTTATGGCGGCCACGGCTGGGTCGGGCTGCCCCAGGATGCCTGGGTCTTCCTCGGCTACGGCGAATCCTTGCGCGAGGTACCGCAGCAGCGCTGGCTGGAGCGCCTGGCCGGCGAGCGGCCCTTCGTGATGCACGCCAACGATCTCGCCACCCTGCACCAAGGCTGCCGCGCAGGGCTGGGCCTGGCCGTACTGCCGCATTTCCTGGCGCGCGACGACCCTGCCCTGTTCGGCATGATGCCGCCGGATGCGGCCCTGCGGCGTGATATCTGGCTGGCGGTACACCCTGACGTGCGACGCTCGCCGCGCGTGCGGGCCGTGGCCGAGGCGCTGGCCAAGGCGGTACAGGAAGCGTCCGGCAGCCTGATCTGACCGCTTCCCGGAACAAGGCGGTGCATCCGCCGCCACCCGCAGGGGCGCGGCACAGGCTGGACACAAAGAGCACCGGCGCGCTGGTTAATTAAAGAATCGCTTACTATTCTGCCTTTCAGGGCACACGCGCCGTCCCGGGCCAAGCCCTCCGCCGATTTCTCATTGCATCAAACGGATCATGCAAGCCACCGCCGCAACACCTCAAGTTCACGAAATATCCAGATCCCAGCGACGAAAGGCGATTCTTGCCGCCACCATCGGCAATGGCCTCGAATGGTTCGACTTCACCGTCTACAGCTTTTTCGCGCTGATCATTGCCAAGTTGTTCTTCCCCACCGGCAATGACCTCACTTCCTTCTTGCTGACCGTCGCCACCTTCGGCGTGGGCTTCTTCATGCGCCCGGTCGGCGCCATCGTGCTAGGCGTCTATGCCGACCGCGTGGGCCGCAAGGCGGCACTGACCCTGACCATCCTGATGATGGCGTTCGGTACGGCCATCATCGGCCTGGCGCCCACCTATTCGTCGATCGGCCTGTGGGCGCCCGCGCTGATCGTGCTGGCCCGCCTGATCCAGGGCTTCTCGGCCGGCGGCGAGGTTGGCGGCGCCACCGCCTTCCTGATCGAGCACGCGCCCGACGAGGAGCGCGGCGTCTACGCCAGCTGGCAGCAGGCCAGCCAGGGCATTTCCTTCATGCTGGGCGCGGCCATGGGCGCGCTGGTGATCAATGGCCTGGAGCCGGAGCAGATCGATGCCTGGGGCTGGCGCATCCCGTTCCTGTTCGGCCTGCTGATCGGCCCGGTCGGCATGTATATCCGCTCGCACCTGGAAGAGCCGCCCGCCTTCGAGGCGCGCCGCGCGGAGCGCAAGGCCAGCAACATCAAGTTCTCCCCGCTGACGCAGGTGCTGCGCGACCATCCGCGCGAAGTGCTGGCCGGCCTGGGCGTGACCATCCTGTGGACGGTGTGCACCTATGTGCTGGTGTTCTACATGCCGTCCTACGCCAAGCAGCAGCTCGGCCTTCCGCTGGGCGCGACCTTCCAGTCGACCGCCCTGTGCGGCGCCATCATCCTGGTGCTGTGCCCGCTGATGGGCATGCTGTCCGACCGCCTGGGCCGCAAGCGCATGCTGGGTACCGTGGCACTGGTCATCGGCGTGCTGGCCTATCCGCTGTTCCACTGGCTCAACGTCTCGCCGACCACCCAGACCCTGCTGATGGTCCAGGTGATCCTCGGCATCCTGCTGGCGGCCTTCACCGGCCCGGCGCCGGCGGTGCTGGCAGAGCAGTTCCCGACCGAGGTCCGCTCGACCGGCCTGTCGCTCGCCTACAACTTCGCCGTGACCATCTTCGGCGGCTTTGCCCCGCTGATCGTGACCTGGCTGATCGCATCGACCGGCAGCAAGCTGGCGCCCGCGTACTACGTGATCGCCGCTGCCGTGGTGAGCTTTGTCGCGCTGCTGTTCATGCACGACCGTACCGGCAAGCCCTTGCAGTAACCGGTCCCGCCGGCGGATTTGCTCCGGCCGGCGACGACGAAATGAAGAAGGCCAACCACCCGGTTGGCCTTTTTCTTTGTGCGTGCACGGGCGTTCAGGACGCCGGCGGATCTCGCTCCGGCGGCGGCGCGGCCGGCTCGCCCAGCGTTCGCAACAAGCGCCAGGCCATTGCGCCCAATACGCCCACGGCCAGCAGTAGCGCGCCCCACAAGACAAGGCGCCGGTTGCGCTGGGCGTCGGCGGGCGCCGCGGCGGACCGCGGCGACGCGTTCATGCCGGCAATCCGCGCCTTGGCGATGACCGGTGCCGGACCGGCCAGCAACTCGGCACGCGCGACCGGCCCGGGTTCCCGCGGCTGCGCCGCGGGTTCGCCCACCGCCAGCGAAAACGGCGCCGCGCCACGCGCGACAAACGTCACCACGGCGGGACGCCATCCCAGCGCCAGCAGCGGCATGCCGCTGCCAAGGCCGCCGGCGCGCGCATCCACGCTCAGGCGCCACAGACGATCGGCATTGCGCTCGATCGCCAGCGGCGCGCTCTCCTGCTCCCCACCGCCCGCACCGGCGAGCCGGTAGAGCTGCCCGCTGCTCACCATGCGCCAGGCCGACTCCGGGTCAGGGCGCGACCACAGCGTCGCCCGCACCACCGTATTGGGCTGCGGCAGGCGAATGCGCACCCGCTCGGCGGGGAAGCGCCCGCCGGTGTCGAACACGTAGTCGCCGCCAGCCTGGGCCTGCGTGGCGGCGATGTCCTCGCGCCATTGCAGCGCCAGCGGCGGCGGCGTGCCCGCCGCCACGATCTCCACCTGCACGCGCGCCGGCGCCGGCGGCACGCCCTGCCACTGCAAGCGCAGGTAGCGCGCCCGCAAGCGCCCCAGCGCGACCCGGTCCTGGCTGAGCACGCTGCCCGCGCGGCTGACCCGCAGCAATTGCGCGCTGCCCACGGCGTGCCAGTGCTGCAGGTCGTCGCTGCTGGCGACGTCCACCGCGCCCTGGTATTCGCCGTCCGGCAGCCCGATCACCACCGCGGCGGCATCCTCGCGCAGCTTGCTCAGGTCCAGCAGCCATGCCCCTGCGCTGGCGGCGGCCGGTTGCGGACTGGCCGCCCGCAGCGCGCCGTCGGTGCCGATCACCACGCCCATGGGCGCGGCCTGGCGCTGCGCCAGCGCCGGCAGCGCGAACCAGGGCACGTCACTCAGCGTACGCGCCTCGGCCGCCGGCTCGGGCGGCAAGTCCAGCGCATAAGGCAGCAATTCGCCGGCGCCGTTGCGCACCCGCAGGTCGGCCAGCCCCGGCCGCGCGCTATGGGCGTAGACATCGGCGTCCAGGGTCACGGCGTAGTAGGCCGCCACGCCCTCGGTGGCCAGCGTGAAGCGCTCGGCCCGGGCCAGTGGTGACAGCAGCAGCGCCCCCAGCAGAAGCGGTAGAGCCGCCAGGTCGCGCGCGCCAGCCTTTGGGAAAACCGGCATCAAATAACCTCCTTGGCCTTCGGCGGCAAGGGCGAGAAGTAACCGATCAGCAACAGCAGCACGCCCACGCCGATAAACGAGATGATCCGCTCGATACCCTTGACGAAGGACAGGTCGAACAGGAACAGCTTGACCACGGTCAGGCCCAGCAGCGCGCCGCCGATAAACCACAGCGCGCGCGTGCCGCGCCGGGTAGCCACCACCATGGCAATCAGCGCCAGCACGGTCCAGAACACCGACAGCGAAGCCTGCACCAGCGTCGAGCCGCCCAGGTCCTGCAGCGTGTACGGCACGCCGGTCCAGTGATGGAGCGTGCGCAGCAGCATCGCGTTGCACCACAGGAACACGGTGGCGGACGCGGCATACTCGAGCGCGCGCGGCCGCGTTGCCAGGCCCAGCGCGGCAAGCCGGTGTTGCCACAGCCCCACCGCCAGCATGGCCAGCAACTGGGCGACGTCGAGCGGGTTGAGCAGCGGCAGGTAGAACAACGGCGCGGCGTCGCCATCGCTGGCCACGCTGGCGAGGCTCCACAGCCACAGCAGCGCCGCCAGCGGCAGCGCGCCCCACAGCAGGTAGGCCCGCGCGAAGCGCGCCACCGGCCAGCGCAGGCGCCAGCCCCAGGCCGAGAGCAGCGCCAGCAGCCCGCCATAGCCATAGGCCCAGGCGCTCCAGCTCCACGCGCCCTCCGGCACGTAGGCGCGCAGCCGCCAGTAGGCTTCGGTGGAAAGCAGCACGCACAGCGTCCAGAACAGCAGCGCATGCATGGGCGCCAGCGCGGCATCGCGTTCATCGCCCTGCTGCCGCCACAGCAACAGCAAGGCCGCGCCAAAGACCAGCAGCCAGGCCAGCGCGCCGATGCCGTGCAGGGGCGACGCCGACCAGATCGCGCAACTGAGCGCGCCCAGGATAGCCAGCACCGGCGTCATGGCCAGCGCAGGCTTGCCGGCCAGCGGCCATGCCAGCACGCGCCGCGCCAGGTGCGCCAGCCACGCGCTCAACACCGCGAACAGCGCCAGCGTGGCGAGCAGCGCGCGCACGGCCCAGTCGAGCACGTCGTACCAGTGATGGATCTCGACCACGCCGCCACCCAGCCACCACAACAGGCCCCACGCCGCGGCGGCAAGGCCCAGCGGCACGGATGGCGCGAACCAGGCGCGCGCCTCTCGCCCGTGCAGGCGCCAGCCGCTGAAAACACCGGACACCGCCAGCAGCAGCGTGCCCACGTAGCGGCCGTTCAGCACTGGCCACGCCAGTGGCGTGGACGCGAACAGGCTGCCCGCCGCGAAAGCCACGCCGGCCGCCAGTTGCAGCAGCAGCCCCGACGCCAGCGCCAGGCGGCGCTGCTGGCGCACGCCCACCCACACCACGGCGGCGCCCTCCACCGCCCACACGGCACTGGTGGTGCGCCCGTCGAAGGCCAGCGGCACGGCCAGCGTGGCAAAGATCGCGCCCAGTGCCAGCATGGCTTCGAACAACATGCCCAGGCGATCGCGGCGCGCCGACAACCACGCGGCCAGGCCGAGATAAAACGCTGCGAGCGCGACCGCGCTCCATGCCATGGCAAAAGGAATATGACGCACCAGCGCGGCTTGCAGGCCCATCGCCAGCAGCGGCGTGCCGAACACCAGCGTGCCGTCGACGTAGTCCTTGAGGCTGACCTGCCGGCGCAACGCGTAGAGCAGCGCGATGCCCGTGTACATCAGGAAAAACAGGAGCAGGAACGGCTCGGTGGTAGCCAGCAGTTCAGGCCGGTAGTTGAGCGCGCCCCACGCCGTGCCGATGCCGAAGGTAAACGCAAAGCCCAGCAGGTTGAGCGGGCGCCAGGCCCGGAACCAGGCAATGGCAAAGATGCCGGCATTGAGCAGCGCGTAGTAGCTGAACAGCATCACATGGCTGCCACCGCCAGTGGAAATCAGTACCGGAGCGAGGAAGCCACCCGCGCTGCCGGTGAATGCCAGCACCGGAGCGTTCTGCAGCACCGCCAGGCCGCCGGCGAGCGCGCAGATGGCCACCATCAGCGGGAAGGCCGCCGCGGCCGGCAACAGGCCGTAGAGCTTGGTGGCGGCGAACACGGTCAGATACAGCACGCCCACGCCGCCGCCCTGCAACACCAGGGCATAGGCAGCGCGCCGCTCGCGCAGCCGCCAGCCCGCCGCCAGCAGCGCGACCGCGCCGGCAGCCACGCCCGCCAGCCGGAATTCGACCGGCAGCATGGCATTGTCGGAGGCAAACTTGAGCAGGAAGGCCACGCCGAAGAAGAGGATCAGGATGCCGACCCGTACCACGCTGTTGCCGCCCAGCAGCCAGCCGCGCGCGGCGGACACCGCGCGTTCGATGAAATCGGGCTCCTGCGGGGCGAATGCGGACGAGAGCGAGGGTTCCACGTGTGGCGCGGGCAGGTCCGCGGCGGCGACGGAGATCGGTGCGGATGCCGTGGGAGCACGAACCGGGGCCGGCACAGAAGGGAAAGTTGGCGGAAGGCTGGCCGCCGGAGCGAACGACGGCTCGGGCATCGCCGTTGCGGCCGCCACCGGGCCTTCCGCCGATGCCGGTTCGAATGCCGGGAATCCGTGCGCCGCTGGCGTACCTTCCACTGCGTCAGCCTGCTGGGGCATCGCCGAGGTCTCGCCGCGCAACTGCGCCATCTCGCGCTTGAGCGTGGCCAGTTCCTGCTCGAGGCGCGCCACGCGAGCCGCGAGCGAAGGCGCCTCCGGCGCGCCCTGTGCCTCCCCATCGGGCCGTGGCCGCGCAGGCCGGTCGCTGACCATCCAGCCAAAGCCGAAGCCCAGTATCGCGCCCGTCAGGGCACCGCCAAACCCGGCCGCCGCGGCGCCGAGCAGCAAGCCAATCACCGCGAATATCCAACGCATCAGATGAGATTTCGCCTAGGAAGGTTGGGGAGATCGGCGGCCAGTGGCACCGATACAGCGTTTGCCGGCACGGGGAACCGCCTGAATCATGCGCGCCCAGTGTAGCGCGAGGGCGACATCGTCAGGCGATGCCAGCCATGCCGGCCGGCCCCGCGGTCATTCTTCGTCGCTATGGATGTTGATCACGTGCCGCGGCTCGAACCACAGCGGCATGCCGGGTTCCATCTCCTCCGTGCAGTAGGGCTGGTTGTCGAGTTCCCCGCTGTAGAGATCCCCCTCGCGCCCGGTGACAACCACCCACATGCGCTCCACGTGCTGCTCGTCGCGGTCCTGCTCGTCGGTGGTAACGATGCGAAAGATCAGCTTCACCAGCTGGCCGGGCTGCAGCGCCTGCCGGTCTTCCAGCGGCGGCACCCAGAATGTCTCCGGGTGCGCCTCGCCGATGACTTCACCGTCGTCGAGCTGCCAGCCGTCTTCTTCGATGGTCGCCAGTCGTTTGTCCATGTCAGTCCTCAAGAAAATCGTTCTTCACGGCCGGCATCGTAGCAAACGCATCGTGCGTCCGTGCGGGCAGGACATGCCGCGCGAGTCGCTTTAAGATGGCGGATCGAAGGAGAACGCACCCATGGCAGCAGACAACAGCGTGGCAAGAAAGGCAGCGAAAAAGGTGGCCGGGAAAGCCGTACAGGCGGAGCGCGTGCGCTGCGGCTGGTGCGGCACCCTTGAGGACTATTGCCACTACCACGACAGCGAGTGGGGCTTTCCGGTCGACGACGACCGCCGCCTGTTCGAGAAGCTATGCCTGGAAGGCTTCCAGGCGGGGCTGAGCTGGCTGACCATCCTGCGCAAGCGCGAGGCATTCCGCCGCGCCTTCGCCAACTTCGAGATCGACAAGGTGGCGCGTTTCGGCGAGCGCGATATCCAGCGGCTGTTGGGCGACGCCGGCATCGTGCGGCACCGGGGCAAGATCGAGGCGGCCATCAACAACGCGCAACGCGCCCGCGAACTGCTGGAGACGGAGCCGTCGCTGGCCGCCTACTTCTGGCGCTTCGAGCCGGATCCCGCCAGCCGGCCAGCGCTGCTGACGCCGGAAGTGCTGCGCACCATGGCTATCTCGCCCGAATCGACGGCACTGTCCAAGGACCTTAAGAAGCGCGGGTGGCGCTTTGTCGGTCCCACCACGATGTATGCGTTGATGCAGGCCATGGGCCTGGTTAACGACCATATGGAAGGCTGCTCGACTCGCGAGGAAGCTCTGCTGGCGAGAAAGACATTCAAGGTGCCGCGCTGAGGAGACGGGTTAACGTTGGCGGTGCGATATGCGGAAGGTATACGCTGCGACGCAGCGAATCAAAGGCGGACCGCGTATACGTATCCCGCAACGGTTGCCTTCTGTCTTTCTATATTGTTTACGTATACCAATATAGTAGTAGTAGGTAAACGACCCGATTTTCCGTGGATAAGCTTGTTTTCCCCTTTCTGTTCAAGGACTTGCGAACAAGATAAGTGCCAGGTATTAGCCTGAGTTCACGGGATATCTCGGTGACGTATACGTGGCGCGCAAAAACCGCCTCAAAGTTGTACGTATACGCCCCACAACCCGCCCCCAGCCGGGGCACAGCTTTCCTGCCTGCTTATCCCCAGGGTTTCGCGCAGTTATCCACAGGCCGGGGGATTCGCCCACGCCTTGCGCAGCACATGTTGCGCAAGGCCCCACGTTGGCAGGCGCACCTGTCTGCATTCACCCAACACCCTGAGCGAGAACGTGGCGGTGTATACGCTATTTCCGCCATTCAGGGGATGGCACGGTCCATGCGGTTAACAGCTTCGAGCGCGGCGCCGAAGCTCGTCTTCCCACCCGGAGCATCCGCTCCTTCGGAGAACCGTCATGAAGATCCATTGCTATGAACCACGAGAGAGCCGGACCAACTCGCCGGTGCGGGGCGCCGTGCGCAAGCTGCGGCAAGCCGTCTTGCTGATTCGCGTGCTCGCGCTATGTGTCAACTGCGTGGCATACGCGCAGCCCGCCGCGCCGGTCAAGTCAGTGGTCACGCCCGAGCAAACGTTTATGCCAGGCTACCTTGAAGCCGTCTCCACCGGCTATGACAACGGCCAGGCACTGCACGAATCCGAAGGTATCGCGACCTTGCGTGTACCGAGTACCGTTGCCAGCCAACTCCGGGCCTCTCCGGCGCCATCCGCGCCGGCACCTGTAGCTGCGGGACCATCGGTGATCCCGGTCTCGCAGAAGACCAGAAGGCCGCAGGGGCAGTGAGGGGAGTGCGTGGGCCCCCTCGGGGCCACCGGCAGCATCCTGGCTCCGAACCTGGCGCACTTGGTGCGGCCGCATTGCTCCGGGCCGTAGAGATCCGTTCGAGGATTTCAGGTTGCCGGCGCTTCAGAAGCGCCCGCTCGAACGGCACGCGATGCGCACGATATCTTCCAAACGCTGGGGCGTCTGCGTTGCCTGGTTTGTTGTCGGCAGAGCGCGCAGGGTAGTGTTAGCAACAGGCTGATGGTCTGCCGAACGTCTTGCCTTCTGCCCTTGCCCGACGCAAGCCCGCCTGTGTCCGCTCAATGACAAGGTCACGCTCGAATTCGGCCACGGCGTTGATCACGCCCATCGTCATCTTCCCTGCAGGACTGGTCAGGTCCACACCCCCGAGCGCCAAGCAATGGACGCGAACGCCAGCAGCATCCAACCGTTCCACTGTCGCCCGCACGGTCAGATTGCCTGAGATTCAAGTGTGACCGCAGCGATATCCGCATGTGGGTTCCATCAGGGCGCACTGATCACGATCCCGTCGTTGCATGATCGAACACTGGCACGCCTATGAGGCCGCGTGCGGTGCGATGGGGGAGCAGCTGTCGCGCAACACCCCAGCACCACGCTATAGGGCGATTGTCGACAATCGGAATGTGGCTGCCTGAGCCCAAGGACCGGCGATCCAACGGTAAAATCCGGCGAGCATTCCTTTGACACGATCCGGAGATTGCCGATGGTTCGCCTGCTGATGCTAATCCTTGGCGTGGATTACTTGCGTACGCGATGGCGCGCACTGGCCTGGGCCGGTGGCATCAGCCTGATCACCGGGGTGGTGCTGTTTATCGACGCACTCGATGACCGTCTCGATTTCCCGATCGAACCGTTTGCATGGCTGCTGCTGCTCGAAGGGCTAGCCACGATGGCGGTGGCGTGGACCGGAATGGGCGGTCAGCGCACGCTGCGCTATGTCAAGGGCATGGCGTTCAGCGTGGCGGCGATCCTGGTGCTGGCCGGCCATCACCATGGCCACATGATTCTGTCGCTGCTGTTCGGTCTGCTGTTTCTGGCCGACGGGCTGCTGCAGGTGGCATCGGCACGCGTGGTGCGCTTTCGTACGTGGCGGCTGGCGATGGCCGGCGGTATCGTCGAGATTGCGGTGGCAATCTTCTTTATCCAGCCCTACCCTACGCACTACGCGGGCACCGTGCCTTACTGCGTGGGCCTTGGGCTGATCTTCGGTGGCTGGAACATGCTGCTGCTCGCATCGCGCGTGCGCAGGCTGGCCGGAAATCCGGGACTGCGTGACACACCGGAAGCCGGCCCGGCCGATGATGCGGACCAGCGACTCACGACATGGAGCGGCCCGCCCGCCGCCGACGAACACGCGCTGACCGTGCACGTGTGGACGCCGGTCGGATCCGCAAAGACCGAAGCGCGCCGCCAGCCGATCATCGACCGCTATATCGCCGCGGTGGACCGCAATGGCGTGATTTCCACCGGCCACGCGGCGCTGGAATCGCCAGAAGGCATCTACATCAGCCTGTATCCGGCGGTCGAGATCGACCGCGCGCCCGACGATTTCACCCGACTGCTGCGCGCCACGCGCGAGAACGACGTACCCGGCACGTTCCAACCCGACTACCCCACCGAATCGAAAGCGTGGTGCCCGTCGACGGTGCAGGTGCGCATCCGCAACTACGACGCGCAGCGCCTGCGCGCATTCTGGGATGCCTATCAGCATGACACCACGTACAACCTGACCCACCGCAACTGTTCAAGTACTGTGGCACGGGCGCTCGATGCCGCGCTGGAAGGCGCCGGCGCGCGCGTATGGGCGCGGCTGGACGGGTGGTGGCCGTTGTTCCGCCTGGTACTGACTCCTGAACTGTGGGTGGCGGCGCACCTACGCAAGCGCGCCGCAACGATGGCGTGGACGCCGGGCCTGACCCTCGACTACGCACGCGCCATGAGCATGCTGGCCGATCCACGTCCCTTCGCCTGGGCCACGTTCATCGGGGCGCTGAAGCGGCGCGGTTCCGCCAGCCTGGCGGACGATCGGGACACCTAGCCGGTGCGTGGAGACTAGCCGAACAGAAATCTGAGGAAACCAGAAAGAAAAAAGGGCTTGGCGCATTGCCAAGCCCTTGATTTCATGAGTATTCGTATGGTGGACCGAAGGAGGATCGAACTCCCGACCTCTGCATTGCGAACGCAGCGCTCTCCCAGCTGAGCTATCGGCCCGTGACGGCTGATTGTAGCCCAGTTTTCGCCAGCATATCAATCACGCCGCCATGCCTGCGTTACCGGTCATTCCGCGCACGGTCGGCACGTTCAGCGGGCGTGCCGTGACCTCGCCGGAGGTGCGCAGCCACTGCGCCATCAGGTCCCAGATCGGGGGGCTGCCGCTCTGGCGGGCGTCTTCCGACACGGGCGCCCAACCGGCTACCTTGTAGGTCTTGCCGGCGTCGATGGGCCGGCCCTTGAGCCGCATGTCGGTGATGCGCCGGCCCATCGCGGCGGTGGGGTCAAYCGCGTATTGCAGCCCGCCCACGCGCACCATGTCGCCACCCTGCTGGTAGTAGGGGTCCGGGTTGAACAGGTTGTCCGCCACGTCTTCGAGGATGGTCTTGATGGTCTCCCCGCTCATCGTCGTGACGGTGGTGTGCGGGTACGTGATGGCGGTCTGGTCCATCAGGTGTTCCATGGTGATGGCCTGGCCCGGCAACAGCGTGGTTCCCCAGCGGAACCCGGGTGAGAACGCGATCTCGGCGCCCTGCACGTCCATCAGGCCGTCGAGGATCAGCTGGTCGAAGGTGCCGTTGAAATTGCCGCGGCGGTACAGCAGGCCGCTGTTGCGGGCGAGCACTTCGCCGAGCTGCTTTTCGTACGGCGCGCGTACCTTGGCGATCAGCGCGTCCATGGCCGGATCGGCGGCGAGGTAGTTGGCGAAGACGGGTAACAGGCGGTAGCGGAAGCCGCCGATCTTGCCGCCCTTGACGTCGAAGTCGAGCACGCCCAGAAACTTGCCGTTGGAGCCGGCGTTGGTGACGAGCGTGGTGCCACCGGCGTTCTTGACCGCCACCGGCGCGGGCATGCCGTCGTGGGTGTGGCCGCCGAGGATGGCGTCGAGGCCGCGCACGCGCGAGGCAAGCTTGAGGTCCACGTCCATGCCGTTGTGCGACAGCAGCACGACGACCTGCGCGCCCTTGCCGCGCGCCTGGTCGATGACTTGCTGCAGGTTTTCTTCCTGGATGCCGAAGGTCCAGTCGGGCGTGAAGTAGCGCGGGTTGGCAATCGGCGTGTAGGGAAAGGCCTGGCCGATGATGGCGACCGGCACGCCGTTCATCTCGCGGATCACGTAGGGGTCGAAGACGGGATCGCCGAAGTCGTTGGTCTTGATGTTCTGCGCGAGGAAGGCGACCTTGCCCTTGAAGTCTCGCTCGACGATCTCGGTGACGCGTTCTGCGCCGAGCGTCATCTCCCAGTGCGGGGTCATCACGTCCACGCCGAGGGCGAGCGCGGCGTCGACCATGTCCTGCCCGCGCGTCCACAGCGCGGTGGCCGAGCCCTGCCAGGTATCGCCGCCGTCGAGCAGCAGCGCGCCGGGCCGGCCGGCCTTGAGTTGCTTGATGAGCGTGGCGAGGTGGGCGAAGCCGCCCACCTTGCCGTAGCGGCGCGCGGCTTCAGTGAAATCGAGATAGGTGAAGGCATGCGCCTGCGCGCTGCCGGGCGCGATGCCGTAGTGGCGCAGGAAGGCCTGGCCGACGAGGTGCGGCGGCTTGCCCGCGTAGTCGCCCACGCCGAGGTTGACGTTGGGCTCGCGGAAATACAGCGGCCGCAGCTGCGCATGGCAATCGGTGAAATGCAGCAGGTGCACATTGCCGAAGCGCGGCACGTCATAGAGCTTGCCGGCGGCCTGCGCGGCCTGTGCATCGGTGGCGGGAAAGGTCATGCCGCCGGCGCCGGCAATGGCCAGCACCTGCAGGAACTCGCGTCGGTTCATCGTCTCTTCCAGTGGATTGCATGCGCCGGTATCGGGCAGCGGTGACCCGGCGTCTCGTGGCCGAATGCGGCTACTTCGGCGTTGGCCTGGCGTACTTCGCCAGTGCCGCGACTTCTTCTTCCAGCATCTCGCCGACCTCCTTCTGCACGACCTTGCCATCGGCGTCGATCACGTACAGCTCGGGCAGGCCCTTGCGCTTGCCGAGCGCGGCGCGCAGCGCGGGCGTGTCCATGGTGGCGGGGAAGGTGTAGCCGCGCTTCGCCATGTAGGCGGCGGCTTCCGTCGGATCACGGTCGATGGTTACCGCCAGCACCCCCAGTCCGCCGCGCGCGCCGCCGGTACTGTCGTAGAGCTTCTGCAGGCGCGGGTTCTGCAGCGCGCAGAAGGGGCACCACGATGCCCAGATCTCCAGCACCAGTGGTTTGCCGGCCAGTTGGGCGGCAGTCATGGTGCGGCCGTCGAGCAGTTGCACCGCAGGCAGGCGCACGGTGTCGCCCACCTCCAGTGCCGCGGCCGCACCGCTCCAGGCGAGCACCGCGAGCAGCAGCGTCCGTCGGAAGTTGATGGCCATACCGCCGGTCGCCATCGCGGTGCCTTACTGGTTGACCGGCGAGGCCGGGTCCAGCAGCAACGCCATCACGTCGCGGATCTGCTGCTCGGTGAGGATGCCCTTGTGGCCGAAGCGCGGCATGTTGGAGCAGGCCGCAAAGGCGCTGGAATCCCAGATCTTGCCCCAGGTGTACTTGAGCACCGCTTCCGAATCGCCGCGCAGCTTGCCGTACTGGTACAGCGACGGACCGATATTGCCGAAGGAGATCTCGGCCTTGGTCATCTGGTGGCAGGCGTAGCAGTTCGCGCCGTTGACGCCGCCGACGGCGTCGGAGAACTGCATGCCGCGGCCGTTCTGGGCGGTCTTCTCGCCTTCCTTCCAGTCGCCCAGCCACTGCTTGTCGGCAGGGTACTTGATCTGCTTGAACTCGGCGGCTTCGATTTTCCTGGCCACCGCCGCCGGCACCTTGGAGCGGTCCGGGTAGTCGCTGCACGCCTTCTGCATGGCGTCGCGATCGAGCACGCCTTCGACCGTGGCGGGACCCTTGGACGTGAAGGAGCTTTCGATCAGCGTCTTCATGTCGGCGCCGCTGACGGCGGCGGCCTTGGCAGGCTTCGCGGCCCTGGCCGGCTTGGCGCTGTCCTCCGCGTGAGCCATGCCCACGCAGGCCAGCAGGGCAAACGTGACCGCGGCGAGCTTGCCTTGTGTGTATCTACGCGCTTGTTTCATCTGTGCTCTCCCTTGCTCAGCGCTTCATGGCCGGACCGTCATACGTGCCGCCGTTGGCATTCCTGGCGAGGAACAGGCTCAGCGCCGTGATCACGTCGGAACCATAGGCGGGCTCGGGAAAGCGCTGCTGGCGCAGGCAATCGTAGAGGCGGTGCTGCATCGAACGCACCTCGCCCTGCGAGACGCGGTAGGCCGGCCACGTGGTGTAGGCAGCCTGGGCGCCTTGCCGGGTCAGCAGGTTGGGCAGCTCTTGCAGGCGGATGCGCTGGCCATCGACGGCGTGGCAGGTGGCGCAGGCGAAGTCGTAGGCGCCGCCGCGGTAGAAGAACATCTTCTGGCCCAGGGCATATACGCGCTTCTCTTCGGGATGGGCCAGTTGCACGTTCATCTTCACGCCGCGCGACTCGCCGGTCAGGAAGGCCACCAGGCGCTCGATGTCGGACGGCTTGCCGGTGGAGGCGAAGGGGTTCTTCAGCGCTTCTTCCTGGGTCAGGCCCTGCAGCGTCACGCGGCAATAGGCCAGGCGTTGCTCCAGGTCCATCACGCGGTTGGTGTCCTTGAAGTAGCGCGGCAGTTCGGCGTAAGCGCCCTTGGTCACGCCGGGGCCCTTGCCCAGGTCGCATTGTTCGAGCGAGGCGTTCTTGGGGCCGCCGGGTTTTTTCCAGAGTTCTTCGCCGGCGGCTTCCCACAGCTCGGCGGGATTGCCCTCGGCGAGCATTTGCCGGTATTTGGCGATTTCCTCGGCGGTGCTGCCCTGGGCGTGCACGGCGGCGGCGGCCAGCGCCACAGTGCCGGCCAGCGCCAGCGCGGCGCCCGTGTGGCGGCGTCTGATCGATTTCATGGGGCTTCTCCTCGGGGCCTCGGAAGCCTGCCGCCATGTGGCGCCAGGCCGTGCGGGCCGGTCTTATTGCTTGTCTTCCCGTAGCGCGGCACCCGGTTTGCGCCGGCTCCCGCGCGGATGCTACTTACGGCTTGATATAGGCATAGCCTTCATCAAACTGCAGCCTGGCCACTTCGACCACGCCCGCCTGTACGACCTTGGCTTCCATCAGCAGGCTGGACTCGGGGATCTTGCGCGCCGTCAGCGTGTTGCGGCAGACGCGGAACTCGACGCCGGAACTGGCCAGCGCGCCGACCGCCGCCTCGAACGTATTGCCGCGTGCGTCACGCGCGCCTTCCACGATGAAATCCACGCCATAGCCGAAGGCCACCACCACAATCCTGGTGTCTGGCGCTGCGTTCAGGTGGTTGCGCAGGTTGGCCATGGCGCGCACCGCCTGGTCCGTGCCTTCGGACAACTGGTAGACCACTTTGACGCGCCCGCCCTTGCCGGCGGCCGCCGGTGCCGCTTGCGCCGCCGCCTTGGCCGACAAGCCGATCGCGGCCAGGGCCGCCGTTGCTCGAATGAATGCTCGCCGCATGATTCCTATCCTTCCGGTCGCTCCCCTGCGCGCAACATGCGCCAGCCCGGGTCCGACATTCGACCTGAACCATAGCAGAGGATGCGGCCGCCCGCTCGGCCAGGCCCGTACCTGCTCCGATCAGGAAATGGTGGCTTCGTCGGTCCGCTTGTCGCCGCGGTTGTCGATCCAGGTCACCGTGACCTTGTCGCCCTTGGCGCCGCCCTTGAACTTGAAGTTCAGGAAGGGATCCTTGGACACGGCCGGGCCGAACTGGGCCTGGAATACGTCCTTGCCCTTGCACTGCGCCGTCACGCTCTGGATATGCCAGGCCGGAATGGTCTTGCCGCCCGCATCCTTGCGCTGGCCGGTTTCCATGTCGTGTTTCATCAGGATCTTGACGTCGACCACGCCGCCATTCTCGGCGGCACGTACGCGCATCGGGTCTGCCATGTTCTTTCCTCTTTCAGGTAGTGGTGGGGCGGGAAATCCGCGTGGGGGGATGGGAGCGTGGCCTCAGCCGCCGCAACCGCCCAGCGTCACCTTGATTTCCTTGGACGCCACATACCATTTGCCGCCGGCCTTGACGGCGGCGTACACCATCGAGGTCTGGCCCATCTTGACTCGCGTGGAGACGAAGGGCTCGGTGCCGGCGGGGATGGTGAAATCCGCTGCCAGCGTATTGGGATTCTTTTCCACCAGGATCGCGATCTGCTCGGTGCCAGGAATATTGCTGGTCACCGCGACCGGCACCACGGCGCCGTTTTCGGCGATGTCGGGGGCGGTAAAGACAATGGCGGTGCTTTTCTCGGTGCCGCTGCCGCCGAGCGCCTTGATGACGTCCGCCACGCTCTTGCCATCGAAGGCGGTCTTGTTCCACTCCGCCGCCTGCGCTTTGCTGATCAGGCCGGTGGCGGCCATCAGCGCGAGCACGGAAGTGACCCGCAATACGTCTCGTCGTTTTGAATGCATTGTTTCCTCTTCTCCTGCGTTTTCCGTACCGGCCTGGTTTATTGGCCTGCCGCGCCTTCCGGCACGGCAGCGGGCGGTGCATTGCCGCCCTACAGCGAGGGGCGCCACCGGCGCCCCCTGGGTCCCGAAGCCGTAACCCGGTCCGGGCAGGGCATGCCCTGGGCGCCTTACTTGGCCGGGGCGCCTGCCAGCACCCACTCCACGACCGTCTTCAGGTCGGCATCGCTCAAGCCAGCATTGGCGGGCATCGGCACCGGGCCCCAGACGCCTGCGCCGCCGCTCTTGACCTTCTTGGTCAGCGTTGCCAGGGCGTTCTTGTCGCCCTTGTACTTGGCCGCCACATCCTTGTAGGCGGGGCCGACCAGCTTCTTGTCGACCTGGTGGCAGCCCATGCAGGCGTTCTTGTTGGCGATTTCCTGGGCCTTGGCGGCATCGACTGCAGCGTTGGCCGAGGCGGCGCAAGCCAGCATCAGCGTTGCGATGACAAACTGCTTCATGGATATTGCTCCGAACTTTGAAGAGCCGTGGGGACGGCGATAGGCCACTCGCTGCCCGCCATGCCGGATGGCTGGCCGGCGCGGCGGCGCGCTGGCCGCGCCACGGGGCATGGTGGCGGCCAGTCCGCTATTTTGCCTCAAGAATCCACCCCACCACGGTGCGCAGGTCGGAATCGGGAATCTGCGCCTGGGGCGGCATCGGCATGCTGCCCCAGGCGCCCTGTCCGCCCGCCCTGATCTTGTGAGCCAGCGTGTCCCGCACTTCCTGTCCGTTGTACTTGCGCGCGATCTCGGTAAAGCTCGGGCCAACCAGCTTGCGGTCCGTGGCGTGGCAGGCCATGCACTGGTACTGGCTGGCCAGTTTCGCGCCGGCCTTCTCGTCCGGCGCGGCCGCCGCGGGCGCGCTCGCGGCGGTTCCGATCGCCACGCCGCGCGTGGGTCCCACCGTGCGCTGCTGCGCGGCCAGATCGCCGTGGGCATCGCGCGCGTAGGCCGGCATCGCCGACGCCACCTCCACCGTTCCCGCGCAATCCTTCATGCACGCCGTATTACGCGTATCCGGCTGGCCGCGCCCGGGCCACAAGCCATGTTGCAGGGTCATGCCGTTGCGGTTCGGCATGGTCTGCTGCACCACGGCGATGTTGCGCTCCGACAGCGTGAAATCCGCCGGCACGATATCGCCCAGGTTGAGCAGGTAGGCGGTGACCGCGTAGACCTCGTCGGCGGACAGGCTGCGCGGTGCGTTCCAGGGCATCGCGCGGTGGATGTAGTCCCACAGCGTGCTGACGGTGCTGACTTTCATCAGCGTGGTGCGATACGGCTGGTTGCCGGTCAGCGAAGCCACCCGTCCGCGCTTGATGTCCTCGGTGGTGGTGCCGCCGACGATGGGCGAGAAGACCTCGTTGGATTCACCGAAATCGCCATGGCAGGAGGCGCATTTGCCATCCCAGATTTTCTGTCCCTGCGACACCGTGCCGCTGCCCTTGGGCAGGCCCTGGAAATCGGGACGCACATCGATGTCCCATGCCCCGACCTCGGCCGGCGTCGCGGCGCGGCCCAGCGCGGCGCGCGCGGCTTCCGCCGGCGTCGCGGCGATCGACGCCTGCCCGCCCAGCGCCACGGCGGCGGCAAACAGCGCGGCGCGGGCGGCCTTAATCAACGTGGACATTGGAGACCTCGCCGCTGCCGGCCACCTGCCAGCTCTGGATGGCGTTGTTGTGATAGATCGAGCGCGTGCCGCGCACCGCGCGCAGCTGCGCCATGCGGGGCTGCACATAGCCGGTCTCGTCGATGGCGCGGCTTTGCAGGATGGCGGGGGCGCCGTCCCACGCCCAGTCCAGGTTGAAGCGCGTCAGGCATTTGGACAGCACCGGCGTTTCCAGCCGCGCGGTGCGCCAGTTGCGGCCGCCGTCGACGGAAACATCCACTCGCTTCACCCGCCCGCGCCCGGACCACGCCAGGCCGCTGATGTTGTAGAAGCCGGGGCCCACCATCTGCTGACCGCCCGAAGGCGTGGTGATGACGGATTTGCATTCCTGGATCGAGGTGTACTGGCGCAGCATGCCGTCGGGCATCATGTCGACGTAGTGCACGGTCTCGTCCTTGGTGTTCCACGGCTGGTCGCCCAGCTCCAGCCGGCGCAGCCACTTGACCCACGACACGCCCTGCACGCCGGGTACCACCAGCCGCAGCGGATAGCCGTTCTCGGGACGCAGCATCTCGCCGTTCATGCCCCATGCGACGATGATCTCGTCGGCCAGCGCCATCGGGATGGTGCGCGTCATGCCCGATCCGTCGCCGCCTTCGGCAAGCAGGTAGCGCCCGCGCTTGAAGTCGGCACCGGCATCGTCGAGCAGGACCTTGAGCGGCACGCCGGTGAATTCGCAGCAGGACAGCATGCCGTGGGTGTATTGCACCGTGGGCACCGCCACGTTGCCCCACTCCATGCCGGTGTTGGCGCCGCACTCGATGAAGTGCATGCGCGACACCGCCGGCAGGCGCATCAGATCGTCCATGGTGTAGACGCGCGGCGCTTTCACCAGGCCATTGAACATCAGGCGGTGGCGGGCCGGATCGATGTCCTGCCAGCCCTGGTGATGACGCTCGAAATGCAGCCCGTTGGGCGTGATGATGCCGAAGAAGCCTTGCAGCGGCGCGAAGGAAACAGAAGCGGCGGACACACGGGTCAGCCCCGGCGACTCGCGCCGCACCAGGTTTTTCTCGTAGGCGGAGGGCTGGCCGTAGGGGTGCGCGGCAACCGGCTGGCCCAGCGTGGTGGCCCAGGGTTGCGGCGTGAGGATGGCGTCGTCGCCGGCGCTTTGCGCTGCGCGCGTCCTGCCGCCGGCACCGGCGGCCAGCGCGGCCGCGGCGCCCAGGAAGCTCTTGCGCAGGAAGTCGCGGCGCGGGCTGTCCGGCGTGCCCAGGCCATGTTGCGCGATGTCCTGCTGCAACGATGCGCTGATGAAATGCTCCGGCGCACGCACGATGCGCCCGGGGCGGATCTGTTCCGGCACTGCGGTCTCCTCCGGTCCGCTCGTCCGGCGCGCAAGCGCCGTCGGCCAACCTGTTATCGGCCGGCGCCCGCGGATGCGGGCTGCCGCCGTACAACCTGCGTGCGAACGTGAATGCGGTTGCCCTGCGCCCCGGTACGCGCCTGGCCTCAGCGGCTACGGCGGCGCGGCGCCGGTGCGGCCTGCGGCATGAAGCGGTCGACCATGCCCGCGGGCAAGGCGCTGTCTTCCAGCCGGCTGGCCACCTGCACGCAGACCGTGCGGCACAGCTCAATCACGCTCTCGTCCTCGATGGCGTAGAACACGAGGTTGGCTTCCTTGCGGCGCGACAGCACGCCCGCGCGGTACATCGCGGTGAGATGCCGCGAGACATTGGTCTGCGAAGAGCCCACCGTTTCCACCACGGTGCCAACCGGCTTCTCGCCATCGCACAGGGCGTGCAGGATCTTCAGCCTGGTGGGTTCCGCCAGCAGACTGAAATACCCCGACACTTTCTCGAACACGCGATCCATCTCGTCCATGCCGTCCAATATATTCGTATATGCGTGATTGCGCATATAGTGTTTACCCCTTTGCGCCGCGTTTCCGGATGCGGGGCTGACTGCGATCTCGGAGACATATGCAACGCGCACCGTCACCGGTGCGCGCCGTGGTTGTCCTGCCGGGCGTTCAACCGAGCATGTCGGTCCAGATGGCATCCGCCCATGCCTGCGCATAGGTGCCTTCCAGCGCGTTCGGCGCAGCCGACAAGCCGCCCGCGCCCGGCACCGTGACCATGGTCTTCTGCGCTGCATCATAGCGATGCACGCTGGCGATGTGGATCGCTTCGCGCGCGGACGTGAAGCTGTAGCAAGTGTTGTTGTAAAGCGGCTCGGAGTTCGGCGCCTGGCCGGCGAGCAGCGACACGATGGCCGCCGCCGCCACCTTGCCGTGCTGGTTGGCCATATGGCCCGACTTGGGCATCAGCGGCGCGATCTGGATGGCGTCGCCGAGCATGTGAATGTCGGGCACGGCGATCGATTCGAAGGTAAGGAAGTCGACCTCGCACCAGCGGCCGTTGGCGGTAGCCAGCCCGCTTGCCACGGCGATGGCGCCGGCGCGCTGCGGCGGCAGCACATTGAGCACATCGGCGCGCTCGTCGTCCTGCACCTCGAACTTGAGCGTGCGGGTGGCGGGGTCCACGTCGATGGTGTTGTACTGCGGCCGGTACTCGATCATGCCTTTGTAGCGCGTGGCCCAGACCTGCTTGAACAGCGCGCCCTTGGAGGTGACGTCGGGATTGGCGTCGAGGATCAGCACCTTGCTGCGCGGCTTGGCCTGGCTGAAATAGTCCGCGACCAGGCAGGCGCGTTCGTAGGGCCCGGGCGGGCAGCGGTAGGGCGCGAGCGGAATGGTGATGGCGAAGGTGCCGCCATCGGGCATCGCTTCCAGCTGGCGGCGCAAATCCACCGTTTGCGGGCCGGCCTTCCAGGCGTGGAGAATCTGCTCGCCGCCTGGCTGGGCGAGGCCCGGAATCTCGCCAGAGAGCACATCCACGCCGGGCGACAGCACCAGCCGGTCGTAGGGCAGCGTGCCGCCGCCGGCGAGGCGCACCACCCTGCGCGCCGGGTCGATCGCGTTGACATGGTCGCGCACCACGTTCACGCCGTGGCGCTTCGCCAGCGCTTCGTAGGAGAGGGTGATGTCACCGATGCGCTTGCTGCCGGCGAGCACGAGGTTGGACAGCGGGCAGGAGACCAGGCTGGCGTTGGGCTCGACCAGCGTGACCTCAATACCTTGGCCGCTCCATTCGCGCAGGTAACGCGCTGCGGTGGCGCCGCCATAGCCGCCGCCCACCACCACCACCTTTGCCTTGCCGGTAGCGCTGGCCGCTTGCGCGCCGAATGCGCCGAGCGCGGCAGTGCCGGCGAGCGCGCCGAGGAATTCACGTCTTTGCATCTGAGGGTCTCCTTGCCGGGTTGCAAGCCGGCGCGCTTAGCGCACGGCGGCGAACCAGCCCGCGATGGCTTCGATCTGCTGGTCGCTGTAGCCCTTGGCGATCTGCTGCATCACCGTGGCTTCGCGCTTGCCTTGCCTGAAGTCCTGCATCTGCCGGACCAGCTCGGACTTGTCGCGGCCGGCGAGGCCCGGCACCGGGCTCCCCGCGGGCGCGCGGCCCGCGGGGCCGTGGCAGCCGGCGCACGCGGCGGCCCAGTTGCGCGCTTGCAGCGCGGCGGCGTCGGGCGCCTGTGCTTGCGCGCCGCCGGGCAAGGCCAGTAACACCAGCGCCGCCAAGGCGGCAAGTAGGGGGGGCTGGATCATCGTGTTCGCTCCGGGATCGCGCCGCGAGGGCGTGCCTACCCTAACACACCGGGCGCGCGCATGTGATGCGAAAACCTCAGATCGAAGTGCGCCCGGTGATGCCCGGAGAAGGCGGCGAGCGGCGGGGAAGTGGCGCGTGAACCGGCCGCCTGAAACTGCGGCCGCAGCGCGAGGCGCTGTAATGGGTACGCCGCGCGGCAATGCACGCGGCGCACGGCCAGGCTGGCGCGGGAGCCAGGGCTGGCCCGACGCGCCGGCCGTTCAGGGCAGGTTGCGGCCGGGCGGCAATGCCACCGGCGAGGCTACCGGCGACGCGACCGGGGTGGTCGTGGCGCCAGGGGCCGCCTCTGGCGCGGGCGGCGCGGATTGCACCGGTGCGGGCGTGCCGGAAGTGGTATCCGGCGGCGTGGTCCGCCCGGTGGCGGCAGCGTCGAGCCTGCCGCTCTCGGCTTCGGTCACATAGTCGAAGGCCTTTACCACCTTGGTGACGCCGCTGGCATTGCGGGCCACATCGGTGGCGCGTTCGCCTTCGGGCGGCGTGACGATGCCAAGCATGTAGACCACACMCTTCTCCGTGACGATCTTGATCGAGTTCGAGGGCACGCCTTCGGCGGTGATCAGCATGGTCTTGACCTTGCTGGTGATGTAGGTGTCCTCGCTCTGCGTGGCGAACGAGGGCGACGGCACGATTTCGAGCTCGTCGATCACCTCGCGCGCGTTGGGCAGGCCTCGCACATATTTGTCGATCTGCTGCTTGACAGCGGCGTCCTTGGCCTCGCCGGTCAGCAGCACCTTGCGGTTAAAGACCGACACGCTCACGCGCGCCTGGCCGTTGTAGCGCGAACTCAGCGTGCTATCGGCCTCCAGCTGCAGGCCGCGGTCGATGGTCTGGGTGGTGGTTGGCCGGCGGTCGGTGGCCACGGTCACGCCACTGGCCACGCCGGCGGCGATGACCGGGAAGCAACCGGTGAGCTGCGTGGCCGCAACGGTCAGTGCCGCCACCATCGTCGCGGTGCGGGCCAGGCGTGGCAGGGTCCCGGCCGGCCGGGAGGTGCGGGATTCACGCGAGTTGGGCAGAGTCGTCATGCGGTCCTTGCTTGTAGCGGTGAGGCAAAAATGGGCTGTGGTTGCTTCGGGAGCGAAATTCAGGGGCGAGAAAGCGAGGCGCTATCGGCGGCGGGCTCAGCCCTCGCCCAGCAGCGCCTCGTCGATGCCGTCGCACAGGCAATGCAGGGTCAGCAGGTGCACTTCCTGGATACGCGGGGCGCGCTCGCTGGGCACGCACAAGTTGACGTCGAATTCGTCCAGCAGGCCGGCGAGCTCGCCGCCGCCCATGCCGGTCAGGGCCACCACGCTCATGTCGCGCTGCTTGGCAGCCTGCACCGCGGCGAGCACGTTGGCGGCGTTGCCGGAGGTGGAAATCGCGAGCAGCACGTCGCCGGGCTGGCCGAGGGCTTCCACCTGCTTGGAGAACACCAGGCTGAAATCGTAGTCGTTGCCGATGGCGGTAAGGATCGAACTGTCGGTCGTCAGGGCGATCGCGGCCAGGCCGGGGCGCTCGCGCTCGAAGCGGCCGATCAGGTCGGCGGCGAAATGCTGGGCGTCGGAGGCCGAGCCGCCGTTGCCGCAGACCAGGATCTTGTTGCCGCTGGTGAGCGCGCCCACCAGCCGCTCGATCGCCGCGGCGATGTGGGGCGCCATCAGCGGCGCGGCCTGGCGCTTGGTCTCTGCGCTGTCGAAGAAATGCTGCTGGATGCTATCGATATGCATGGCTCGATCGGCCTTCTTGTTTTCAAACGCTTTTCAAATGCGGCACGCGCCGCAAGATATTGCGCATTATGACGCAGGCGCCCGGGCTCCCCCGCGCTTCATGGCGCCGCGCCGGCATCGAAGGCGTCGCGAATCCATTCGAGCCGCCCCGGCTCCAGCGCCACCACATCGAGCCGGCAGCGCGGCGCGGCGCCTGGTTCCGCCTGCGCGGCGAGGTAATGCTCCGCGGCCAGCAGGATGCGCCGCTGCTTGGCCGGTGTGACACTGGCAGCCGCGCCGCCGAAGGCGCGGCTGGCGCGCTGGCGCACTTCCACAAAAACCAGCGTACCGTCGGCCTCGCGCATGATCAGGTCGATCTCGCCGCCTTTGCAGCGATAATTGCGAACCACGAGCGCCAGGCCCTGCCTTTCCAGGTAAGCCAGCGCGCGTCCCTCGGCGCGAGCGCCCCGCGCCTGTGCCGGGGACATCGTGGATTTGAATGATGGATTCAACGGAAGTTCTCAAGCATGACTGACTGGATCTCCCTGGCGGCCGGCCAGTCCTACCCGTCCGGCACCCTGTACGTGGTGGCTACCCCGATCGGCAACCTGGCCGATCTCTCCCTGCGGGCACTGCACGTGCTCGGCCTGGCCGACGCCATCGCCTGCGAGGACACCCGCAATACCGGCCAGCTGCTCACGCGCGTTGGCCTGCACCGCCCGCTGCTGGCGGTGCACGAGCACAACGAACGCGAAGCGGCGGAGCGCATCAACGCGCGGCTGGCCGCTGGCGAGCGCATTGCCTACGTGTCCGACGCCGGCACGCCCGGTATCTCCGATCCGGGCGCGCGGCTGGTGGAAGCGGCGCGCGCGGCCGGCCACGCGGTGGTGCCGCTGCCCGGCCCGAGCGCGGCCGTGGCGGCCTTGTCGGTAGCGGGCGAGATGCTCGACAGCGGCGACGGACGTTTCACCTTTGCCGGCTTCCTGCCGTCCAAGGCGCGCGCGCGCAGCGAGGCCATCGCCGGACTGGCCGCGCTCGATCACGCCTGGGTGGTCTATGAGGCGCCGCACCGCATTGCCGACACGCTGGCGGCGCTGGCCGCCGCGCTGCCGCCGGACAGGCGGCTGCTGATTGGCCGCGAACTGACCAAGCTGTTCGAGGAAATCAAGGTGCTGCCGGTGAGCGAGGCGCCAGCCTGGCTGGCCGCGGATGCATCGCGCGCCAAGGGCGAGTTCGTGCTGGTGGTGGAAGGCGCGTCGGCTAAGGCAGCGGATGCCGGCCAGCCTGACGCCCGCGCACAGCAGGTGCTGGAGCTGCTGCTGGCCGAGTTGCCGGCCAAGCGGGCCGCCAAGCTCGCCGCCGCCATTACCGGCGCTTCCACCGATGCGCTGTACCGGCTGGCGCTGGCCCGGCGGGCGGGGCACGGCGAGGGCGACGGGGATGGCGAGGCGGCTACCGAGTGAATCGTCCGGGTGCCTGATGACCGCATCGGCGCATAAGCCGACGGCGTCGCGGACCTGGCATGCCTGCATGGTCCGCATCCCGGCTCAGCGGCTCTTGCGCCGGGCCGCCGGCTTGCGCGTCTTGCGGGCCGCGCGCACGGGACTGGCCGGGTTGTCGGCCAGTTCGGAGTCGGTCGTGGCATCGTCGCCACTATCGCCCGCATCGTCGCCGCTCGGCGCGATCTGCGGCCCCAGCGCCGCTACCTCGGAGCGCGACAGGCGCCGGATCTCCACCTGGGTGGAGCCGTGATCGGTAAAACCGAGGCGCTTGGCCGCGCCAAAAGAGACGTCGAGCACGCGGTTGCTGTGATACGGCCCGCGATCGTTGATGCGGACCACCGCCACCTTGCCATTGCGCAGGTTGCGCACCAGCACCCAGCTATCGAGCGGCAGCGAGGGATGCGCGGCAGTCATCGCCCGCATATCGAAGCGCTCGCCATTGGCCGTCTTGCGGCCATGGAAACCCTTGCCATACCAGGACGCCATGCCGCGCTGCTCATAGGAGCCCAGGTCGGGCCGCAGGCCCTCGAACGATCCCACGCCATCCCCCTGCGCGTCGCCGCCCCAGCGATACAGGCCCCAGCCATTGCTGCTGTCCTTCGGGGCTTTGTCCGAGGCGCCGTTTTTCTCGCCCTTGGCAACTTTGGCAGGCTTGGCCGGCTTGGCAGTCCCCGGCGTGGCGGCGGTGGGCACGCCCTCCTGCGTTTGATCGCCCGGTGGGATCGCACAAGCGGCAAGCGCCAGCGCGCACGTGGCATGCACGCACAGGCGGACGATCCGCGCGGGGCGGGAAAGGGGGAGTTGTAACCAACGCATCGCGGGAGTCTAGCATCACGCAGTTACACCTATGGCCTTGATTTTGTTACGAATTGTCTGTAACGCGCGGCACAAACCGTACCCGATTCGGCGCTTGCCAGGCGCCAGGCCAGTCCTGACAAGGCTTTCGCGGTGTGCTTCGCGCATTGCTTCATGCCCTTCCGACGCTGTCGGGCGCGGCACCTTTTTACAGGCCCGACGCTACAATGCGACCACTGTTCCGATCGCGAGCCATCCTTCGCCCTCGATTTTTGTGGTGCATGCGGCGCTCGTATCCGGCCCTGGCTCCCTGTCTCCCCTCCAACTTTCGCTCCATGCAAGTCCTACTGATTCCCGTGACGCCCTTCCAGCAGAACTGCACGCTGCTGATCGACGAGACCACTGGCCGCGCCGCGGTGACCGATCCCGGCGGCGACCTTGACCGCATCCATGCCGCGGTCAAGGAACACGGCGTGACGCTGGAGAAGATCTTCCTCACGCACGGGCACGTGGACCACTGCGCCGGGGCGGCATCGCTGGCGCGCGAGCTTGGGATCCCGATCGAAGGGCCGCACGAGGACGAGCGCTTCTGGATCGAGCAATTGCCGGAGCAGACGCGCCGTTTTGGCTTTAGCCACGCCGAGATCTTCGAGCCGCAGCGCTGGCTGGACACGGGCGACACCGTGCAGTTCGGCAGCGAGACGCTGGAGGTCTACCATTGCCCCGGCCACACGCCCGGCCACGTGGTGTTTTTCTCGCGCGCGCACCGGCTCGCCATCGTGGGCGACGTACTGTTCGCGGGCTCGRTCGGCCGTACCGACTTCCCGCGCGGCAACCACGCCGACCTGATCCGCTCGATCCGCACCCATTTGTGGCCGCTGGGCGGCGACGTAACCTTCGTGCCCGGCCACGGGCCTGTCTCCACGTTTGCCGAGGAGCGCAAGAACAATCCCTATGTGGCGGACCACCTGATCGACGTCGGCTGAGCCCCCGCACGCCGCGCTTTCCGAATCCCTATTCCAAGGCATGCCATGGCCAAGCGACAGGCACCCGACACCCGCCCCGAAATCTATGTGAGCACCGACGTGGAAGCCGACGGCCCGATCCCCGGCCCGCACTCCATGTTGTCCTTCGCCTCCGCCGCGATGCTGGCGGACAAGACCGTGGTGAGCACCTTCTCGGCCAACCTGGAGACGCTGCCGGGCGCCGCCGGGCATCCGGCGCAGATGCAGTGGTGGCAAACCCAGCCGGAAGCCTGGGCAGCCTGCCGGCAGAACCCGGAGCCGCCCGAGCGGGCCATGGTGCGCTACGTGGAATGGGTGGAGAGCCTGCCCGGCAAGCCAGTCTTCGTGGCCTTCCCGGCCGGCTTCGATTTCACCTGGATGTTCTGGTACATGATGCGTTTCGCCGGCCGCTCGCCGTTTGGCTGGGCGGCGCTTGACATCAAGACGATGGCATTCGCCATGACCGGGCTGCCCTACCGCAAGACCGTCAAGCCGGCGCTGCCGGCCGAATGGAAAGATCCGCTGCCGCACACCCATGTGGCGCTGGACGATGCGCTGGAGCAGGGTGCGCTGTTTTGCAACATGCTTACCGAATTGAAGGCCCGGGAGGCCAGGCTCGCCGCTGCACAGGCCGTGCCCGCAAGCGACGGCCCGCCCGCTCCCCCCGCGGCCTGAACCGGCTCACGCGCGGATTCCCGGCGCCGGCATGCGCCGGCCTCGCATCCTGTGGCGCGCCAGCTATAGTTAAGACGTATATGGCATCCGAACTGGCATTCGAACCCACCCGATCTCAGGGCGGCCGCGTCGCCAAGCCATATACGGCCTCGCGTGCCACGCCCAGGAGGTGTCGCCCATGCGTTTCCACCCCGACCTGCACCTCAGGCAGTTGGCCGGCCGGTTGCACTGGCCGCACGGGACGCCCTCGACGCGCGAATCCACGCGCCCGCACTCCCTCGAAGACGACGCCGAAGTCGCCAAGGCCATTGTTTACGTCAGCGCGCTGACCCTGGTGATCCTGCTGGTGGTCCTCGCGGCAATCGCTTTCGGTCAGGAGGCCATGCACTGGCTGGGTGTTCCTTAGACGACCCGCCTGAAGCAGTACAGCCTCCCTGACCGGGCCGGCCCCCACCTTGCGTGGGGGCCGGTTTTATTCAGGGGCCGCGGTTTGCCGGGCCCGCGGCCGGGACAAGCCTGGCTCAGGCCAGCAAGGGCGCCACATTCTCGGGCGGACGGCCAATCGCGGCGCGGCGGTTGCGCACCACCACCGGGCGCTGCAGCAGGATGGGATGGTCGGCCACCGCGCCCAGCACCTCGGCATCGGTCAGGCCCGGATCGGCCAGCCCCAGCTCTTTGTAGGGCGCCTCGTTGTCGCGCACCATCTCCCTCACCGGCACGCCCAGCATGGTGTGAAGCTGCTTGAGGGTGGACAGCGTGGGTGGCGTCTTCAGGTACTCCACGATCTCCACGGGCTCGCCCAGCCGGGTTGCGGCGGCCTCGACCAGCGCCAGGGTTTCGCGCGATTTCGAGCAACGGGGGTTGTGATAGATGGTGATCATGACGGTACTCCTGGTTCGGTGTCGGGGCGGCCCGGCGCGCGCTGGCATTGCGATGGCCGGCCGAGCGAGCCCGCGCGCCTGGGGCTGAAACCCGCACTATACAAGCGGCGCCGCGCGCCCGCATGCCCCGCTGCGGCGGGGCATGTCCGTTCAGTCCGCGCCGTGCTTTTCCGGCGCCAGCCGCAGCAAGGCCGCCACCGTGGCGCGCAGTCCGGCACGCAGCGGCTTGTCGTGGCGCAGCACCAGCGCCAGCGTGCGCGCCAGCGGCGGCGCAAGCGGGCGCACGGCGATGCGGGCGCGCGGCTGGCCGGGCGGCAAGGCCATGCCGGGCAGCACCGAGTAACCCAGCCCGGCGCCGACCAGTTCCTTGATCGCTTCGACGCTGTCCAGCTCCATGACAGGGCGCGCGCTGATGCCGGCGCGCAGGAACCACTCATCCACCAGCCGGCGCGTATTGCCACCCGGCGAGAACAGCACCAGCGGCCGGCCGGCAAGATCGGCGGGCGCCACGGTGGCGGGCAACGGATCGCCGTCGGCCGGCCCGATGGCAACGAACGGGTCTTCCAGCACGGGCGTGATGTCGAACATCCGGCCCGAGGCCGGCAGCGTAACGAAGGCCAGGTCAAGCGCGTTGTCTTCCACCGCCTTGAGCGCCTCGCCGGTGTTTTCCGTGCTGACCACGATCTCCAGCGCCGGCATGGCGCGGCGCAGGTCGCGCAAGACTGCCGGCAGCAGGTAGATGCAGGCGGTGGCGCCAGTGCCCAGCCGCACCCGCCCTACCGCTCCGCCGGCATGGCGCGCCATGCTGTCGTCGGCGGCGGCCAGCGCGCCCGCCACGCCGCGCGCGTGCGCCAGCAGGTCCTCGCCGGCGGCGGTGGGCAGCACATGGCGTCCCACCCTTTCCAGCAGGCGCAGGCCGTAACGCTGTTCGAGCTGGCGGACCTGCAGGCTGACCGCCGGCTGGCTCAGGCCCAGGCGCTCGGCGGCTGCCGAAAAGCTGCCCAGTTCGCAAACCAGGGCAAAGGCCTGCAGAAAGTCTGGATTGAGATGCCGCATGGCAAAGAAATTCTTATGCGCCGCATAAGTCAGCGAAGCTTCCTTTATAGCATCGGCGCACGGTAAGGTAGCGGCGTCGGGCCGCTCTGGTTGGCTCCGATAAACACCGATAACGCGGCTTCCCTCCACGTTCGGCCATCAACCCGGATCCGATCTGCCTTCCGGCTCACCTGCCCAGACCGCGCGCCGCGCCAGCACCATGAAAGCCCCTCTCGCCACACTCAGCGCTGCTTCCGCCACGCCGTTGGCCGTGGCCAACGCCACCGCTGCCGTCCAGGCCTGCGCCAGCCCTTCGATCCGCGACGCCACCGCCGCGGACATCCCCGCCATCCAGGCGATCTATGCCCACCATGTGCGCCACGGACGCGCTTCGTTCGAGGAAGTCGAGCCGGGCGTGGACGATATGCGGCTGCGCCACGCGGAGGTGAAACGCCAGGGGCTGCCCTACCTGGTGGCCGAGCGCGGCGGCGAAGTGCTGGGCTATGCCT
Source organism: Cupriavidus sp. 01L45 (assembly GCF_056399885.1). NCBI lineage: Bacteria > Pseudomonadati > Pseudomonadota > Betaproteobacteria > Burkholderiales > Burkholderiaceae > Cupriavidus > Cupriavidus sp. 01L45. Next base: position 114,684 of record NZ_JBFTSG010000006.1, on the reverse strand, counting down.
ATGCTTCCGCCTACCGGACACGCAGCGCCTACCGTTTCGCCATCGAGGATTCGGTCTACATCGACGAGCGCTTCCGTGGCCAGGGCCTGGGGCTGGCGTTGCTTGCCGCGCTGGTATCGCGCTGCGAAAGCGGCCCGTGGCGGCAGATGGTGGCAGTGGTGGCCTGCACCGCCAGCGGCGAGGGCGCGGGCTCGCTGGCATTGCACGAGCGGGTGGGTTTCCGCACCATCGGCCGGCTGCAGTCGGTTGGCTTCAAGCATGGCCAGTGGATCGATACGGTGCTGATGCAGCGCTCGCTGGGCGATGGCGATGAGACGCTGCCGGTGGAGCGCGCGGCCAGACGGTAGGCACGGCACCGGCTATGCGCCGGAGGATACTCGGGCCGCAGACGCGGCTCAGCCGGTTCGGGGCGCTCGCCGATCGCTGCCGTCCGGACGGGCCGCTCCGCCACCGGCGCCATTCAGCTGCTGCGCGAGGTGTCCGGCCCACGCATCGACGCGCGCCATGCCGCGTGCGACGTGTTCGCCGCCGCGTCGCATCTGGTCCAGCCGCAGCGCTTCGAAACGGGTCAGGCCGATGCAGGCCAGCACGTACTGCAGGTAAGGCGTGAGGAAATCGCGCTGGGCCGCGGGGCCTTCATCGAGCGGCCCGCCACAGGTAATGAGCAGCCATACCGGCCGGTCGGCGAGCAGCCCGGCCTTGCCAGCCGGCGTGCTACGAAACGTGCGGTTGATCCGCACCACATGATCGATCCACGCCTTGAGCGCGGATGGCACGGTGAAGTTGTGCATCGGCGTGGAGATCAACACGAACTCGGCGGCCTCCAGTTCCGCGATCAGCGTCTCCGAGTGCGCGAGCGCCGCAAGCTCGGCGGCGCCGCGGTCCTCCGCCGGCATCAGGCTGGCCTCGACGAGCGCCGCCGGCGGATGCGGCGGCGGTTCGCTGCCAAGGTCGCGCTCGCTTACCGTCAGCGCGGGATGGCACTGCCTGATTTGCGCCAGCACCCGCGAGGCGGCCTGCCGGCTCAGCGAGGACTCGCCGCGTGCGCTGGCGCTGATATGCAGGAGCTTGGTCATGGTTCTCCGGTCACCGGGATTGGCCGTGTCAGGCAAGCGCGATATTGAAGCGCAACGCGGAGGCCAGCAGGCCGTTGCGGTAATAGAAGCGGTGACCGAGCACATTGGTCAGCGGCGTATCCAGCACCAGCTTGGCGCAGCCCAGCGCGCGCGCCTCGTCCTTGAGCCGGTTCATCAGCAGGTGGCCGTACCCGCCGCTGCGCGCGGACTCGTCGGTGACGAGGTCGTCCACGTAGAAATGCACGCCGTGCACGAGGTTGTCCTGCAAGCGGAAGCCGGCCAAGGCCACCGGCCGCCCGCCCTGCCACAGCGCTAGCAGGCGATAGCCTGCCGCCACCTGGCGGCGCCAGCGTGCCACAAATTCTTCGGGCGACGCAAGGTGCGGGCGGAGTTGATGCATCAGCGGGAAACACGCCAGCACCCCGGCTTCATTGTCCACGTAGCGGATCGGCTCGCGATCGCCAGCCTGCGTGGCGTCTTGCGCGGGGGCGTTCATGCGGCGCTCCGGGGCTGCGCCGGTGCCGGCGGCGAGAAGCGCAAGCCCACCGCGATCCGGTTCCAGGCGTTGATGTTGGCGATGGCCGCGCTCAGGTGAGCGAGTTCGCCCGCGGGGAATTGCCCGGCCACCTGGACGTAGACAGCGTCGGAAGCACTTTCCGCGCTCAGCTTCGTCAACGCTTCCGTCCAGGCCAGCGCGGCCTGCTCGCGGGCGCTGAAGATCCCGGCATCGCGCCATGCCGCCACCAGGTCCAGCTTGCGCTGGTCAGCGCCCAGCCCCCGCGCCGCATTGAGGTGGAATTGCACGCAGAACGCACAGCCGTTGATCTGCGAGGCGCGCAGCTTGATGAGTTCGGTCAGGGACTTGTCCAGGCCGGCGTCGTCCACGGCCTTGGACAAGGCGCGCAGGGCGGCGGCTACGGCAGGGGCGGTGTTGGTGAAATCGGTGTACTCCATGCGGGCGTGGGTCGGCATGCGCATCTCTCCTTGGGACGTTGCGAGGATTCAATGTATATCAGAGCACGAACATAATATAAGAGCACTGATATCAAGCGCAAGTGGTCGGCACGGCGGGTGATGCGGAGGTTTTGCTGGGGAATGCGGAGGCGTTACCGGCTCAAGCGGATGGCAGGAGCGGAGGGAGAAGAAAGTCGCGGCCGATCTTCTGAATTAGCAATGCCGCTAATGAATTTAAAATTGATTGTACAGGGCAAAGTTATTCTTCTTGAGAATAATTTGCCTGCAAAGGGTTGCGGGGATGCGGCATGGCAAGCGCCTGCCCGCATCCCCGACCCCTCCCGCGGGCGGGAGGGGAAGCCAGCCATCAGCCAATCAGGTCCGACAGCGCCAGCGCCACCACCTTGGTGGCACGGTTCAGGTCGTTCAGCCGCAGGTTCTCATCCGAGTTGTGGCCGCGCGCTTCCATCAGCGTGCGCGGGCCGGCGCCGTACAGCACGGTGGGGATACCGTACTTGGTGTAGTGGCGCGCATCGGTGTAAAGCGGCACGCCCTGCACCGGGATCTCCACGCCGAACACTTCCTCGGCACGGCCCTTGAGGGCGCCGATCAGTTTCTCCACGCCCGGCAGTTCCGACAGCGGCTCGGCCAGGATGATGCGCTCGACCTTGACCTCGATGCCCGGACGGTCCCTGGCGGCCTTCTCGACCACGGCGCGGAGTTCGCCTTCGGCGTCAAAGCCGATTTCCTCGGGGATCATGCGGCGGTCGACGCGGAAGGTCACCAGGTCGGGCACCACGTTGGTGTTGATGCCGCCCTTGATCAGGCCGACGTTCAGCGTGGCGGTGTCGATACCCAGCGTCTTCGACTTGCGCGTGGCGAGTTCGGCGCGCAGGCCATAGATGGCTTGCAGGATGTGGGTGGCAGCCTCGATGGCGTCCACGCCGGTGTGCGGCATTGCAGCGTGGCCCTGCTTGCCCTTCACCGTGACTTCCACGTGCAGGCAGCCGTTGTGGGCCGAGGTGATGCCGTAGGAGAAGCCCGCCGAGATGGCGTAGTCGGGCTTGCTCAGGCCCTGGTCGAGCAGGAACTTGGGACCGATGTCGCCGCCGGTTTCCTCGTCGTAGGTGAACTGCAGTTCCAGCGTGCCGTTGAGCTTGGCGCCTTGCTTCTCGGCTTCCATCAGCGCCAGCACGGCGTAGGTGTAAGTGGCGAAGTCCGACTTGGACACGGCCACGCCACGGCCGTACATGACCGGGCCGTGCTCGCTGTCGGCGATCTCGCCGCCGTACGGGTCTTTGGTCCAGCCCAGGCCGGGGGGCACCACGTCGCCGTGCGCGTTCATGGCGATGGTGGGACCGCCCTTGCCGAAGGTCTTGCGCACCAGCAGGTTGGTGGCGCTGATCATGCCGGCGGCCTTGACCAGTTCGTCAGGCACCTTGTGCGCTTCCACCTTGAAGCCCAGGCCTTCGAGCAGCACCTTGGCGCGCTTGCCGTGCGCATCGCAGTCGCCCGGCGGGTTGTCGGACGGCACCTTGACCAGTTCGGCCAGGAAGGCTTCCTGCGCGGGGCGCTGGGCGTCGATGAAGTTGGTGAGCGTGGTCTGCAGCGGGTTCACGTTGTCTCGTGCGGTCATGTTTTATCTCTGAATCAAAATCTGAAGGTTTCTCAGGATCGGGGACGCTGGCGCCTGGCCGCGCCGCTTATTGCTGCCGTGCGGAAGACTTGTCGAAATGCTCGACAAAATCGCTGAACACGGCGGCAGCACTGGCGGCGTCTTCAGCAGTCATGATCTCGGTGGGGTGGTGGCTGATGCCGCCGTTGCCGCAGCGCACAAACAGCATCGCCACGTCGGCGATGGCGGCGATGGCCATGGCGTCATGCCCGGCGCCCGAGGGCAGGTGCCGCACCGGCAGTCCCTGGCGGGCAATGGCATCCGCCCATTGCGTCTGCAGCCAGGGCGCGCACGGCACGCTCACGGCTTCATGGGTCTTGCGGACCGTCACACGCACATTGCGGCGGGCGCACACGCGTTCGATCTCCGCCAGCACGTCGTTGACGGCAGCCTGGCGCACGGCGTCTTCGCCGGCGCGGATGTCGATGGAGATCACCGCGCGGCCTGGCACCACATTGGCGGCGCCGTTGGGCACGTTGAACTGGCCGATGGTGCCCACCAGGCCCGGCAGGCCACCGCAGCGGCGCTCGATATACAGGCCGATCTCCGCGCCGGCCATGGCCGCATCGCGGCGCATGTCCATCGGCACGGTGCCGGCGTGGCCGGCCAGCCCTTCGAATTCGACGATGAAACGGGTGGCGCCGGAGATCGCGGTCACCACGCCCAGCGGCAACCCTTCATTAAGCAGTACCGGGCCTTGCTCGATATGGACTTCCACGAAGGCCAGCACCTGCTCGCGCCGATGCGCGGCGGCAGGCAGGCCGGCAGGGTCGAAACCGGCCGCGCGCATCACTTCGCGCATGGTCTTGCCGGAGTCGTCCACATTGTCGAGCACGTTGGTGTCGAAGGTGCCGGCGATGGCGCGGCTGCCCAGCAGCGTGGCCTTGAAGCGCACGCCCTCCTCCTCGGCAAAGCCAACCACTTCGATGGCGAACGGAAAACGCTTGCCCTGGCGGTTCCACTCGGCCACGCAGGCGACCGGCAGGATCACGCCGAGGTTGCCGTCGTAGCGGCCGCCGTCGCGCACGGTGTCGAAGTGCGAACCGGTAAGCAGCGCCGGTGCGCCGGGCGCCGTGCCTTCATAGCGGCCGATCACGTTGCCGGCGGCATCGCGGCGCACCGTCATGCCGGCTTCGCGCATCCACTCGGCCAGCTGCGCGGCGGCGCCGTGGTGGGCCTCGGTGAGATAAGTGCGGGTGAGCATGCCGGGCTGCTCGGTATGGACGGCCAGGGTATCTGCCCAGGCCATGATGCGCGCCGCGGTTTCGGTAGCGGGCGTGAGGGTTGCTGCCATGCGTGTCTCCTGCTGGAAGTGCGCGAATGCGATGGCGCCGGATCATGCAAGCGCCGCGCCAGCGGTGCCTTGGTTGCCGGGCCGGCGTCGCCGGACCGTCCCGGTGCGCCTTGACTCTCGTCCGAGAGCTCTATTCTGTGCGATTCATGGTAGCACAGTGAATTCAAAAATTGCATACAAAAATGATATGCACTATATTGGCTTCCACGTTCCGACAATTCGCTGCGGACAATCCGATCCGGACAGCGAGTTGCGTGGATTCCGCTCCAACAGGAGGGCCAATCCACGAAGCGCCGCAGCCCTCACCCGGCCACGCGCCCGGCACGTCAGACCGGCCGTCCCGCCACGCGGGCAACCGGCAATTCCTGCAGCAATGACAGGACGCGCCAGCCAAAGTCTAGGACGCGTCCGCATGGAGACAACGATGCACCCAGCAGTCCAGCCGCGGTCCGCTTCCGCCCGCCCGCAGTCCGCTATTACCCGTTTCACCCGCTCCCTGTTTGGCCAGGTGCTGATCGCCCTGGTGCTGGGCACTGCACTCGGCCTGTTCTTCCCCGAGTTCGCCGCCAAGCTCAAGCCGCTTGGCGACGCCTTTATCAAGCTGATCAAGATGCTGATCGGGCCAATCGTCTTCTGCGTGGTGGTGGCCGGCATCTGCGGCGCCGGCGAACTGAAGAAGGTGGGCCGGGTCGGCATCAAGGCGGTGCTGTATTTCGAGGTGGTCACCACCATCGCGCTGGCGCTGGGCATCGCGCTGGCTTATATCTTCCATCCCGGCACCGGTATGAACGTGAACCCGGCCTCGCTCGACGCATCGGCGATGTCGGCCTACGTGGACTCCGCCGAAAAGGTCAAGAGCGCCGGCATGGTGGACTTCCTGCTCAAGCTGATTCCGAGCACGGTGATGGGCGCGTTCGCCAGCGGCGACGTGCTGCAGGTGCTGCTGGTGTCGATCCTGTTCGGCTGCGCGCTGTCGCTGGTGGGCGAGCGCGGCCGGCCGCTGGTGTCGATGATCGACACCTTCTCGCACACCTTGTTCAAGATGATGGGCTTCATCATCAAGCTGGCGCCGCTGGGCGTGCTGGGCGCGGTGGCCTTTACCGTGGGCAAGTATGGCATCGGCTCGCTCAAGCAACTCGGCTACCTGGTAGTGGTGTTCTACGGCGCGGTGATGTTGTTCGTGCTGGTGGTGCTGGGCACGGTGATGCGCCTGTGCGGCTTCTCGGTGATCAAGCTGATCCGCTACCTGCGCGCCGAACTGCTGGTGGTGCTGGGCACCGCGTCGTCGGACAGCGTGCTGCCGCAGATCATGAAGAAGCTCGAATTCATGGGCATCAAGAAATCGGTGGTGGGGCTGGTGATCCCCACCGGATACTCCTTTAACCTCGACGCCTTCTCCATCTACCTGACGCTGGCCGCGGTCTTCATCGCCCAGGCCACCAATACGCCGCTGGCGCTGGGCGACCTGCTGGGCATTCTGGCGGTGGCGCTGGTCACGTCCAAGGGCGCGCACGGCATTCCCGGCTCGGCCATCGTGATCCTGGCGGCCACGCTGTCGGCGCACCCGGCGATTCCCGCCATCGGCCTGGTGCTGGTGTTGTCGGTGGACTGGTTCATCGGCATCGCCCGCGCCGTGGGCAACCTGATCGGCAACTGCGTGGCGACCGTGGTGGTAGCCGCCTGGGAGAAGGACATCGACCGGGCTCGCGCCCACGACGTGCTCAACGGCAAGATCGACGCCACCGACCTCGACGCGGGCCTTGCGCCGGCGCCGCACGAAGGCGCCCTGGCCACCCCCGGGGCATCCCCGCTGCCCGGCGCGGCCGCGGGGCGCTAGAATCTCGGCATTCCTCACTGAGACGCAGCGCAAGTGCGCAACCATGCCCGAGCATATCGATCCTGCCATGACCGCCGAAGCGATCGCCGAAGACATTGTCGCGGCCATCGTTTCGCACCGCCTGCCGCCCGGCACCAAGCTGCGCGAGGAGGCCCTGGCGAGCGTCTACCGCGTCAGCCGCACCAAGGTGCGCGCCGCGCTGCTGATGCTGTCCAAGGACAAGCTCATCCAGATCGTGCCGGACAAAGGCGCCTTCGTGGCCAAGCCCAGCGCCGAGGAGGCGCGCGAAGTGTTCGCGGTGCGCCGCATCCTGGAGGCCGCGCKGGCGCGCGCCACTAATTCACGCGCCAGCGCGGCCGACTATAAGCGCATCGACCGGCACCTCGCCGCCGAGAAAAAGGCGCTGGGCGGCGTCGATGCCCAGTTGCGCACCCGCCTGCTGAGCGATTTCCACATCATGCTGGCGGAAGTGGTTGGCAATGGCGTACTGACCGGCATGCTGCAGGAACTGTCGATGCGCAGTGCCGTGATCACCATGCTCTACCAGTCCCGCCGCGATGCCGCCTGCTCTTCCGATGAACATCGCGAGTTTATCGAGGCGGCTCGCGCCGGCGACACCGAACGCGCCGTGACGCTGATGGTGGAGCACCTGGGCCACGTCGAGGCAGCACTGCATTTCGACCAGGTGCCGGCCGCCCACGGCAAGGACCTGGTGACGGCGCTGCTGGCCTGAGGCCATCCCGAGGCCATCGTTTGCCGCGCCCGTGGCAAGCGCTTGACCTGGGTCAAGGCGGGCACCGCGCCTTTGCACCATCATGGACCCCGTCATGAAGATGCGGGGGCGCGCTTCATGACATATGGCCCGTCCCTTGCGACGGCAGCCCGCACGCCGGCCTGGGTGCGGGCTTTTTCTTTTGCGCGGCGCTTTTCCGCGCGCCTGCCCGCCTGCCGCCCCCGCCCTGCTCCCACCCACCTTGTTGCGTGCCACGCGCGCCTTCATTGCCACATCCGTACGTGATCGAATCGCGGCATCGGAGTAGGATGTCGGAGGCCCAAGTCAGAGGCCGCTTAAAAGACAGGAAGACAGGAGACAGACATGACCCGTTCCATGCCGCTTTCCGCAGTCCCGGCCCGGCCGCTCCACGCCGCCGGGCGCACTTCGCCCTCGTCCGGCCCGCGCGGCCGCGACTGACCTTCCAGCCCGACTCGCTTGCCGGGCCATCCGCTTTCATCATCCAACCCAACCCAGGGAGGGAAACCCATGTCCAACGCGTTCCGAGACGACGTCCTGGCCGGCAAGGTCGTGTTTATCGCCGGCGCCTCGTCCGGCATCAACCTGGGCATCGCCCAGCACTTCGCGAAAGCCGGCGCGCGGCTGGCGCTGGTCAGCCGCGACCCCGAGCGCATCGCGGCGGCGGCGGCCACCATCAACGATGCCGGCGGCAGCGCGCTCGGCATGGCGGCCGATGTGCGCGACTACGCCGCGGTGGAAGCGGCGCTGGCACGCGCGCGCGATGAACTCGGGCCGATCGATATCGTGATTTCGGGCGCGGCCGGCAACTTTGTCGCGCCGGCGCTGGGCATGTCGGCCAACGGCTTCAAGACCGTGGTGGATATCGACCTGATCGGCACCTTCAATGTCTTCCGCGCCTGCTTTGCCTTCCTCAACGCCCCCGGCGCTTCGCTGATCGCCATCACCGCGCCGCAGGCGGTCAACGCCATGATGTTCCAGGCCCATGTGTGCGCCGCCAAGGCCGGCATCAATATGCTGGTGAAATGCCTGGCGATGGAATGGGGCCCGGCGGGCGTGCGCGTCAACGGCATCTCGCCCGGCCCCATCGCCGGGACCGAAGGCATGGCGCGGCTCGCGCCCACGCCGGAGATGGAGGCGCGCTTCAAGGCGCGCCTGGCGCTGCGCGACTACGGCGACAAGAGCGATATCGCCAACACCGCGCTGTTCCTGTCCACCGACAACGCGCGCTATATCACGGGCACCATCGTGGACTGCGACGGCGGCAGCAAGCTGGGCGACGCTTCGGCCGATGCGCTGCAACCGCCCAAGGCGCCCGGCAAGGCTGCCTGAACCCGCGCGCCGGTCCGCAGCGGCACCGGCGCATTAGCGCATTAGCGCATCAAGACACCTGCATCAAGACACATCAATCAAGGAGACAACCAATGACATCGCCCGTGCTCTATCACGCCGCCGAAGGCGTGGCCACCATCACCCTGAACCGCCCCGACGTGCTCAACGCGCTCAATGCGGAGCTGATGGCAGAGCTGCGCGCCGCGGTCGAGCGTGCCGCGCAGGACGAAGCTGTACGCGCGGTCGTGCTCACCGCCAATGGCCGTGGCTTTTGCGCAGGCGCGGATCTCGCCGGGCGCCAGGCCGAACTCAAGGACTCCGGCACGCTGCTGCGCGAGCGCTATCACCCGATCATCCTGGCGCTGCGCAATATGCCCAAGCCTGTCATCACCTCGGTCAACGGCGTGGCGGCCGGCGCCGGCATGAGCCTGGCGCTGGCCGGCGACGTGGTACTGGCCGGCCGCTCCGCGTCGTTCCTGCAGGCGTTCTCGAAGATCGGCCTGGTGCCCGATGCGGGAAGCACCTACTTCCTGCCGCGCTACGCGGGCGAGATGCGCGCGCGCGCGCTGGCCATCCTGGCCGAGAAGATCGACGCCGAGGAAGCCCACCGCATCGGCCTGGTGTGGAAGGTGCATGAAGACGAAGCCCTGCCCGCCGAGACCGCGAAGCTGGCGGCCCACCTCGCGCAGATGCCTACCTTTGCCTATGGCCTGATCAAGGAAGCACTTAACGCCAGCCTGGAGAGCGACCTGCCCACGCAGCTCGAACGCGAAGCCACGATGCAATCGCGCGCGTCGAAGAGCGAGGACTTCAAGGAGGGCGTGGCGGCGTTCCTGGAGAAGCGCAAGCCGGCATTCAAGGGGCGCTGAAACTCTCGCACGCCGGACGGTGATGCCACCGCCGTTATGTTGACTACGCATCGCACCACAATGCCGAAACCAGGAGACGCGCATCATGCTAGGCCTCATGCAAGACCGTCCGTTGCTGATTTCTTCCCTGATCGAGTACGCCGCGCTGTACCACCCGCTGCAGGAGATCGTGTCGCGCACGATCGAGGGCGGCACGGTGCGCACCGACTATGCCGAGGTACACAACCGCGCCAGGCGCATCGCCAGCTCGCTCGCCGGACTCGGCGTCGCACAGGGCGATCGCGTCGGCACGTTGGCGTGGAATACGCACCGTCACCTGGAGCTGTACTTTGGGGTATCCGGCGCGGGCGTGGTGCTGCATACCGTCAACCCGCGCCTGTTCCCCGAGCAGATCGACTACATCATCAACCACGCTGAAGACCGCGTGCTCTTCTTCGATCCGTGCTTCGCGCCGCTGGTGATGCAGCTTGCGCCGCGCCTGACGTCGGTCACGCACTACGTGGCGATGACCGACCGCGCCGGCACCGACGCGCTCGGCCTTGCCGGCAGACTGCCGAGCCTGCTGTGCTATGAAGACCTGATCGACGCCGGCAACGAGAATTACGCATGGCCGCAGTTCGACGAGCGCACCGCGTCGTCCCTTTGCTATACCTCGGGCACCACCGGCAACCCCAAGGGCGTGCTGTATTCGCACCGCTCCACCGTGCTGCACAGCCTCAAGGCCTGTGCTTCCGACACCTTCGGCGTAGGCGTGGACAGCGCCATCCTGCTGGTTGTGCCGCTGTTCCATGCCAACGCCTGGGGCATGCCCTACGCCTGTGCCATGACCGGGGCCAAGATGGTGCTGCCTGCCCAGCATCTGGACGGCGAAAGCGTCTACCGCATGCTGCGCGACGAGCGCGTGACCTTCTCCACCGCGGTGCCCACCGTGTGGCTGATGCTGTTCCAGTATCTCGACGCGCACCCGGAGATCGACCCGCGCTCGCTCGGGCTGAAGCTCGCCGGCGTGGGCGGCTCGGCCGCGCCCGCAGCGATGATCGAGCGCTTCGAGCAGCAGTTCGGCGCGCGCTTCATCCAGGGCTGGGGCATGACGGAAACCAGCCCGATCGGCGTGATCAGCACCCTGCTGCCCAAGCACCGGGAACTCGGCGCGCAGGAGCAGTTGAAGGTCAAGCTCAAGCAGGGCCGCGCGCTGTGGGGCGTGGACCTGCGCATCGAGGACGACCAGGGCAACGCACTGCCGCACGACGGCCACGCTTTCGGCCGGCTGAAGGTGCGCGGGCCGTGGATCGCCTCGGCCTACTTCAAGGCCGAAAATGACGCGCTCGATGCCGATGGCTGGTTCGACACCGGCGACGTTGCCAATATCGATGCCGACGGCTATGTGCAACTGGTGGACCGCGCCAAGGACGTGATCAAGTCCGGCGGCGAATGGATTTCTTCCATCGATCTGGAGAACGCCACCATGGGTCATCCCGCCGTGGCCGAGGCGGCGGTGGTTGGCGTGCCGCATCCCAAGTGGCAGGAGCGGCCGCTGCTGGTGGTGGTGCGCCGCCCCGGCACCGAAGTCAGTGCCGCCGAACTGCTCGATTTCCTCGCCGCCAGGGTAGCGAAGTGGTGGGTGCCCGACGATGTCGCCTTTGTCGATTCCCTGCCCCACACGGCCACCGGCAAGCTGCTCAAGGTGAAGCTGCGGGAGCAATTCAAAGACTATGTCCTGCCCACGGCGCAGGAACCCATTCAAGCAAGGAGTAACGCAACATGAGCACCAGCAGCGAACGCATCATCCTGACCATCGAAGACGGCGTGGCCGAGGTCAGGCTCAACCGCCCCGACAAGATGAACGCGCTCGATCCCGCCATGTTCGACGCGCTGATCGAAACCGGCCAGCGGCTCGCGCGCGAGCCCGGCCTGCGCGCGGTGGTGCTGTCCGGCGAAGGCCGTGCCTTTTGCGCGGGTCTCGATATGCAAAGCATGGCCGGACTGGGTGGCGGCAGCGACGCCGTCGCCGCCGGCCGTCTTGCGGCGCGCACCCATGGCATCTCCAACCGGCCGCAGTTCGCGTGCATGGTGTGGCGCGAATTGCCGGTACCCGTGATTGCCGCGGTCCACGGCGTCGCGTTCGGCGGCGGCCTGCAGGTGGCGCTCGGCGCTGACTTGCGTTACGTCGGCGCGGACACGCGCATGTCGGTGATGGAAATCAAGTGGGGCCTGGTGCCCGACATGGCCGGCATGCTGCTGATGCGCGGACTGGTACGCCCGGACCGCCTGCGCGAACTGATCTATAGCGGACGCATCGTCAACGCAGAAGAAGCCTGCGCGCTGGGCCTTGCCACGGCCGTGGTGGACGATCCGCGCGCGACGGCGCTGGCCACGGCGCGCGACATCGCCAACCGCAGCCCGGACGCGATCCGCGCCGCCAAGCGCCTGATGCAGGTGAGCGAAGACGGCGATGGCGCCGCCATCCTGCTGGCCGAATCGGTGGAACAGGACCGCCTCATCGGCGGCGCCAACCAGCGGGAGGCGGTGAGCGCCAATATGGAGAAGCGGGCGCCGGTGTTCAAGACCGCGCCGTAGTCGCCGCGCGGGCTCACGCGCGAGCGTTGGCGCGCCGGCGCCGCACGCGGCGGTAGAGCGCGAAGTAGACAGCCATGTTCAGCGCAAGCACCAGGGCGCCGAGCACGATCTGGATTTCGCGCGTGAGACCGTCGGGGTAGATCAGTTGCAGAACGTAGTGCTGGATGAAGTCGCCCCCGTAGGCTTGCAGGCCGGCGCGCTGGCGCAGCGCGTTTTCCAGCGGCGTGAGCGGGCAGATCCACCCGCTCCACTCCACCACCACGCCCCATGCCGCCGCCGGCAAGTGCAGCCATGCCAGGCGCGGCCAGCGCAGCACCAGCACGCCGCCCAGCATCGCGAAGACGATAAAGGCAAGGTGCAGCAGGACGACCGCGTCCGCCAGCCACGCCGCCATCATCGCCCCTGCCGCCCCGTCCAGTAGCCCGGCACCGCGAACGCCGCCTTCAGGTGCTCGATAAAGAAACGGATCTTGGCCGGCACCGGACGCTGCTGCGGGTACACCGCAAGGATGTCGTAGTCGGGCAGCGCGTACTCGTCCAACACGGTGATCAGTTCGCCGCTCTCCAGTTGCGAGAGGATTTCCCACGTGGAACGCCAGCCCAGTCCCAGTCCCTCTCCGGTCCAGCGGTGCAGCAGTTCGCCGTCGTTGCAATMGAGGTTCCCGTTCACGCGCACCGTCACGGTCTTGCCGTCCTGCTGGAAATACCAGCCGCGCTGCTGGCCGCCCTGCAGGTTGAACGCCAGGCAGTTGTGCTGGGCCAGGTCGTCCAGCGTCTGCGGCACGCCGTAGCGCGCGAAGTAGGCGGGCGTGCCGCACACCACGCGCTTGTTGGTGGCCAGCTTGATGGCGACGAAATTCGGATCGATGGCGCCGCCGATGCGGATGCCCACGTCGTAACCCTCGCGCACCAGGTCCACCACGCGATCGGTCAGGTTGAAGGAGATCTGCACCTCCGGATTCGCCGCCAGGAACGCCGGCGCGTGCGGCGCCACGTGCTTGCGACCGAACGCCGCCGGGGCCGACACGATCAGGTGCCCGGTTGCCTTGTGCTTGCCTTCCGCGATCAGCATCTCGGCACGGTCGAGATCGGCCAGCGCCTTTTTGCACTGCTCCATGAAGGCCGCGCCCTGCTCCGTCACCACGATGCGCCGCGTCGAGCGGTGCAGCAGCTTCACGCCGATGCGCGCCTCCAGCGCATTGATGCGGCGCCCGATCATCACCGGCGTCACGCCCTGCGTCAGGGCGGCGGCGGCCATGCTGCCGTGCTCGACGACCGCGATAAAGGCTTCGATTTGCTTTAGCTTGTCCATGCTGTGTGTCTCCTGAGCGTCATTGTGGCGCATGGGAGGCCGCCACGCATGCGCGCGGTGCTATGGGCGCAATTCGCCGGGGCGCATGGGACCTGCGGCAACCGCGCTCAGGGGCGCCCGCGCACCGCCGGCCGCCCCCGCGGCATCCCTTGCGCCCGATGCCGTACCTCCTTGCTGAACTCCGCGCACGCATGCGTCATCAGGTCTTCGGACCGGTACACCAGGAACACCCGGAACTCCGGCAGTTCGTCGCTGATCGGCAGGCGCACCAGCGACGCGGGATCCAGCCGCAGCGGCCCGGTGCCGTCGAACACGAAGTCCGACCACATGCTGATCAGGTCGGTGCGCGTGGCGAGTTGCAGGCCGAGCAGGTTGGAAGCGCTCTGCACGATGCGCTTGGGCATGTCCAGCCGATGYAGGCGCATCAGGCTGGCCAGCGGGCTGCCGGGGTCGTCGAGCGGGTCGAGGACGAGCCAGTCGGCGTCGAGCAGCGGCCGCAGCCGGCGTACCCGCCGCAGCGGATGGCCGGCACGCACCGCCAGCGACATGCCGGTGGAGAACAGCGGCTCCCACTGGAAGGCGCCGGTGCCGGGGCCGCTGTTGGTGGAGATCAGGCCAAGGTCGAGCCGGCCTTCGCGCAGGCCTTCGAGGATCTGCTGCGGGCGCAGCTCGAAGCCGCGCAGCGCGACATTGGGAAAGCGTTTGCGGAAGGCGGCCATGGCATCGGGCAGCGGCCCGCTGGAGGCCACGGCGGTCAGGCCGATATTGAGCTGCGCGTCGGCGTGGCCGCGGATCGCTTCGATGTCTTCCAGCGCGTGGCGCAGCTCCTGCTCGACCAGGCTGGCGCGCTTGACCAGCGCCACGCCGTAGGCGGTCAGGCTGACGCCGCGCACGGAACGCGACATCAGCGTGACGCCGAGTTCGCGTTCCAGTTCGGCGATGGCCTTGGACAGCGCCGGCTGCGACACATGCAGGCTGCGCGAGGCTTCGTGGATGCTGCCGTGCTGGGCTACCGCCAGCAGGATGCGCAGTTGCTGCAGCTTCATCTTTCCCTTTCCCTGTTTTCCTGTTTTTTTTCGGTGCCCCGCGCCGGTGCGCCACGCCCCGCGGCCGTGCGCGTGGGGCGCTCCAGGCACGCGCGCGCGTACCCGGCGCTGCGCCGCGATGCCGCGTGGCACAAGGCTTCTCCGTACTTCTACCGATAGCGGCGCAACCCTGGTTATGACGGCGATGCCATTTGGTTATCAGGATGAAAATATATGATTTTTGGCTTGCCGTGTTTGCCTGAATACTTCATCGCCAGGGATTCCACATTCCCTACGCTGGACGCAGGCAACCGCCGGCCTCCACGGCCCGATCCCCCAACCCAGTTCGTGGAGACACCGACATGAACGATGCCACCCTGCCTGGCGCGCCTTCTCTGGCGCCTGCCCAGGCAATATCCGCCAGCCCGGCCCGCCAGAGCCAGTTCCGCCTGATCGCCGCCTGCTCGATCGGCAATGCGCTGGAAATGTACGACTTCACCGTCTACAGCTTCTTCGCCCTGCTGATCGGCAAGCTGTTCTTTCCGTCCGGCAGCGCCTACGGCTCGCTGCTGCTGGCGGTGGCGACGTTCGGCATCGGCTTCGTGATGCGGCCGCTGGGCGGCTTCGTGATCGGCAACTACGCGGACCGCCACGGACGCAAGGCCGCCATGACGCTGACCATCGGCCTGATGGTACTCGGCACGCTGTGCCTTGCCTTCGCCCCGACCTACGCTTTCGCCGGGCTGTTCGGCCCGCTGATGATCGTGGCCGGCCGCCTGCTGCAGGGCTTTTCGCTGGGCGGCGAGATCGGCGCTTCCACCGCCATGCTGATGGAATCCGGCGGCGTCAAGGGCCGCGGCTTTCGCGTCAGCTGGCAACTTGGCAGCCAGGGCATCGCGGCGACGCTGGGCGCGCTCACGGCCGCCATTCTTTATGGCGTGCTGCCGCAGGCGTCGCTGGAGAGCTGGGGCTGGCGCGTGCCCTTCGTGCTGGGCCTGCTGATCGCGCCGGTGGGGCTGTATATCCGTGCGCACCTGGACGAGACGCACACGGCCCAGCCGCACGCCCCAAGCCCGCTCGGCACGCTGTTCCGCGAGCATGGCGGCACCGTGGTCAAGGGCATCCTGACCATCATCGGCGGCACGGTCGCCACCTATCTGGTGGTGTATTTCATGCCCACCTACATGATCCGGGAACTGCATCTGCCGCCGTCGCTGTCGCTGCTCTCGGGCTGCGTGACGGGTGTGGTGTGCCTGGTGATGTCGCTGCTGGCCGGCACCCTGGCCGACCGCCTGCCGCGCCGCAAGCCGCTGGTGCTGGGCTCGATGGTCTTTACGCTGGTGTGCCTCTATCCGGCGTTCTGGCTGATGACCCATTACCCGAGCGTGCCGCTGGTGCTGTCGCTGTCCGCGCTGCTGACCGCCAGCGTCTACCTGGGCTCCACGCCGATGCTGCTGATGATGATGGAACTCCTGCCGGCCAAGGTGCGCGCCAGCGGCCTGTCGGTGATCTATGCGGTGGGCGTGACGGTGTTTGGCGGCTCCTGCCAGTTCATCGTCACCTGGATGCTGGCCAAGACTGGCAACCCGATGGCGCCGGCCTTCTACATGATGGCCTGCGGCGCGGTGACCATCCTCGCGGTGCTGACGATCCGCGAAACCCGAGAAGACTAAAGCCTTTCCTCCCCTGCCGCTTCGTAGCCAAGGAATACAGAATGACCCGCGAACCCACCCTGACTCCCTTCCAGTTGCTGCCGCACCTGCTGCCGCAGATCCAGATCGACGCCGACACCTTTATCGGCATCCGCCGCCAGATCCACGCCCGGCCCGAACTCGGCTTCGAGGTGGGCGCCACCAGCAAGCTCGTTGCCACCTTGCTGGAAAGCTGGGGCTACGAGGTGCATACCGGCATCGGCAAGAGCGGCGTTGTCGGGCAGCTCAAGGTGGGCAACGGCAAGCGCCGCCTGGGCATCCGCGCCGACATGGACGCGCTGCCGATCGTCGAGGCCACGGGCCTGCCTTATGCCAGCAAGAACCAGGGCAAGATGCACGCCTGCGGCCACGACGGCCACACCGCCATCCTGCTGGCCGCCGCCAAGGCGCTGGCCGACAGCCGCGACTTCGATGGCACGCTCAACCTGATCTTCCAGCCCGACGAGGAAAACCTGTGCGGCGCGCGCGCCATGATCGAGGACGGCTTGTTCGAGCGCTTCCCGTGCGATGCGGTCTTCGCCCTGCACAATATGCCCGGCGTGCCGGCCGGCAGCTTCCGGGTGCTGCCGGGCCCGGTGAGCCTGTCGTCCGACGTGGCGGACGTGACCATCAAGGGCGTGGGCGGGCACGGCGCCATGCCCCACCGCGCGCGGGATCCGATCGCCGCGTCGGCGGCCATTGTCACCGCGCTGCAGACCGTGGTGGCGCGCAACGTGGCGCCGGACGATACCGCGGTGCTGTCGGTGGGCTTTATCCGCGGCGGCGCGACCCATAACGTGATTCCGGAATCGGTCACGCTGGGCCTGAACGTGCGCGCCGCGCGCCCGGAAACGCGCGCGCTGGTGGAGCAGCGCATCCGCGAGATCGTCAGCCTCACCGCGCAGGCGCATGGCGTGGAAGCGCTCATCGACTACCGCCAGCTGACGCCGCCGATGGTCAACACGGAGAGCGAAACCAAGCTGGCGCAGCAGGTTTGCAGCGACCTTGTCGGCGCCGACAAGGTCGTGACGCAAGCGCCCAAGGGCCTGAATGGCAGCGAGGACTTCGCGTGGATGCTGAACGAGGTGCCGGGCTGCTACCTGATCCTCGGCAACGGCGAAGGCGAGTTCGGCGGTTGCATGGTGCATAACCCCGGCTACGACTTCAACGACCAGGTGCTGCCGCTGGGCGCGGCCTGCTGGGTCCGCCTGGCGCAGACTTACCTGACCGCGTGAGATAGCGTGGGCGGACCCGCTGCTGCGCTGTCCGCCTCCGCCTCCACCGCCTCCACCGCCTCGATCGCCTCCCGCTGTTCCGCGGACGAAGCCGAGCCTGGATCCCCTGGTGTCCACGCGTCGCGGACCTCCGGTGGAACAGGCGCCGGCGACGGTACCGCGGGGGCTGGCGCTGTAACGGGTACGGTTGCCGCCGTGGCAGCCGCCGGCGCACCGGCGCCCTGCACGGGCGCCCGCCCCAGCTGCGAACTGATCTCGGCCGCTTCGGCCAGCACGTAGGCAAGCCGCCGCAGCGGCCGGCTGACCTGCAGTTGCAGGAAAAGCGTCAGCGCCGCGCCGGGCACGAAGGCTATGCCGTACAGCGACAGCAGCGGCAACAGGCTGCCGCCCTTGTGCGGCAGTTCGACCAGCCCGGTGACCAGCGCCAGCGCGAACGGGCTCACCGCCAGCAGCAGCCCGATCGTCTTCGTTATCCCTTCCCACATCCGCAATTGCGCATGCACGCGCCGGGCCCGCGCGCGCAGCCCCTGGGCCGGTATCCGCGCCAGTGCGCGCAGCAGCGCGCTCTCCGCCTCATCGTGCCGGTCGACCTGGTCGGCCAGCTGGCCCAGCGGATCGCGCAACCTGCGCGCGAGCGCGGGCAGGTGCGTCAGCAGCAGCGCCGCCAGTCCCGCCACGCTGCCCCCCAGCAGGCAATAGACCAGCCGCGCCTGCCACGGCGCCGGCGTCTGCCTGATCTGATACCTGGTGTACAGCACCGCGCCGGTCGCCAGCAGCGCGGCCAGCGAACAAGCCCAGAACAGCCCCAGCAGGCCGCGCTGCAGCCGCTCCAGGTTCATGGCGGCCGCGGGCGAACCGGCGGTATCGGATACGGCGGGCGGCTTCCGCTTGAGCGCGTCGAGCAGCTCTCGGGTGGGAGGGAGCCTGGTCAGCATGGCGATTCGGTTGGCAATGGAGGGTTCCACGCGGTGCGAGAGCACTGGCGCGATACCCGCACATTGTCGCCATTTGGCGTGCCAAACGGGGGGGCGCCGGGGGCGTGGGCAGGCCTTTTACCGCAAATTCCCACGTATCGTTGCCGTCACACAACGTATGGCAATGGCGCGGGCCCGGCACCGTCCGGCAATGGTGGTTTCAGTGCCCCGCGGCCGCATTCGATATCACAGGTATCGAATCAACTGATCTCCCTTCCCTTTATCCCAACCCGCTTGCGGGAATAGCATGGGCTCCAACAGTGATTCGCAGCAATTCACAGCTTTTCACAAAACATCGCATCAACGATTGGAGACAGACATGCCGAAGATGAGAGCAGTCGACGCGGCCATTGCCGTGCTGGAAAAAGAAGGTATCACCACCGCGTTCGGCGTGCCCGGCGCCGCCATCAACCCGTTCTACTCGGCCATGCGCCGTGCCGGCACCATCGACCATTTCCTGGCCCGCCACGTGGAAGGCGCCTCGCATATGGCCGAGGGCTACACCCGCGCGGAGGCCGGCAATATCGGCGTGTGTATCGGCACCTCGGGTCCCGCCGGCACCGACATGATCACCGGCCTGTACTCGGCCTGGGCTGACTCCATTCCCATTCTCTGCATCACCGGCCAGGCGCCGCGCGCCCGCTTGTACAAGGAGGACTTCCAGGCCGTCGATATCGAATCGATCGCCAAGCCGGTGACCAAGTGGGCCGTGACCGTGCGCGAGCCGGCGCTGGTGCCGCAAGTGTTCCAGCAAGCCTTCCACCTGATGCGCTCGGGCCGTCCGGGTCCGGTGCTGATCGACCTGCCCTTCGACGTGCAGGTCGCCGAAATCGAGTTCGATCCGGAAACCTACCAGCCGCTCGCCCCGTACAAGCCGGTTGCCTCGCGCCCGCAGATCGAGAAGGCCATCGCCATGCTCAACGCGGCCGAGCGCCCGCTGATCGTGTGCGGCGGCGGCGTGATCAACGCCGATGCGGCCGAGCTGCTGGTGGAATTCGCCGAGCTGGTCAACGTGCCGGTGGTCCCGACGCTGATGGGCTGGGGCGTGCTGGCCGACGACCACCCGCTGCAAGCCGGCATGGTCGGGCTGCAGACTTCGCACCGCTACGGCAACGCCACGATGCTGGCCTCGGACTTCGTGCTCGGCATCGGCAACCGCTGGGCCAACCGCCACACGGGCAGCGTCGAGGTCTACACCAAGGGCCGCAAGTTCGTGCACGTGGATATCGAGCCCACCCAGATCGGCCGCGTGTTCGGCCCGGACCTGGGCATCGTCTCCGACGCCA
Source organism: Cupriavidus sp. 01L45 (assembly GCF_056399885.1). Lineage (NCBI taxonomy): Bacteria > Pseudomonadati > Pseudomonadota > Betaproteobacteria > Burkholderiales > Burkholderiaceae > Cupriavidus > Cupriavidus sp. 01L45. The sequence continues at coordinate 94,797 of NZ_JBFTSG010000006.1, read as the reverse complement.
AGGCCGCGCTGGAACAGTTCGTGGAAGTGGCGCGTGAAATGAAGATGGCCGGCCGCCTGCCGTGCCGCAAGAGCTGGGTGGCGGATGTGCAGAAGCGCCGCCGCACCATGCAGCGCAAGAGCGACTTCGACAACGTGCCGGTCAAGCCGCAGCGCGTGTACCGCGAGATGAACCAGTACTTCCCGCGCGATGTGCGTTACGTGTCCACCATCGGCCTGTCGCAGATCGCCGCCGCGCAGTTCCTCTCCGTCAACGAGCCGCGCCACTGGATCAACTGCGGCCAGGCCGGCCCGCTGGGCTGGACCATTCCCGCCGCGATCGGCGTGAAGGTGGCCTCGCCGCAATCGGATGTGGTGGCCATCTCGGGCGACTACGACTTCCAGTTCATGATCGAAGAGCTGGCTGTGGCCGCGCAGTTCAAGGTGCCGTACATCCACCTGGTGGTGAACAATTCCTACCTCGGGCTGATCCGCCAGGCGCAGCGCAATTTCGAGATGGACTACTGCGTGCAGCTCGCCTTCGACAACGTCAACTCGCCCGAACTCAACGGCTACGGCGTGGACCACGTGAAGGTTGTGGAAGGCCTGGGTTGCAAGGCGATCCGCGTGTTCAAGCCGGAGGACATCGCACCGGCCTTTGCCGAAGCCCGCGACCTGATGGCCGAGTTCTCGGTGCCGGTGGTGGTAGAGGTGATCCTGGAACGCGTGACCAATATCGCGATGGGCACCGAGATCGACAACATCAACGAGTTCGAGCCGATCGAAGACATCGAGGAAGCCATCCTCCGCGAAGAAGTGGAAACGGCGTAAGCATCGCAGGCTGACAAGCGCGGGCCATGAGCCCGCGCGCTTTCTGCAAATCAGTACCGCTGCATCAGCGCGCCCCCAATCACCGCATCCGCGCGAGCGGAACCACAAGACAAGTCACCCGGAGACATCTATGCCAAAACTTGCCGCCAACCTGACCATGCTGTTCAACGAAGTGGCCTTCCTCGACCGCTTCGAAGCCGCCGCGCGCGCGGGCTTCCGCGGCGTGGAGTTCCTCTTTCCGTACGCCTTCCACGCTGACCAGATCGCGGACCGGCTCAACCGCTTCCAGCTCGACCTGGTGCTGCACAACCTGCCGGCCGGCAAGTGGGAAGCGGGCGAACGCGGCATCGCCTGCCACCCGGACCGCGTGGGCGAGTTCCAGGACGGCGTGGGCGAAGCGATCAAGTACGCCAAGGTGCTGGGTGTGCGCCAGCTGAACTGCCTGGTCGGCATCCAGCCGCAGAACATCAAGCGCGAGCAGGCGCAGGAAACGCTGGTGGAAAACCTGCGCTTCGCGTCGCAGGCGCTCGCCGCCGAGCAGATCGATCTGCTGGTCGAGCCGATCAACACCTTCGATATTCCCGGCTTCTTCCTGTCGCGCACGCAGCAGGCGCTGGACCTGATCGAACAGGTCAACGCGCCCAACCTCTACGTGCAGTACGACATCTATCACATGCAGCGCATGGAGGGCGAAATCGCCGCCACGCTGAAAGCGCATCTTCCGAAGATCAAGCACGTGCAGCTGGCCGACAACCCGGGCCGCAACGAGCCGGGCACCGGCGAGCTGAATTATCACTTCCTGTTCAAGTGGCTTGACGAGATCGGCTATGGCGGCTGGGTCGGCTGCGAGTACAAGCCGCGCACGACCACCACCGAAGGCCTGGGCTGGCGCGCGGAACACGGCGTGCAGTAAGCAGAACCAGTAAACCCACAAACATTCAACGATCGCATCAAGGAGACATCACATGGCAAACCAACGCAACGTCGGATTCATCGGCCTGGGCATCATGGGCGCGCCGATGGCGGGCCACCTGCGCGCTGCCGGGCACACGCTGTTCGTGCACGACGTCAACCCGGCGCCGCAGGCACTGGTCGATGCCGGCGTCACCGTCTGCACCAGCGCCGAGGAAGTCGCCAAGCGGGCGGACATCATCGTGATCATGGTGCCGGACACCCCGCACGTGGAAGCCGTGCTGTTTGCCGAAAAGGGCGTGGCCGCCGCGCTCAAGGCTGCCGGCAAGGAAGCTGCGCACGGGAAGATCGTGGTCGACATGAGCTCGATCTCGCCGATCGCCACCAAGGACTTCGCCGCGCGCATCAACAAGCTGGGCGCCGCCTACCTGGACGCGCCGGTTTCAGGCGGCGAAGTGGGCGCCAAGGCGGCATCGCTGACCATCATGGTGGGCGGTCCGCAAGAGTCGTTCGACGAGGTCAAGCCGCTGTTCGACCTGCTGGGCAAGAACGTGACGCTGGTCGGCGGCAACGGCGACGGCCAGACCACCAAGGTGGCCAACCAGATCATCGTGGCGCTGAACATCCAGGCCGTATCCGAAGCGCTGCTGTTCGCCTCCAAGGCAGGCGCCGATCCGGCGCGCGTGCGCCAGGCGCTGATGGGCGGCTTCGCGGCTTCGCGCATCCTGGAAGTGCACGGCGAGCGCATGGTCAAGCGTACCTTCGATCCGGGCTTCCGCATCGAGCTGCACCAGAAGGACCTGAACCTTGCCCTGCAAGGCGCCAAGGCGCTGGGCGTGGCGCTGCCGAACACCGCCACCGCGCAAGAGCTGTTCAACACCTGCGCCGCCAACGGTTGGGCCAAGCAGGACCACTCGGCGCTGTGCCGCGCCATCGAGATCATGTCCAACCATGAGATCGCCAAGGGCGGCGCCAAGTAAGCCAGCAGCACCATCATGGCCTGCCCTGGCAGGCCAGCATCATTCCCCGGCCACGCACGGCCGGGGAAGCAGCACTTCCGGATTCCGTCATGCTAGCCACCGATTCCCACTCCGCCCTGCGGGTGCCCCAGCGCCCGGCCGGTCTTTCCGATCCACGCGCGTTGCTGCGTGACCTGTTCGATACCGCGGTCGCCGCCGTCAGCGCCAGCCATTGCCTGCCGCCGCAACTGCCGYCGCCGCCCAAGGGCCGCACGGTCGTAATCGGTGCGGGCAAGGCGGCCGCCGCGATGGCGCAGGCGGTCGAGACGCACTGGCAAGGTGAACTGTCGGGGCTGGTGGTGACGCGCTATGGACACGGCGCGGCGTGCCGCCGCATCGAGGTCGTGGAAGCCGCGCACCCGGTGCCCGATGAAGCCGGCCAGCGCGCCGCGCAGCGCATGGTGGAACTGGTCAGGGGCCTCACCGCCGACGACCTGGTGCTGTGCCTGATCTCCGGCGGCGGCTCCGCGCTGCTGGCCGCGCCCGCGCCCGGCATCACGCTCGCCGACAAGCAGGCCGTAAGCCGCGCGCTGCTCAAGAGCGGCGCCAACATCGGCGAGATGAATTGCGTGCGCAAGCACCTGTCGGCGCTCAAGGGCGGCCGGCTGGCGTTGCACTGTGCGCCGGCACGCGTCGAGACCCTTTTGATTTCCGATATTCCCGGTGACGATCCCACGCTGATCGCCAGCGGCCCGACGCTGCCCGACGCCACCACCTGCGCCGACGCGCTGGCGGTGATCGCCAAGTACGGCATCGAGGTACCGGCCAATGTGCGCGCGCATCTGGAGAGCGGCGCGGGCGAAACGCCCAAGCCTGGCGACGCGCGTTTCGACGGCCATCGCAGCGCCACGCTTGCCACCGCGCAGCAATCGCTGGCAGCGGCGGCGGCGCGTGCGCGCGAACTTGGCTTCGAGGCGCACATCCTGTCCGACAGCATGGAAGGCGAATCGCGCGACGTGGCGCTGGTGCATGCCGCCATCGCGCGGCAGGTCGCGCAGCACGGCCAGCCGTTCAGGAAGCCCTGCGTGATCCTGTCCGGCGGCGAAACCACGGTGACCGTGCGCGGCAGCGGCCGCGGCGGGCGCAATGCCGAATTCCTGCTGGCGCTCGCCGTCGCGCTGGACGGCCTGCCGGGTGTGCATGCCATTGCCTGCGACACCGACGGCATCGATGGCTCCGAAGACAACGCCGGTGCGTTGCTCGCGCCCGATACGCTGAACCGTGCCGCGGCACGCGGACTGTCTGCGCGCGCGCACCTGGGCAACAACGATGGCTACGGTTTCTTCGCCGGCCTGGACGACCTCATCGTCACCGGCCCGACCCGTACCAACGTGAACGATTTCCGCGCCATCCTGATTGTGTAAGCCACGTGATTGAACAAGGGCGCGCCCTGGGCGCGCCACCCGAGATTGGAAGAGGAGACAAAATGAGACGCCAGCGCAAAGCCAAGATCGTTGCCACGCTCGGACCGGCCAGCACCGATATCGAGGTGATCCGGCAGCTGTTCGAGGCAGGGGCCGATGTGTTCCGCCTCAACTTCAGCCACGGCTCCCACGACGACCACAAGCGCCGCTACGATGCCGTGCGCCAGGTCGAAGCCGAGACCGGCCGCCCCATCGCCGTGCTGGCCGACCTGCAGGGGCCCAAGCTGCGCATCGGCACCTTTGCCGCGGGCAAGGTCGCGGTCAAGGCCGGCGACGTGTTCGTGCTCGACAGCGATCCCGGCCCGGGCGATGCTACCCGCGTGCACCTGCCGCATCCCGAGCTGTTCCGCGTTGCGGCGCCGGGACAGTCGCTGCTGATCGACGACGGCAAGGTGCAGCTGAAGATCGAGTCGGTGGCCAGCGGCAGCATCGTCACGCGCGTGGTGAACCACGGGACGCTTTCCGATCGCAAGGGCGTCAACGTGCCCGACGCGGTGATCCCGATCCCCGCGCTGACCGAGAAGGATCGCAAGGACCTCGACTTCGCGCTGGAACTCGGCGCCGACTGGATCGCGCTGTCCTTCGTGCAGCGTCCGGCCGACATCGTGGAAGCGCGCGAGATCATCGGCACCCGCGCCGGTGTGCTGTCCAAGATCGAGAAGCCCGCCGCGCTGCAACAGCTGGAAGAAATCGTGCGCGTCTCCGATGCGGTGATGGTGGCGCGCGGCGACCTCGGCGTGGAGCTGCCGCCGGAGCGCGTGCCGGGCGTGCAGAAGCGCATCCTGCGCATCTGCCGTCAGCACGGCAAACCCATCGTCATCGCCACGCAGATGCTGGAATCGATGATCGATTCGCCGGTGCCCACGCGCGCCGAAGCCTCCGATGTGGCCAGCGCCATCTATGACGGCGCCGATGCGGTGATGCTGTCGGCGGAATCGGCCAACGGCCGCCACCCGGTACCGGCGGTGGCGATCATGGACCGCATCATCGCCGAGGTGGAGCGCGATCCGCTCTATCGCAACCTGCTGGACGCGCAGCACGAAGCACCGCTGTCCACCCGGCAGGACGCGATCTGCGCCGCGTTGCGCGAAGTCACGCAGATCATCGGCGCGGCCGCCACCGTGACCTACACCTCGTCGGGCTCCACTGCGCTGCGCGCGGCGCGCGAGCGGCCGCACGCGCCCATCGTCAGCATCACGCCGAACCTGGAGATCGCGCGGCGGCTGGCGCTTGCCTGGGGCGTGCATTCCACCGTCAGCCCCGATGTGCAAAGCGTCGACGAGATGGTGAACGCGGCCACCCGCGCCGCGCTGGCCGAAGGCTATGCCGCGCCGGGCGACCAGATCACCATCGCGGCTGGCATGCCGTTCGGCCAGGGCGGCACCACGAACCTGCTGCGGGTGGCCGAGATCGGCGGCACGGAGCCGGGCAAGGCGCTTGCGCTTGGCGCCGGCAGCACGGTGCCGGCGGTTACGGCCTGATACACCACACGCATGCGCCGGCGCCAACGCCGTTGCTATACTGATCGACACACTGTGGCCACTGTCCGGCCGCAGCGATCAACCAGCAATGCGGAGCCACCATGCGTCTCGATGACGAAGCCGAAAGCCAGAATGTAGAAGACCGCCGGGGAGAGGGTTCCGGCGGTTTCGGCGGCTTCGGCGTGGGGCCCAAGACGCTCGGCATCGGCACCATCCTGGTGGCGCTGGCGGCGTCGTATTTCTTCGGCATCGATCCTTCCGTGATCATGCAGGGCGCCTCGGTGCTGCAGGGTTCGCAGCAACAGGCGCCGCAGCAGCAGCATGTGCCCAGCCATCCGCCCGCCAACGACCAGATGACGGTGTTCGTGCGCAAGGTGCTGGGCAACACCGAGCGCACCTGGTCGCATATTTTCGAGACTGACCTCAACCGCCGCTACGCGCCGCCCACGCTGGTGCTGTTCTCCGGCGCCACGCCCACCGCCTGCGGCACCGGCGAGTCGGCCATGGGGCCCTTCTACTGCCCGGGCGACCAGAAGGTCTATATCGACCTGGCCTTCTACGATGAACTGCGCCGCCGCTTCGGCGCCGGCGGCGACTTTGCCCAGGCGTATGTGATCGCCCACGAAATCGGCCACCACGTGCAGAACCTGCTCGGCGTGTCCGGCAAGGTCGACGCCGCGCGCCGCCGCATGGGCGAGGCGCAGGCCAATCAGTTGTCGGTGCGCGTGGAGTTGCAGGCCGATTGCCTGGCCGGCGTGTGGGCCGCCACCGCGGAACGCATGAACCAGCAACTGCTGGAACCCGGCGATATCGAAGAAGGCCTCAAGGCCGCCGCCGCCATCGGCGACGACCGGCTGCAGAAGCAGGCCCAGGGCTATGTCGTCCCCGAAGCGTTCACCCACGGCACCAGCGAGCAGCGCACGCGCTGGCTGCGCCAGGGACTGACTACCGGCGACATCCGCAAGTGCGATACCTTCGCGGCCCGGCAACTCTGAGCCCCGCGCGTCCGCATTGACCGGCCGGAAGCCCGCCCCCCCACCAGGGCGGGGAAAGGAAAAGTGCCTGATCCGTTGTGTAAACATTGTTCACAAAGTGACTGATTGTTTATAATCGCGGCCATGCCCTCCGCCCGCCCGCCGCAACCCAGCCTGCAAGCCCAGCCCGCCGCCGTGCCGTCCGGCAGCACGCCAGCCGTGCCGCTTGCCGCGCGCGCCGGCGTGCCTGTGCGGCCGCCCGCGGCACGTGCGGCTGGTGCCGCGCAGCGCCGCGAGAGCGTGCGCGAGGCCTTCTTCAACGCCGCCCGCGCGCTGTTCGCGGAGGCTGGCTTCGCCGGGGTCACGCTGCGCCGCATCGGCGAGCGCTGCGGTTATAGCGCCGCCGCCATCTACCGGCATTTCGAAGACAAGACCGCACTCCTGTTCGAGGTGTGCGCGCAGGACTGGGTACGGCTGGCGGCCGCGCTGGCCGAGGCCCGGGCCGCCGCCCGCACGGCCGCCGAGGTCCTGCCGGCGGTGCTGGACGCTTACGTGGCGTGGGCCCTGGCCCATCGCCACAGCTATCACCTGATGATGATGATGGGCCTGCCGGCCGACGCCGAACGCGCGATCGACCAGCGCTGGCGCGAGCGTTTCCCCGAGGACCCGGTGGCCGCCGTGCTGCTGGCTTGCGTGCGCGACCAGCAGGCCGCCGCGCTGATCGATGCCGGGCATGACGCCGGCGACGTCACCGACGCGCTGTGGACCGCCGTTCACGGGCTGGCCGCGCTCGACATCACTTTCGAGCACCTGCCGCGCGAGAACCGGCGGCCGCTGGCGCATCGCCAGCGGGTGTTGCTGGCAGCACTGTTGCGTGGTTTCGCGCTGCCTGCCCATTAGGGTCGCCGGACCCCACGGCAACCCTCCCCCCTCCTGCTGTTTCGCCTCACGGCGCTATCCGTACAGTTAGCGCGCCGTCCCACGTTCCATCGCACCGGATCCGCGGCCCGCTGTCGCGCCGGTGCCAGATAACCGAATCTGTCATGGCGTCCTTCTTCCTTCGCCGGCCCGCCTTCGCGTGGGTCATTGCCATCCTCACCATGGTGGCGGGCCTGATTGCCCTCACGCGCATTCCCATCGCCCAGTATCCGGCGGTGGCGCCGCCCACCGTGATCGTCTATGCCGACTATGCCGGCGCTTCGGCACGCACCGTGGAGGACGCCGTGACCGCCGTGCTGGAGCAGCAGATGCATGGCATCCCCGGCCTGCTCTACCTCGATGCCAGCAGCGAGGGCGGCGCCGCCACCATCACGCTGGGTTTCCGCCAGGGCACCGACGCGCAGCTGGCGCAGGTCAATGTGCGCAACCGCGTCATGCAGGCCGAACCGCTGTTGCCGGAAGCGGTGCGCCGCGGCGGCATCTTTGTGGACCAGGCCAGCAGCAGCCCCTTCATGTATGTCTCGCTCGTCTCCGATGGCGGCCAGCTCGACGAAACCGCGCTGGGCGATTTCGCCGCCGGCTCGCTGCTGCCGATGCTGCGCCGCCTGCCCGGCATCGGCAAGGCCGAGCCTTATGGATCCGAGTACGCCTTGCGCATCTGGTTCGATCCGGACAAGCTCAACGCCTACGGCCTCACCGCCGCGGACGTGGAGCAGGGCATCAGGGCGCGCAACGGCGATGTCACGCCCGGCCAGCTTGGCAGCGCGCCGGCGGTGCCGGGCCAGCCCTTCCAGGCGCTGGTGCGCCCGCCCCGGCCGCTGAGCGATCCGGAAGCGTTCGAGCGCATCGTGGTGCGCGGCGGCAGCGACGCCTCGCTGGTGCGGCTGCGCGACGTGGCACGGGTGGAACTGGGCGCCAGCGACTACCGCTACGGCTCGCGCCACGATGGCCAGGTCGCGGCTTCGATCGGCCTCAAGCTGGCCGATGGCGCCAATGTGCTGGCCACTTCGCGCACCGTGCGCGCGGCGCTCGATGAAGCCGCGCGCAGTTTTCCGGCGGGCGTGCGCTATGAGATCTCGTCCGACAGCGCGCAGTTCGTCGAGCGTTCCATCTGGCGCGTGCTGACCACGCTGGGCGAAGCTACGGTGCTGGTCTTCCTGATCCTCTACCTGTTCCTGGGCAACCTGCGCGCCACGCTGATCCCGGTGATCGTGGTGCCGGTGTCGCTGCTTGGCACCGTCGCCTGCCTGTACGCGTTCGGCCTCTCGCTGAACGTGATCACGCTGTTCGGCGTGGTGCTGGCGATCGGCATCCTGGTGGACGACGCCATCGTGGTGGTGGAAAACGTCGAGCGGATCATGCGCGAGGAAGGCGTGGGTGCGATGGAAGCGGCGGCCCGCTCGATGCGCGAGGTGTCGGGCGCGCTGCTGGCGGTCACGCTGGTGCTGTGCGCGGTCTTCGTGCCGATGGCGTTCATGGGCAGCGCGGTCGGCGTGATCTACCGGCATTTCGCCATCACGCTGGCGATCTCCATTGCCTTCTCGCTGTTCTTCGCGCTCTCGCTGGCGCCAGCCATGTGCGCCAGCCTGTTGCGCCATGCGCCGCATCCGGTGCGCGGGCCGCTGGCGTGGTTCGAGCGCGGTTTCACGGCATTTACCGCGCGCTATGCCGGATGGGTGCAGGCGCTGCAGCGCCGCCGCCTGCGCTGGCTGGGCATCTACCTGGCGCTGGCGGTCGCTGGCGGCGTGCTGATATGGCAGATCCCCGCCGGCTTCCTGCCGGACGAGGACACGGGCGAGATTGTGATCGATGTGGAACTGCCGGCAGGCTCCACCCAGGAGGAGACGCGCACAACCGTGGCGGCGCTGGAGAAGTGGCTGCAGGACGGCAAGTATCCGGTGCGCTCCACCTTTGCCGTGCTGGGCTGGAGCAATTCCGGCAGCGGCGAACAGCGCGCCAGCCTGTACCTGGCACTGCAAGACTGGGAGCGGCGCGGTGCCGGGGAGCGCGCTGACGTGCTACTGGCGAGGATGACGGCTGCGCTTGAGGACTGGCCAGGCCGGGGACGCGCGCAGCTCTACGCTTATGGCGGCGCTACCTTGCCCGAACTGGGCAGCACCGGCGGCCTCGACATGCGGCTGGTCGCGCAGCCCGGCACCGGACGCGAGGCGCTCTTCGCCGCCCGCGACAAGCTGCTTGCCGCGGCCAGGGACGAACCCGCGCTCGGCGAGGTCCGTGCCACCACGGCGCAGCCCGCGCCGGCGCTGGACCTGCGCATCGACTACGAGCGCGCGCGCAGCTTCGGCGTGGAGCCCGAGGCCATCCACCATGCGCTTTCCGCCACGCTGGGCTCGCGCTACGTCGACGAAGTGGCGCGCGAAGGCCGTATCCGCCGGGTGATCCTGCAGGCCGACGCGCCTTACCGGATGAACCCCGCCCACTTGTCGCGCGTGCACGTACGCAACGAGCGCGGCGGCATGGTCTCGCTCGGCGCCTTCGCCGAACTGGTGTGGGGCAAGGGTGAAGCCACGCTGGAGCGGTTCAGCGGACTCCCCTCGGTGCGCATCAACGCCGACGTGGTGCCGGGCCACAGCACCGGCACGGCGATGGAGCGGCTCACGGCCATGGTCCGCGAACTGGGCGGCACCTATGACGTGCGCTGGACCGGGCGCGCCTTCGAGCAGCAGCAAAGCGGCGCGCAGGCGCCCTGGCTGTTCGCCTTGTCGTTGCTGTTCATCTTCCTGTGCCTGGTGGCGCTCTATGAAAACTGGACCCTGCCGCTGGCGGTGCTGTTGATCGTGCCCGCCGGCCTGCTTGGCGCGCTGGCGGCGATCTGGCTGCGCGGGATGCCGAACGACGTCTACTTCAAGGTGGGCGGGATCGTGATCATGGGGCTGGCGGCCAAGAACGCCATCCTGGTGGTGGAGTACGCCGAGCAGTTGCGCCGCGGCGGCATGGGGCTGGTCGAAGCTGCCAGCCAGGCCGCCCGGCAGCGGCTGCGTCCGGTGGTGATGACATCGCTGGCCTTTATCCTGGGCGTGGTGCCGCTGGCGATCAGCACGGGAGCGGGTGCGGCGGCGCAGGGCGCGGTCGGCACCGGGGTGCTGGGCGGCATGCTTGGCGCGACCGTGATCGGCGCGCTGGCGGTCCCCTTGCTCTATGTCCTGATCGGGCGCCGGCGTCCCCGGCGCGAGCGGGAATGACGGGCGCGCGCCAGCCTTTGAGGCGTTATGGAATAAGGTGGGATGAACTGCGGGACGGCCGGAGGGATTGAATGTACAGCGGGAGGTACAGCGGGAGCGGCGGGTAAAAATCACCCACCCGGCGGGAGAGAGAAGGAGGAGGAGGTCAGCCGGGCAGGTGGGAGATAAAGCGGGAAAACAGGTGCATAACCGAGGCGGCCACCTAAGTGGCCGCCTGGTAACACGAGGTCTGGATCAGACCTTATAGCCRTACAGCGATCCGTCGCCGGAGCGCGAATTATCCAGCGAGCTGGCAGAGATTTCGCCACTGAAGGCGCGCGCGCCATCGGTGAACGTGTCGAACTTGCCTTGCTTGGCGCCGTCGGTGTACGGGTCGTACTTGCCGGCGCGGGCGCCGTCGGAGAACGTATCGAACTTGCCTTGCTTGGCGCCGTCAACGAACGGATCGAACTTGCCGGTGCGCAACGCATCGGCATAGACGTCGAACTTGCCGACCTTGCTGGTGGCGGGGGCCGCCAGTGCCGCGGCCGATCCGGCCACCAAAAGCACTGCTAACGCGCTGCCCAGGATGCGTTTGGCATTCATTTGGGACTCCTTCAACTGATTGTTTTGTCGCTTTTGTTTTAAGCCGCAGTTACTTGCTGCTCTTTGGCAATCTATGTTGCTATGCGAGCACGGACTGAAGATTAGTGGCTGGGCGCGCAAGGAGAAATACCACTGCGACGAATGGTGCGTTGCGAGTCGTGAAACGCTGGAAGTGCGGACGAACGGCGCGGATTGGCCGCCGGATGGCGCAGCCGGGACGTGGAAACGGCGTGGCGCAAGCGCCTGGCGCGCGGTGCGATAGCCTGCCAGCCCAGGCTGGAGGCCGTCTAGCGCCGGGCAACGGTGCGCGCGGGCGCTCGTGGGACCGGTGTGCGCAACGCTGCCTGCGGCGCGCGAGGACGCCGCGATCGGCGTCCTGAAAGCGCACGTGAGATGCCCTGAATGTGCCTGCTGCGGCCTTAAACGGTGTACTGGCCGTTGGCCTCGGGCTGGAACGACAATTCGACCACCGTGACGCTTTGCTCGCGTCCGTCCGGCAGGCGGTAGCTCACGGTCTGGCCGGCGCGCGCCCCCAGCAGGACGCGGCCGATCGGCGACAGCACCGACAGCCGGCCCTCGTCGAAATCCGCGGTGTCCGGATACACCAGGGTCCAGCGGCGCGGCGTGGCCTCGCCTTCCAGCACGCACAGCATGCTGGAGTTCATGGTGACGACATCCTTCGGAATGGCATCGGCCGGCACGATGGCGGCGCGCTCCAGGATGCTGTCGAGCATCTCGGCCAGCGGGGCGGCGCCGGCACGCCCGGCAATGCGCTCGAGGCGGGTTACGTCGAGCTCGGTAAGGTAAAGGGTCGGTTGTTGCTTGGACGAAGCCGTCATGATGAATCCTCGCTAAGTGGCGATGCGGCGACCCAGGGCGGCTGGAGCGATCCGTCATGGATCGGCTCCGGGCACTGCTAGGTCATGGAATAAGGGGCCGTCAGGAACGGCGGGAAAACCGCGAACAGGGAGTGACTCGGCCCGGTTCGGCGCTTGCCTGCGTTGGGGGGAACGTCAGGCTGGGAACCGGGCAGGATCAAGCGGTGCGCTGATCCGGCGGCAGGCAATAGCCTGTGTGGCTTGCGCGCGCGGCGCCTGCGCTACGCGCGCGGACGCGCCGGCCTGCCCGATACGGGCAAGCTCGACAGCGGTCAGCGACAGGCAGCTAAGCGTCATTTACGTGCGGCAACTATTGGATGGAAATTCGGGAAAGCGCGCCACGCGGTGGGATCGATGAGAGCAATGGCTCACTCAAATGTCTCGTCGCGGGACCGTGCCGCCGCGCTTTTCACCAGCTTGGTGCGCGGCAAGTTGAGGAATCGTAGCATAGCCGGCACCGTTCAGCACCGGGGCGCAACCCTAGCCTTGATCCACGGCATGCGGATGGCATTCGCAGGCGGCGCCGGCCGCGGCCTGCTGCAGGTTCTGCAGGATGCCGCACTCGCTGGCCGGATGGGGCTGGTCGCAGGTGTGGCGCAGCGCCCGCAATTGGCCCTCCAGGGCCTCGAGCGCAACGCGCTGCGCATGGATCTGCTCGATCTGGCGATCCAGCAGGGCGTTGATGTCGTCGCAGGCGAGTGTCGGATCCCGCTCGAAGTCGCGCAGGCGCCGGACGTCGGACAGGCTCATGCCCAGCGAGCGGCAGTGGCGCACGAAATTGAGCTGCAGCAGATGGCTGTCGCCATAGCGGCGATAGCCGTTGTCCTCGCGCTGGGGTGCGTCAAGCAGCCCTTCGCGCTCGTAGTAGCGGATGGTTTCCACGTCGCAACTGCTGTGTTTTGCCAATTCACCGATACGCATGCCGACTCCAGATCACTCCTGCACCCAAGCAAAATCCCCGTAGTAATTACAGGGTCGTATGCAGTGTAGACCACGGGGGCGGGTCTTGCCAGCTCTCTGGAAGCTGGACGCAGCGGCTCAGGCCGGGGCCGGTCCTCGTGCCTGGTCGCGCAAGGTGAGCGCACGCGGCGCGAAGGCCGCGCGCACCACTTCCACCGCCAGTTCGGGCCGGGCGGCGCCGCACATGAAGACATCCACGGCGGCAAAGCCGTATTCCGGCCAGGTATGGATGCTGATATGCGATTCTTTGAGCAGCAACACCCCGGTCACGCCAAGGCCCGGCCCGAAATGCCGGAAGCGCGCATCGACCACGGTGGCGCCGGCGGCCTGCGCCGCCTGGTAAAGCACGCGCTCGACCAGGGCGGCATCGGCCAGCAGTTCGCTGGCCACGCCTTGCAGGTCGGCCAGCAGGTGGTGGCCGAGCACGGCCGGACAGGGTAACGCCGGCGCATTCATGCCTGCGCGCTCACTTGTGTCCGCCGCCGGAGGACCAGCCGCTGGAGCCGGAAGAGCCGCCACTCCAGCCGCGCGCACTGCTATAGCCCGAGGAAGAGCCCGAGCGGCCGGTATCGCCGATGTTGAAGAAGGTCGTGCCGAACAGCACGATGATGCCGTAGACGAGGTAAAGCAGACGCACGCTGTCTTAGTCCTTTCCGGCCCAGCGCTGGACCAGCCAGATCGGCGCCCACAGCAGCAGGAAGCCGACGACGATGGTGAACCATCCGCGGTCGGTGACAAGGGCCACCGGCACGTTGAGGATCGCGAGGAGGATGGCGTAGACCTTGGCGCTCTTGCGGCAAAAAGCGAGGTCATCGGTGCTGCCCGCGCGCGTGCCGGGCGAGGCCCGGGCCGCCTCGGCCAGCCCGGGGCTGGACTTGAACCACAGCGCGACCTGGGAGCGCGGCACGGTGGTGGACAAGGTCCAGACGATCTCTGTATCGGAAGTCTCGCGCGTGAGCCGGCGCGCGGGCTTGCCGAACTCGGTCAGGCGCGTAGTGTCGCCCACCTTGACGTGCCAGTTGAAGGTGCCGGCCGCGTACAGCACCTCGCTCTGGTAGTCGTAGCCCTGCTGGAAGGTCTGGCCCTGGTAGCTCGCGGCGGTACCGGACACCATGCGCGGCCAGGTGTCGAGCACCTCGACCCGGTCCCAGCCGCTGTCCTGTTCGACCAGCCACATCAGGCCGCGCTGCTCGTTGAACAGCAGGTACTCGACCCAGGTGGAGGCTTCGTCCTCGTCGTTGTCGGTGCATTGCATCAGCCCCAGCACCGTGTAGGGCTTGCCGTCGATGCTGCCGGTATCGCCCGGCGCCAGGCTGGTCCGCAGCGCATCCAGCTCGCGCTGCTTCTCCAGCACCAGCGCGGTCGAGGTGGTGCAATCGATCTCGCTGTGGCAACTCGGGCAGACCACGAAGCTGGCCACGCCCGCGCGGTAGGCGATGGCGCCGCCACAGCCCGGGCAGGCCAGCGGCACGGCCTTGCCCCGATAGCGGTCGGCGGTGCCGGCGATCTGGTCGGTCTCGCGCAGCAGCTGGCACTTGAGCTGGTCGAGCTTGACCGCCTGGCCGGTATAGATGGCCGGCGGATCGCCGTCGGCGTAGTCGAGCGTCAGGAAACGGCCCTCGTCGCGGAAGTCCGCCACCTGCGCGGTCCAGCCCGCGCCGACCGTGAACGGCAGTTCGCCCTGGCCACCGGTGCAGCGCGCGCTGCGCACATCGCTGGCCAGGTAGCGATGCTTGTCGAAGTACAGGGGCGTGCCCGGCGTGAGCTGGTCATGGCGCGGCAGCGTCACGCCGTTGAGCTGGGCGGCGGATTGCTCGGCCGTGACGCGCCGGGTCAGCATGTACTGGCCGGAGGCATCGGCCTGCCAGCCGTCGCTGCCGTCGTCGAACAGCACATACCACTCGTTCCACAGCCCGGCGTCGTAGCGCAGCTGGATGCGGCCGACCAGCGTGAAGCCCTGGCCATCCCACTGGCCCGAGGTATGGAGCTGCAGCGGCGTGTAGTCCTCCAGCACGGCGGACATCTTGCCGATGTCCCTGACCGTGTCGGCGTCCTTGAGCAGCGTGCTGTGGCAGTACTCGCACACCACCATCACGGCGGCCGACGAGCGAAAGGCCGCCGGCGCGCCGCAACTTGGGCAATTGATTTCTTGCATGCGTCCGCTACGCTCAGCCGACCAGCTTCTTCAGGATCTCGGCCTTGGCGGTATCGAAGTCGGCCTGGGAGATCAGGCTCTTGTCGAGCAGGTCCTTGAGCTTCTGCAGCCGCGCGGCGGGATCGTCCGCGGGTGCCGCAGCCGGAACCGCAGCCGCCGCAGCGGGCGCGGCGGGCTGTACGCCAGCGGCGGCGCCAAGCCCGCCCGCCATTGCCTGGCCCATCACCGCGCCGGCCGCCAGGCTGGCGCCCAGCCCGGCCACGCCGCCTTCGTTCTGCGCGGCCAGCGGGATCGAGGTGGCGACCTGGTACTGCGTGTACTTCGCCATATCGCCCATCATGCCCATCGAGATGCGGGTGTCGATGGCCTTCTGCAGTTCCTCCGGCAGCGACACATTGGTCACCGCGAAATTATCCAGCGCCACGCCATAGCGCTCGAACTCCGGCGCCAGCTTGTCGCGGATGGTCTGCGACATCAGCGCCTGGTTGGCGGCCATGTCGAGGAACGGCACCGAGGCGCCGCCCAGCGTGGACGTCATGGTGGCGATCAGCAGGTTGCGCAGCTGCTCTTCCACCTCGTCGCGGGTGTACTCCGCGCGCGTGCCGCTGATCTCCGTGTAGAACCTGGCAGCATCGGCGATCTTGTACGAGTACAGGCCGAAGGCACGCAGCCGCACCATGCCGAAATCGGCGTCGCGGATGGTGATGGGCTGGGCGGTGCCCCACTTGCGGCCGATCTGCAGGCGGGTGCTGAAGAAGTAGACGTCCGACTTGAAGGGCGACTCGAACAGCTTGTCCCAGTTCTTCAGGTAGGTCAGCACCGGCAGCGTCTGCGTGGTGAGCTTGTGCATGCCGGGCCCGAACACGTCGGCGATCTTGCCTTCGTTGACGAACACCGCCATCTGCGACTCGCGCACGGTCAGGCTGCCGCCGTACTGGATTTCCATATCCTCCATCGGGTAGCGCCAGGCGAGTACGCCGTCGCTGTCCTCGGTCCATTGGAGGATGTCGATAAACTGCTTCTTGATGAACGATCCGATGCTCATGGCGATCCCCAAAGTTCTCAGCAAATTCCCAGCAAATCCGGCCAGTCAGGACAGGCACGCGGCGTTGATCGCCCCGACCGTCACCGAGATGGCGCCCATCAGCCCGCCCATGCCGATATTGTTCGACTCGATCGCGGTGTCCATGTCGGGCAGCGCGCGCGTCAGCCCGGCGTAGGCCAGCGCCTGGACCAGCATCGCGCCCACCGACCACACCAGGAACATCAGGAAGGTGTCGTTGTGCTGGATGCTGGACGACAGCGTAAAGCAAAAACCGATCATCGCTCCCGACAGCGACAGCGCCGCCGCGAGGTTGCCCTGGCGGATCAGCGCGAACTCGCGAAAGGGCGTGATCCTGGTGTAGACTCCGACGAACACTGCCAGCAGGGCAAGGCCAGCCAGCAAGTGCAGCACGTAGGCGTAGATGGCTTGCATCGTTGTTATTCTCCGGCGGGTTCCACGACTGTGTTCCGGTTCAACTTTTGGCAGTATCTTGCCGGCTACGCTGCCGCGCCGGCGCTCAAGTATATCGTTGTCCATTTCCAGCAATGACAACAATTTACAGCGTGCCAGGCCGATCCTGTATCGCGGCTCGCCTGCTCCCCTCCCTCCCCTGCCCATCCGATCCCGACCGCCGACCCGACTGATTACCTGATGCGCGACCGTACCCTTGTTCTTTCGGTGTTGATCGTGGCGTCCTGCGGGCTCGGCTACGAGCTGATCGCCGGCGCCCTGTCCAGCTACCTGCTGGGCGATTCCATCCTCCAGTTCTCTTCCATCATCGGCTGCTACCTGTTCGCCATGGGCGTAGGCTCCTGGCTGTCGCGCTATGTGAAGGACGAAGACGTGCTGGCGCGCTTCATCGATATCGAGATCCTGATCGGACTGCTCGGCGGCATCTCCGCCGCGCTGCTGTTCGTGGTGTTCGCGTGGCTGTCGGCACCCTTTCGCACCGCGCTCTACGCCATGGTGTTCGTGCTCGGCGTGCTGGTGGGCATGGAGATCCCGCTGGTCATGCGCGTGCTCAACACACGCCGCACCGCTTTCAGCGAACTGGTCAGCCGCGTGCTTACCTTCGACTACCTCGGGGCGCTGGCGGTCTCGCTGGTGTTCCCGCTGGTGCTGGCGCCGCGCCTGGGCCTGTCGCGCACCGGCTTCCTGTTCGGCATGCTCAATGCCGGCGTGGCGCTGGCCACCATCCACATCTTCCGCGACGAACTCAAGCCGGTCATGTCGCGCATGCTGCGTGCCTCGCTGGTGCTGGTGCTGCTGGCCGGCGGCTTCCTGGCTTCCGGGCGGCTCACGCACTGGGCGGAGCGCGGCATGTTCGGCGACGAGATCATCCACAGCGAAAGCACGCCGTACCAGCGCCTGGTGATCACGCGCTGGAAGGATGACCTGCGCCTCTATATCAACGGCAACCTGCAATTCTCCTCGCGCGACGAGCATCGCTACCACGAGGCTTTGGTGCATCCGGTGCTGCAAGCGCTGCCCTGGGCGCGCCGCGTGCTGGTGATCGGCGGCGGCGACGGGCTGGCGGTACGCGAGATCCTCAAGCACAGGAATATCGAGCACGTCACGCTGGTCGACCTCGACCCGGCCATGACCACGCTGTTCTCGCGCAGCGAACCGCTGGTGGCGCTGAACCAGGGCTCGCTCAAGGATGCGCGCGTGCAGGTGGTCAATGCCGATGCCGCGCAATGGATGGAACAGCACAACGAGATGTTCGACGCCATCATCGTCGACCTGCCCGACCCGTCCAACTTCGGGCTCGGCAAGCTGTACTCGGTGCCGATGTACAAGCTGATGTCGCACCATCTCGCCGAGAAGGGCTATGCGGTGGTGCAGTCCACGTCGCCCTACTTCGCGCCGCGCTCGTTCTGGGATATCGACGCCACGCTGCGCGAAGCGGGCCTGCATACCTGGCCTTACCACGCCTACGTGCCGTCCTTCGGCGAGTGGGGCTTCATCCTGGCGGCCAAGCGCGCCGACTACACGCCGCCGACGCGCTACAGCGTGCCGCTCAGGTTCCTCGACGCCGACAGCACCGCGCTGATGTTCCGCTTCCCCGCCGACATGGCGCCGCGCGAGGCGCGCGCGAACCGGCTCAACGAGCAGACGCTGGTGCATGATTTCGAGCAGGACTGGCGCAATGTCATTCGCTGATTGCCGTTGCCTGCACGGGGAGCCCGAATGGACCGCCGCCGCTTCCTGATCGCCGGCGCCGGCACGGCCGGCCTGGGCTTGCTCTCCGGCTGCGACCGGCTGGGCGACGATGCCAGCCGCTTCCTGGCGGGCGTCGGCCTGCGCGAGCCCGCGCCCGTCGTGTTGCGCCCCGGCATGGCCGAAGGCCATGCGCTGCGCGATGCCGCCAGCTGGCCGTCGGCCGTACCCGCGCAGGACGAGATCGTGACCGACGTTGCCATCCTCGGCGGCGGCGTGGCCGGGCTCAGCGCGGCGTGGCAGCTGGCGCGCGGCGGGCTGAAGGATTTCGTGCTGGTGGACGGGCCGGAGTTCGGCGGCAATGCGGCGGGCGGCAATTTCGGCGCCGACCTGGCCTTCCCGCGCGGCGCGCACTACCTGCCGCTGCCCTCGCCCGAATCGACGCATATCCGCGAGATGCTGGCGGATACCGGCGTGATCCGGCGCGACCCCTTCGCCGCGCGGCCGGAGTTCGACGAGCGCGCGCTGGTGCATGCGCCCGACGAGCGCCTGCTCTTCGACGGCAAATGGCACGACGGCCTGCTGCCCAGCGATGCCGTGCCGGACGAGGAGGCCGCGCAGCACGCACGCTTCCTGGCCCGCGTCGAGCAGCTCAAGGCCGCGCGCGGCAGCGATGGACGCAAGGCCTTCGCCATTCCGCTGGCGCTGGCCTCGCAGGATCCGGCCTGGACCGCGCTGGACCGGCAAAGCATGCGGCAATGGATGCTGGCCGAAGGCTATACGTCGCCCACCCTGCATACGTATGTGGACTACTGCTGCCGCGACGACTACGGCGCGGGCCACGAACTGATCTCCGCCTGGGCCGGCCTGTATTACTTCGCCAGCCGCGCGGGCCATGCGAGCGATGCCGCCGACGGCGCCGTGCTGACCTGGCCCGACGGGCTGCATGCGCTGGTGACGCGGCTCTCGGCGCGGATCGATGCGCACCGCGGCGCGGGGCAACAGGCCAGCGCGCAGCCCTGGCGCCGCCCCGGCATGGCCTTGCAGGTACGGGAGCAAGGCCGGGAGGTCTCGGTACTGTGCGCCTGGTGGCCGGACGGCGTGGGCGCCCGGCCGCCGCGCCTCTACCGCATCCGTGCGCGCCGCGTGATCTGCGCCATGCCGCTGCATGTGGCCGCCCGTGTGGCGCCGCTGCGTGAATTCGGATTCGACCCGGCGCGCCACCTGCCGCCCAGCGCGTCGTGGATGGTGTCGAGCTTCCGCCTGCGCGGCTTCCCGCCGGAGGCAGCCGGCGTACCGCTGGCCTGGGACAACGTGGTGCACGGCGGGCGCGGGCTGGGCTATGTGGTGAGCACCCATCAGCTGATCCGGCAAGCGATGCCGGCGGCCACGGTGTTCACCGCCTACTGCCCGCTCGACGCTGCCGCCGACCCGGGCGCGGCACCGCGCCCGCTCGCCGACACCCGCCGCTGGCTGGCGGAGGCCAGCCCCGCCGAACTGATGGACTATGCCACCACCGACCTGCGCACGGCTTACGGGCGCGCCTTCTGGCGCCACGCCGACGCGGTGGAGATCACCGTGCGCGGGCATGCCATGGCCTCGCCGCGCACCGGCTTTCTCGGCAACGCAGGCGCAGCGGCGCTGCGCGCTGCCGATGGGCGCGTCCTGTTCGCCCACGCCGACCTGTCCGGCGTTTCAGTGTTCGAGGAAGCGGCCTGGTGGGGAACCCGCGCCGCGCAAAAAATCCTCGGCTAAGTGTCCGGATGTGATGCTTGCGGTACTACATGTGGCAATGCCGCATCCTGTAGAATTCTCGCCACGGATTCGTGTCGAATCCCCATATCGAGCGATCCCAAACCAATCTATTTGTGCGCGCCATCCGCTTCCTGCTGCTGCTTCTGATGCTTGCCGTCATGCCCTTCCAGAGCTGGGCAGGCGCGGGCGTGTGCGCGGTCGGCAACGCGGCGTCGCATGGCTGGGCGCAGCCGGATTCGTGCGGCGCGGCGGCGCAGGCGGCACAAGATGCCGCATACGCCGCTGTAGATAACCGGGATCGCGCCGACGCGGCCGCTGCCAGCATCGCGGCGGATCCCGACGAAGCCCCGGGCTCCGCTGATCTTGGCGATCCTTCGCAGCCCGGCGCCGACCTGGCCGAATCCCTGTTGCCGGCCTCGCCCCTGCGCTTTGTCGCCGGGCTCGCCGGTAGCGGCGCGCCCACACACCGCGCCGGCGCATTGCCCGACCCCGACCTTCCTCTCCAGCAGCGCCCACCCAGCGCCTGATGCTCTCCCCGCGCGCAAGCTGGTCTTGCGCGCACTCGTTGTTCGCCCTTGCGATTTTTCCGTTGGCCGTGAGCACCCGGCGTGCCCGCGATGACCGCAATGCGCGCGCCTGGTTTCCCCACTGTATCGATCACTTCCTCACATCAAAACATGAAACGCGTCCTCCTATTCCTGGCGACCAACCTCGCCGTCATGCTTGTCCTCAGCTTCACCGCCAGCCTGCTGGGCGTGAACCGCTTCCTGACCAGCAACGGGCTCAACCTCGGCATGCTGCTGGTCTTTGCCGCGCTGATGGGCTTCGGTGGCTCCTTTATTTCGCTGCTGATGTCCAAGACCATCGCCAAGTGGTCCACCGGCGCGCAGGTCATCACCCACCCCGGCAACAGCACCGAACTATGGCTGGTGCAGACCGTGCAGAAACTGGCCGACCGCGCCGGCCTGCCGATGCCGGAAGTCGCCATCTATGAAGGCGAGGCCAACGCCTTCGCCACCGGCGCCACCAAGAAGAACTCGCTGGTGGCGGTCTCCACCGGCCTGCTGCAGACCATGTCGCATGACGAAGTGGAAGCCGTGCTGGCGCATGAGGTGGCCCACATCGCCAACGGCGACATGGTCACGCTCACGCTGATCCAGGGCGTGGTCAACACCTTCGTGATCTTCCTGGCGCGCGTGGTGGGCTACTTCGTGGATTCGATGCTGCGCAAGAACGATGAGGAATCGAGCGGCCCCGGCATCGGCTACATGATCACGGTGGTGGTGTGCGAGATCGTGTTCGGCATCCTGGCCAGCATCATCGTGGCTACCTTCTCGCGCCACCGCGAATACCGTGCCGATGCCGGCGCGGCCAGGCTGATGGGCAGCCCGACGCCGATGGTGGCGGCGCTGCGCCGCCTGGGCGGACTGGAGCCGGACGGCCTGCCGCAGAACATGCAGGCCATGGGGATCGCCGGCGGCAAGTCATGGCTGTCGCTGTTCTCCAGCCACCCGCCGATCGAGGAGCGGATTGCTGCGTTGCAGGCCAAGGGCTAAGCGCCTTTCGTCCGCCCCCTCTGCCACTTGGTGGGAGAGGGGGGAAGCCACCGCTACGCAACCTCCCCCCGCTCCGCCGGCCTGGTCCTGAACGCCGCCCGGTACCGCTCCGGCGTGGTCTGCACATGCCGCTGGAACGCCTGCCGCATGACGTCGGCATTGGCAAAGCCGGTGGCATGGGCGATGCCTTCCAGCCGCCGCCCGTCCTCTTCCAGCATGCGCCGCACCGCCTCCACCCGCAGCCGCTCGACGTAGCGCGCCGGTGTCTCGCCGACCTGCCGCGCGAACACGCGCGCGAAGTTGCGCGGGCTCATCGCCACGCGCTCCGCCAGCACGGGCACCGACAGGTCGCGCGCCAGGTGCTCCGCCATCCAGCCCTGCAATTCACGTAATTCCGGACTCTGCGCGCTCTGCGCCTGCAGCAAGGTGGAGAACTGCGCCTGGCTGCCGGGCCGGCGCAGGAACAGCACCAGCTCGCGCGCGACAGCCAGCGATGCGGCGTGGCCTAGATCGTCCTCCACCAGCGCCAGCGCCAGGTCCATGCCCGCGGTGACGCCGGCCGATGTGTACAACTGGCCGGCGCGAATCCAGATCGGGTCCGGGTCCACCTGCACCAGCGGATGGCGCTGCGCCAGGCGCGCGGCGTGGCGCCAGTGGGTGGTGGCGCGATGGCTGTCGAGCAGGCCGGTGCGCGCCAGCACGAAAGCGCCGGTGCAGACCGCGCCCAGGCGGCGCACGCGCGGCGCCTGCTCGCGGATCCAGCCGATCAGCCGCTCGTCCTCGGCCGCCGCCGCATGGCCCGAGCCGCCGGCGATCAGCAAGGTATCGATTGGGCCTGACAGCATCTCGCCGATGCGGTGATACGGCGCATCCGCCAGCAGCCGGATGCCGCTCTCGGTGCACACCAGGCCGTCGTCGCGCACGCTGGCGATGCGGATCTCGTAGGCGGGCGAGCGCCGTCCGTCGAGCCGGTTGGCATGGCCGAACACGGCGCTGGGGCCGGTGACGTCAAGCTCCTGCGCGGGGTCCGGCGCGACCAGCACCACGATGCGCGGCGGGTCGGATGGCAAGGGAGGGCTGGATGGCATGGATGATGGTCTCGACGAGAGTGTGTATGCGTGCCAGCCGCCGATCATACTGGCGCCGGCCGTCACCCCGCCAGCGCCGCCGCGCGTGGCGCTTGCCGTTGCCAGCCCAGCGTGACCAGCAGCGCCACCCCCAACGCGGGCAGCACCGCCAGGTTGACCGCCTGCCAGCCATGGCGGTATAGCACCTGGCCGGCGGCAAGCGTGGCCAGCGCGGTCAGCGCGGCGGCCGAGAATTCGGCCAGCGCCTGGGTACGCGCGCGCTCCGCGGGCCGGTAGCTCTCCGCCAGCAAGGTGGTGCCGCCGACAAACATGAAATTCCAGCCAACGCCCAGGCACAGCAATGCGACGTAGAAGGCCGGCAGTGCTGTCGACGCCAGGGCCACCAGCGAACCCATCGCAGCGAGCGCGATGCCGCACATCAGCATCGGCCCGCGGCCAAAGCGCTGCAGCAGCCAGCCGGAGAAGAAGGATGGCGCGTACATCCCGACGAGGTGCCACTCGATGATCTGCGCGCCCTGCTTGATGGTGTGGCTGCACGCCACCGCGGCGATCGGCGTGGCGGTCATCACGAACATCATCACCGCATTGCCGATGCCGTTGTTGGCGAAGGCCGCGAGGAAGACCGGCTGGCGCGCGATCTCGGCCAGCGGGCGCGCGGGGAGTGCCGTGTCGCCGTGCCCGGCGGCTACCGCGGCGGCGGCTTGGGCGGGCGGCTCCCGGTAGCCGAAAACCAGCAGCAGAACCGTGGCGAGACCGAACACCGACACCACCGCGTAGGAGCCCGCGAAGGGCTGCGCCACCATCAGGTTGCTGCTCCACGCCGCGATGGCGGGGCCGCACACGGCCGCCACCACGCCGCCGGTCAGCACCGTGGAGATCGCGCGCGGCTTGTCGGCAGGCGCGGCGGCATCGGCGGCGGCCAGCCGGTAGAAGCGCGCGAAGGCCTGGAACACGCCGACCAGCGCGGTACCCACGCAGAAGGCGGCGAAGTCATGGTGCGCGATCGCCCACACGGACACCAGCCCGCCGGCGCAGCACGCCAGCCCGCCGAGGCTGAATGCCGCGCGGCGGCCCAGCCGCTCGATCAGGAAGGCGGCGGCGATGGCGGTGAGGGCCGATGCGACGGTGATCAGCGCAAACGGCAGCGTGGCAAGCGCCTTGTCAGGCGCGAGCGTGTAGCCGACCAGCCCGGTCAGCGTCAGATCGACGGACAGGGCCGAGGTAAACAGGGCCTGGCAGATTGCCAGGACCCGGGCCTGGGACATCGCGGGACGTGCCATCGGGCGCTCCGGTGTAAGGGCGGTGGGGATGACACCGAGCGTAAGGAATATGGCGCCGTGGCGGCTGACAATGATCCGCAGATTTCTGCCAACCAGCGCGAAGGCGAGACGGCACCTGGCCGGCTAGTTGAACACGTCCTGCCGGTACTGCCCCTGCGCCACCATCGCCGCAAGCCGGTCGGACGCCGCGGCCTTGCTCATGCCGCCCTGCTGCGCGGCGATCTCGATCAGCGTGCGGCGCACCGCCGGCGCCATCAGCCGGCCATCGCCGCACACGTAGATCGTGGCGCCGTCCTGCAGCATCGCCCACACGGTTTCGCGATCGCGCCATAGCAGATGCTGCACATAGCGCTGGTCCGGCGCGCCGGCGGTGGAATAGGCGGCATGCGCCTGCACCACGCCCCCGGCCTGCCAGCGCGCCACATCGTCGCGGTAGAGCCAGTCGTGCTCCGGATGGCGGCAGCCGTAGTAGAGACGGCTGGCTGCCACCGCCTGGCCAGCTGCCATTTGCGCCGCGCGCTCTTCCAGGAATCCGCGGAACGGCGCGATGCCGGTGCCTGGCCCGACCAGGATCATCGGCCGCGCCGGATCGGGATCGGGCGCGAAGGCCGGATTGGGCGTACGGATCGCCGCCGCCACCACGGCGCCCGGCGCGAGTCCCTGCAGCCAGGTGGATGCCACGCCGCGGAACAGGCCGCGGCCCGACAATGCCGCCGACAACACCATGCCGACGGTGATCGTCGCCACGTCGGGCGATACCGCCGGCGACGAGGCGATAGAGTAGAAGCGCGGGCGCATCGGCACCGTGCAGGCCAGCAAGCCCGGCAGCGTCAGCGCGATCGCGGGATGGCTCACCAGCACGTCCACCAGCCCCAGCCGCTGCGCGGCGACGCGCGCGGCGTAGCCGTCTTCCGCATGGTCCGACCCGAGCCGTTCCAGCGCCGCGCGCGTGAACGGGCAGCGCGTGTATTGCACCAGCGTGCGCAGCGTCTGGCGCGACACCACGTCCTGCAGTTCGATGAAATGTGTCAGCAGCGCGCGCAAGGGCAGCGCCTCCTCCAGCGGCAGGCCGCGCGCGGCGGATGCATGCGCGGCGGACAGCGTCACCATGGCCTCCGGATCGAGATCGAGCCGCTCGCACAGGTCGCGTACGGTGGCCGGATGGTTCTGCGGATAGACCGCGAGATGATCGCCGGTGGCATAGCTCGCGCCTTCGGGCAGGCGCAGCCGGATATCGCGCGTGGAAGTGCGCGGCGCTTCCTGCGCAAAGTCCCACAGGCCGGCAGGATCGTTCACCAGTTCGGTGTTGGCCAGCACCGTGAAGGCCTGCGTCGACGGCGGCAGCGTGCCGGCGCGGATCGTGGCGATATCGCGCAGGCGCACTTCGATGTGGCTCGCGCCCGCCGCATCGGGCGCCGCGCCCTGCTCCACACGCAGCGCCTGCAGCGATTGCCACAGCCCGGCGAGCCACGACTCCGCCGCCTGGTCGAAATCGCCGTTGCCGTCGGCTTCACCGCGCGCGAGCAATGGCGTGGCGCCGGCAGCGCCGAAGAAGTCGT
This sequence comes from Cupriavidus sp. 01L45, assembly GCF_056399885.1. Taxonomy (NCBI): domain Bacteria; kingdom Pseudomonadati; phylum Pseudomonadota; class Betaproteobacteria; order Burkholderiales; family Burkholderiaceae; genus Cupriavidus; species Cupriavidus sp. 01L45. The sequence continues at coordinate 69,015 of NZ_JBFTSG010000006.1, read as the reverse complement.
GCAGGCGTTTGGGGAATGCCTGATAGGTGGCCCACTGCGAATTGCCGCAGCCGAGCACGGCAAAGCGCAGGTCTCCGGCGCGATAGTTATCCACAGCCGCGCCGTCGAGCATGGCCTCGAAGCGCCGCGCCGAATCGGGCGCGCGGCCATTGTAGGTGGCCGCCACGATCACCGCCAGGCCTTCGGCGGGCAGCGCGCCAATCGCGTCATCCAGGTCGCGCAGCGTGGCATGGAAGCCGGCCGCCAGCGCACCGGCGTGGATCTGCTCGGCCAGTTCGCGCGCGGTGCCCAGGCTCGACCCGCACAGTACGGCAAGGGCCTGGCCATTGCCCCGCACCGCCGGGCGTTGCGACTGGACGCTGGCCGCGCCGGCCGCCGCGGCGGCGGCGATGCGCTCATGCGGTCGGCGCCTGCGCGCCCTCAACGTGAACGCATCCGGCTTCAGGGTCAGCGTTTCCTTGATGCGGAACTGGTAGTCGTGCGGATCGCTGAACTGGAAGTTGCGCAGCATCAGCGCCAGCGCCAGCTTGGCCTCGGTGAGCGCGAACTGGCGCCCGATGCAGGCGCGCTCGCCATTGCCGAACGGCTTGTAGGCGTGCGGATGGAGCCTGGCTTCGTGCTCCGGCAGGAAGCGGTCGATGTCGAAGCGTTCGGGATCGGCCCACACCTTGGGGTCGCGGTGCAGCGCGGTGAGCACCACCGAAACGCGGCGGTTCTTGTGGATCAGGTAGCGCCCCCCGATCACGGTGTCCTCGAACGGCGCCACCGCAAAAGCGGGCGCGGTGGGCCACAGGCGCAGTGTTTCCTTGAGCACGCGGTCGATCACCTGGAGCCTGGCAAGGTCGGCATAGACCGGCGGTGCATCTCCCGGCAGCACGGCATCCACTTCGGCATAGGCCTGCGCCAGCACGCCGGGATTACGCAGCAGTTCGTACAGCGCGAAGGTCAGCAAGCCGCTGGTGGTCTCGTGCCCTGCGATCAGGAAGGTGATGACCTGATTGCGGATATTCACATCGTCCAGGCGCTGGTCGGTGTCGGGATCGCGCGCGTCCAGCATCAGGTTGAGCAGGTCGTGCGCCGGCGGCTGGCCGGCATCCTTCCCGGCCGCGGCGCGGCGTTGCCTCACCACCTCGTCCACCAGCTCGCGCATGTAGCGGATGTCCTCGGCGAACTTGCGGTGCGCCGCGTGCATGAACTTGTCCTGCAGCGCGAAGCGGGTCAGCTTGCCCATGGCCTCTTCCAGCGCGCCGACCATCGCATCGATAAAGGGGTGGAGCTGCTCGCGCGAGAATGAATCGAAGTCATAGCCGAAACCCGACAGCGCGATGGTGTCCAGCGTGAGCCGGGTCATGTCGTCGGCGATCGCGATGTCGGTGTCGGCGCCCTGGCGGTCCCATTTGTCGACCAGGCGGTTGGCCACGCGCAGCATCACGTCGAAGTAGCCTTTCATCGCGCGCTGGCTGAACGCCGGCATCAGGATGCGGTGGGCGCGTCCCCAGTTCTCTTCCTCCCCGTGCGCGGTGAACAGGCCGTCGCCTGCCAGGTCGCGCAGGTAGGACAGCGGCGGCCCGACGATCTTGCGAAAGCGCTGCCCGTCCGACAGCTCGCCCGCCAGCGCGGCATCGCTGACGAACGCCACGCGGCGCCCGGCGAAATCAAGTTCGAAGATGCCACCGAAATGGCGGCTGCGTGCCAGCAGATGCTGCGCGACCTTGCCGGGCGTGACTTGCAGCAGGTTGCCGACCAGCGGCCAGCCGGCGTCGCACGGAATCGGCGCGAGGGCGGACACGGCCGGCGCGGCGGACAGGGTTGCGGCGGGCACGGCGGGAGCGGAGTCGCGCTGCATGGTCGGTTCACCTGGTGGTAGTCGGCGAGCGGATCGCCAGGATTGGGCCAAGGGGCACGCGGCCGCCTTGTGTCTCTTGTTCGTTATTTTCTTGCGGGGTGCATCGCTGCCCCCGCAAGTCGGCGTAGACATTCGTCTACTTTTGCAGCAAAGTAGACGAATGTAGACCGAGTGTCAATTCCAAACCGAAGCATGACCACGCCGGGGTATCCCGGCATTAACTTTTTGGCTGTGACCATGGAAGACGTTGCCGGCGGCAAACGCAAACTGATCGACGCGGCGCTGCGCCTGGCCGCGGCCAGGCGCAGCTTCGCCGGCCTGGGCCTGCGCGAACTGGCGCGCGAGGCGGGGCTCAACCCCAACACGTTCTATCGCCACTTCCGCGATATGGAAGACCTGGCGCTGACCGCGGTGGCCGAGGTCAGCAACGAGTTGCGGCCCATGCTGCGCGCGGTGCGCTGGGCCGTGGCGCGCGACAATCCCGGCGAAGTCGCCACGCGTGCCTGCGACGCATTCTTCGCCTACGCCGACGCCCACCCCGACGCCTTCTTTGTCGGTGTGTGCGGCAGCACCGGCCCCCAACCCGCGCTGCGCGACGCGGTGCGCCAGTTGCTGGCGGACATCGCCGCCGAAATGGCGGAAGACATCGAGCGGCTGGCGTTGTGCCCCGGGCTGTCCCGCCCGGTCATCGACGACCTGTGCGGCTACGTGGTGTCCTACCTGTTCCACTTGTCGACGGATTATCTCGAAGACAGCGCCAAGGGCCGGCGCCAGCGCATCCAGCAATCCAGGCAGTTGATCGGCTGGCTGCTGCGCGGCGCCGCCGAACAGCAGCGGGCGCAAGAGCGCGAGCAAAGCCAGGCACAACCGGCACCCGCCCCGGCGCGCAAACGCAAGCCGCCGGAGCGCCGGCCGCACTGAACGCCGCAAGCCTCCACACCGAGTCCTGACCACCGAGCGAGGAGCCCGATGAGCCTGCAGAACCTGTTGCTGTCTTACGGATTGAGAAAGCGCCTGAAGCGCGGCGCGCCGCCGGCGCAGATCGACGTGGCCGGCACCCGCCGCGCGATGGCGCAGTTCGGGCAGAACGCGCGCGTGCCGGCGGGCTGGCGCATCGAACGCTCCGAGGCGGCCGCGTTGCCGGGCGAATGGACGCGCCGCGATGGCGCCGCCGCGCACGCCGATGTCCCCACGCTGTTCTACCTGCACGGCGGCGRCTACTACTTCTGCACGCCGCAGACGCACCGTCCGCTGACGCTGGCACTGGCGCGCGGGACCGGCATGCCGGTGTTCTCGCTGGACTACCGGCTGGCGCCCGAGCATCCCTTCCCCGCCGCGCTGGACGATGCCGTCGATGCCTACTCGGCGCTGCTCGCACTCGGTATTGCGCCACGCAACATCGTGATTGCCGGCGATTCCGCCGGCGGCGGGCTGGCGCTGGCGACGTTGCTCGCGCTACAGGCGCGCGGCACGGCGCTGCCCGCGGGGGCGCTGCTCTTCTCGCCGTGGACGGACCTGGCGGCTACCGGCGAAACCTTGCGCAGCAACGAGCGCCACGACGTCATGTTCCACGGTGAGTCGATCGCCCGCGCTGCGCGCCTGTACCTGGGCGACACCGCCGCCACCGACCCGCTGGTCTCGCCCCTCTACGCCGACCCGGCCGCGCTGGCGGCGCTGCCGCCGCTCTATGTGCAGGCCAGCGACAAGGAAGTGCTGCTCGACGATTCGCGCCGGCTGGTGGAACGCGCCAGGGCGGCCGGCGGCGCGGCCGAGCTGCACGTCTGGCACGGCGTGCCGCATGTCTGGCAGCTCTACCATCCCTTCCTGCCGGAAGCGCGGCGCGCACTGGCGGACGCGGCCGCGTTCGCGAACCGCGTCACGAAGCGCCACCAATAAGGGGGCGGCGGGATACGCGGGCGCGGGGACGGGTACGCGCGGCGAATGCGCGATGTGACGTGGCGTTGGCGCTCAGTCCACGACTTTGCCGCGCTGTGCCTTGACCTGGCTGCGCTGGCTCTTGCCTTCCAGGCGCCGCATCTTGGACCCGTAGGTTGGCCGCGTGGGACGGCGCGCGCGCGGCGGCGTGGCCACGCTGCGCACCAGGTCGTGCAAACGCTGCACGGCTTCCTCGCGGTTCATCTCCAGGCTGCGGTGCTGTTGCGCCTTGATCACCACCACGCCGTCGCGCGTGATGCGGTGATCGTGAAGCTGCAGCAGCCGCGCCTTGTGCCCCTCTTCCAGAGACGATGCGCGAACATCGAAACGCAGGTGAACCGCGTTGGAGACCTTGTTGATGTTCTGCCCGCCGGCGCCTTGCGCGCGGATCGCGGTGATTTCGTATTCGGTGTGGGGGATGAGGATATCGGGCAGCATGCGACGGATGATATCAAGGACCCGGCCCCGTGCGTTGGCTCGCCGGATGTACCAGCAGCAGGCTTGTCATCGCCTTGAGCACGCAGCCGATGCCGGCCGGTTTTTCCAGGCGCGGTTGAGCGGGAATAACAGACCATCGCACGCTACCGCTCCCAGGAGGGTGGCAATGCCGGACGGGGAACGGTCGCCTAGAACAACAGGCCGAACATCATCTTGAGCAGCGCTTCCAACGGCATCATGGTCAGCGCCAGCGGCAGGACCGGCAAAAGGGTGGCCACGGCGACCTGCATGACGGATTCTCGCGTAATCGGGGCAATGCGCATCGTCCGCACAACGTCGAAGCTGTTGCCCAGATCCGCGAGGGACTGGATATCGCCGCTACCCACAAGCGATTCATCGGGAGCGGCTCCTCCGCGTAGCCACTTGGCATCGAACTCGCGTACGTAGCGCTCCGCCAGCGTGCCGTATTCACGCAGGCCCGTGCGCTTCGCCTCCGCCAGCTGAGGCGAAAACACCAGCAACGGGCCAAGTACAAGGCACAGCAGGAAAATGACCATGACCGCGATCTGTACCTTGTACTCAGGCAGCGTGGCCCCGAGATAGAAGATGCGGTTGGCGAGTTGCCCAGCCAGCAGCACGCCGTGCGCCATGGCAAGCAGCGCGAAGGCATGGACCGCCTGGGCGAGAAATCCCAGGCCGCCGACGCGGTCCGGATGCATGGGAATCAGGATCAACTTGATGCGTGACACCTGCCAGAGAAAACGGATCCAGACAAGGAGCCTGAAGTACCMGCGACACAACAGGAACTGGAAGACAGGCAGGCTCACGTAGCCATACCACATGCCGGCAAGCGAGAGTCTCGAGCCTTCGGCGGACGATGTCACGTACCATGTGGCGGCGTCGAGCGCCGTGTAGTGCCGCCAGATGACGAGGATGCCGACGCCATACACGATGCCGATCAGGAGCAACTCGGTGAGCACGGAATTCCGCAGCCGGAACGCCGACGCGATAGCCGCCTCGAATCGCATCGAGGCGTTTTCGGGAATCAGCTTGCGCTCTATGAACAGCCTCGCCACCGGCCGCATGCGAAGGTGCACCACCAGCTCTGAAGCGATCAACAGCGGCATCACCAGCAGGAAGCGCGCATGCGCTTCGATGTCCAGCAGAAAAGGCAAGGTCACTCGGCCGCCCAGCAGCTGTCCCTCAGCCGCTGACAGCACCAGGAGCGGTAGCCAGGCGAACAAGGACATGACGATGATGCGCTGGTGCACCAGCTGCAACGCGTCATCGGCCAGGTGTGCCTTACGCAGAAGCTGGAAGAGTGGCCCGCCCAGGACGAGCGAGAAGTCTTGCGTAGTCAGGGGCGAATCCCGGGCGGCGCCGGGCTCCGAGACGCGAGCGTTCATTGTTGGCCTCTCCACGCCGAGAGCAGTTCCCCGGAAATCCCCGGCAGCGTTCCTGCCTAGTCTTCGACCATCACCGTGATCCGGCCCTCTCTGATTGCACTGAGGAACGCCCGATAGTCGCTTCGGTTCTGGGAGGCATACTCGGTCGCAAATTCGCCCACAGCGTCGTCGAAGGATTGCCCGGAACCCATGTATCCGGCGATCACCGCGGCATCGCCGGAGCGGGCATGCGCGCGAGCCAGGGCATGCGCGCACATCCGCGCGTATTGCCGCAACAACCCTGTATCCCAGTCCTCGATAACCGCGGACAACTTCATGTCGCGAAGCTGGCGGACATAGAATTCGCGGCCGTTCACGCCTCGGGTCCATCCAAGGAACACATCGCTGGCCGACTGCATGAGGCGCTGTCCCACGATGACGCGCTGGCCATGATTGGCGTGCAGGCTCTTGCCCGCATAGGGCTCGAGCACGGAGGCCTTCGCCTCCTTCACTTGCAGGAACAGCGGGTCATTGTCCGCCGCCATGAACAGTCCCACTGCGCACATCGTGCCAACGCTTCCCACGCCGACGACCTTGAGGGCCAGGTCGACGTAGTGGAAGCGGTCGAACAATGTCCGGACATGCTCGGGCAAGCTCTCCCGATACGAGGCAATGGCTTCCGTGTACCCTGCCCCGAGACCGGGAGCCTGTTCTTCCGTCGGATGGAAAATCAGGGGGGGTTCATCCTTGATCCTGGGCTTGACCCCTTCCTCCGAGACGAGCTTCGGATACAGATGGTCAGGCACCGTCTTGCGCCGCTCCGATTCGAGCCGCTCCTCCAAGCGCTTGCGAGTCGCCGCCACGACAGCCGGATTGCCCGTCCGGTCTTCATACTTTTGCAGGTCGATCCTGTTGTACCAGACGTCGAGCGCCCGCATCCCGGCGAAATTGTCCATCCGCTCGCGGTATTCGCGCACGAGATCCGTGGCCACGCGTCCCGCGTCGCTGCGGGGCAGCTCCAGATGTTGCGCCGCCACGACCACGCTGGCTGCAAGCCGCTTCAGGTCCCACTCGAAAGGGGCCGGCAGTGTCTCGTCGAGATCGTTGACGTCGAAAATCACGTTGCGCTCGGGCGTCGCGAAGCCGCCGAAGTTCATCAGGTGCGCATCGCCGCACGCCTGCACCCGGATCCCGCTCGTCGGGGTGCTGGCAAGGTCGGCTGCCATCAGTACGGCCGCGCCGCGATAGAACGCGAATGGCGAAGCCGCCATGCGCCCGAAGCGGATCGGGGTCAGGCTCAGGATGCGGCCCTCATTGGATTCGATCAGGAGTTCAATCGGGTCGCGGCGATCCTTGGGCGCCGTCCATCCAGCATGCGATGCGCGCGGCACCGTGTCGCGCAGTGCCCGCCCTTCGGTGGCGCGATCATCGGCCGACAAGTAACGCGTCCCGGTTTGAGGTGCGGCACTCTCGCTCTTTCCCTTCCTATTCTTGGACATGTGGCACTCCCCATTTTCAGGTTTGCGCCAGCCGCTCCGTGCTCAAGCCAGGGCCGGAGGATGAGGCAAGTCTCCATGCCCGGTCTTGCAGCGAAGCGGCGGACGCGCCTTACTGCTGCTTGCCTCCCTTGATGTTGCCCGCGACACCGCCAGCGACAGCGCCTACCGCGGCACCGGTCCAGGCGCTCCCGCCCGCGATGGCGGCGATGCCTGCGCCGGCCAACGCGCCCACGCCCGCGCCCGACATCGTCCCTTGTTGTTGCGGCGTCATGTTCGTGCACCCGACAATGCCGACTAGGGCAAGCGTTGCACCGATCAGTCCGAGTGATTTCATGCGTTTCACCTACTTGTTGCGCTGAAGTCCGGGAACGACCATTTCGAACCAGATCGTTTCGATAACCGGCCGCTGAAGCCGATCGGAATGCGTGGCGTACCACCGATCCAGTCCTTCCCGCACCGTTTCGAGTGTCTGGCCCTGCAGCCCCTTCGCCAGGCGAGGAATGACGCTTTGCGTGTCTGGTGGTGAATTGCCCACCTGAGCGCGATACGCGATATCAACCTGGATGACATTGGCGATGCCAATGAGGTAAGCCTTCTTCGCCTGCTCCGATGACTCGATCCAATGCTTGCCGGTGATCAGCGGGATTTCGTCGCCACGGGCAGGGCCCGATGCGATCACCAGCGTCGTGCACACCGCTGCCATCACAGTGCGGAAATTCAGATGCATGATCATCCTGTTCTCCTCAGGAATCCGCAAATCAAAGGTACCGTGGTGGTGGCATTCAATACCCGCTAAACACGCACAAGCCATCGCTTCGCGCGGCCCTGGCTGTACGCCGACAAGGCCAATGGCACTCCGCAATCCCGCGAAGGCATTTCAGACTGCCTTGATCGGGAATCCACCGGATTTCGATATCTCTGTGAAAGATTAGGAGACAGACGGGGGGGCGGGTTGATCCAGGTCAACGGGATGGCAGCGCCGGCCGCCCGCCGGACGGCATGCAGGCGCCTCAGGACATCTGCCGCGCCAGTTTTGTGATCTGGCACATGATCTCTGGCTTGCACATCATCGGTGCGAGCGCCTATCGTTACTTACGTGCAGACCACCGCATTTCGAGTAGCTGGAACCGAATTTCGGACCATTTCCCGCCGCTGAAGAGTTGCATCAAGCACGTGGTCAGTGCCGAGTCAGCCAGGTCGAAATGCGGGGCGAGCGGCCAGCGCCTGCCATGCACAAGATCGCTCTGCAACCGCCAGGGGCCGGCCATGGGAAAACATCTCCATATCACCACCTACATCSTCATCGCGATGGTACTTGGCGGCGTGGTCGGCTACGCCTGCAATATTGCCTTCCCGGATCCCAAGGCCGCGAAGGACGTTGCCGGCTATTTCTCGATCATCACCGATGTCTTCCTGCGACTAATCAAGATGATCATCGCCCCGCTGGTCTTCTCCACGCTGGTGATGGGCATCGCCCATATGGGGGATGCCAGCACTGTGGGGCGCGTCGGCGTCAAGGCGATGGGTTGGTTCATCACCGCATCGCTCGTCTCGCTGACCCTCGGCCTGATCATGGCAACGATGCTGCAACCGGGCCACAACCTCGGACTGCCGTTGCCCGAGGTTGGCACCGCCACCAGCCTCAAAACCAATGCCTTCACACTGAAGGACTTCGTCATCCACCTGGTTCCCCGCTCGGCGGCGGAGGCCATGGCAAACAACGAAATCCTGCAGATCCTGGTCTTCTCGATCTTCTTCGGGACCGCGCTGTCGACGCTTGGCGAAAAGGGCAAGCGCATGGCCGGCGTCATCGAGGATCTGGTCCAGGTGATGCTGAAGATCACGAGTGCGGTGATGTGGCTGGCGCCGGCGGCCGTGTTTGCCGCCATCGCGTCGACGATCACCACGCAAGGCCTGGCGATCCTCGTGACGTTTGCCAAGTTCATGGGCGGCTTCTACTTGTCATTGCTGGTGCTGTGGTCACTGCTCGTCCTGGCGGGGATCGCGTTCCTGGGCAAGCGGGCCCTGGTGCTGGTCCGCCTGATTCGCGAGCCGTTCCTGCTGGCATTCTCGACCGCAAGCTCGGAAGCCGCCTATCCCAAGCTGCTGGAAGCCCTCGACAAATTCGGTGTCGACCGCAAGATCTCGAGTTTTGTGCTGCCAATGGGCTACTCCTTCAACCTGGACGGTTCGATGATGTACTGCACGTTCGCCGTACTGTTCATCTCGCAGGCCTATGACATCCACCTGCCCTTGGGCACCCAGATCACCATGCTTTTGCTGCTGATGCTGACCTCGAAAGGCATGGCCGGCGTGCCGCGCGCATCGCTGGTGGTCATCGCGGCCACGCTGAACCAGTTCAGTCTGCCAGAGGCCGGCCTGCTGCTGATCATGGGGGTGGACCAATTCCTGGACATGGGCCGCTCGGCCACCAACGCGGTGGGAAATTCGATTGCGGCAGCCGTGGTGGCCAAATGGGAAGGTCAGTTGTCGAGCGGACCCACGCTGGACGAGGGAGGCGAAAGCGATACCGCCGACGGGGCGGTGCCCTTGCACAAGCCAGACGCCGCGCAAGCATAGGCGGCGCGGCGCGCGACACCCAGGACCGACGCATGCACTCCCAACAAGCACGCCGGCGAGCCCGGCCCGTCCATATGGTGCTGCGGATCTCGATGGCCATGTGCCTGGCGGCAGCCGCCGCCTCCATCGGGGCGCAGGAGCCTTTCGCGCTGTCCGGAACTTTGAAGAAGGCAAGGGAAACGGGTGCTCTCATCATCGGCTACCGGGAATCCTCATTGCCGTTTTCCTACCTGAACCAGATCGGCAGGCCGATCGGGTATTCAATCGACATCTGCGCGTCGATCGTCGAGGCCGCGGGGGAAGAGGTCGGCCGCGACCTGACGATCAAGTGGGTGCCGGTGACGTCCGAGAGCCGCTTCGATGCGATTGTTTCCGGCAAGATCGATCTCGAGTGCGGCTCCACGACACGCAACGCCGAGCGGCAGCAGCGCGTCGCGTTCTCGCCCGTGATCTTCCTGGCGGGGACCAAACTGATGGTGCCGCACGGTTCGCCGATCAAGTCGTTCCGCGACCTGAAGGGCAAGACGGTGGTTGCTACGGCTGGCACGACCAACGTGGACGCCATCGAGCAATTGTCCACGCGCTTCAATCTCGGCCTGAAGATCATCCGCGCTCGCGACCATGCCGACGCTTTCGAGGTCCTGCGGCATCGCGGCGCCGACGCCTATGCGGGCGACGATATTCTGCTGTATGGCTTCCTGGCCAAGTACGGCACGCGCAGCCAGTAYGACGTTACCCGCGAGTTTCTCTCCTACGACCCCTACGGCATCATGCTGCGCAAGGGCGACCCGGAATTCGCCGCCGTCGTCGACAAGGCCGTGCGCAAGCTGAGCACGTCTGGCGAACTCGACCGCCTGTACAAGCAGTGGTTCCTGAACCGGTTGCCGACCGGTGAGCGGCTGGGCATTCCAATGAGCGAACAACTGGAGGAGATCATCAAGGCGGCGCCAGAGCCGACGGAATAGCAATGCGGTGAGGGCCAGGATTCCCGGCCGGATCGATCGATTGCACTCGTGCCCAAGCGAGGCGCGCGGAAACAGCCGATCGCACAGGGCCTTGGCGGTTCGTTTGGCGCGCTAGCACAGAACTGGAGACGATGATCGATGAGGTTCAGCGTGCGACTACCACAATCATTCCTATGCATGCTGAACCGACAACGTAGGCCCGCTGCGCGGGGTTAACGGTGCGTAGCTGTCCATATTCGCCGGTTGCCGGACCGCAATCTGACCCCTGCCAGCAACTTCATCACCACGTAGAACTACGGACCGTGAGACGATGGGCAGCGCCCCCCGTGCCAATATGACGTGCGGACCCGGAACAGCCCGATGATGCTATGAAATGGACGGGTCGTGACGCATGGCCCCGTCTTTGTCGAAGTGCTTCTGTGACTCTCTTCTCCGCCAGCAGCAGAATATAGTTCGGAACTTTTGCATCGATCAAAAGTGCGCCCCAGGCAATCCCGGAATTCCCGTTGAATAACTTCCTTCGGCATATTGTGGCCCTTGGCGATTCGTTCAATTGCCTCGGCCACGGACGAAGGGCGCGCGAGGCAACCGTCTCCAGGACCAAGGACGCCTGTTGGCGGATATCCCAGTGCAACTCCGTTTGACTGAGGCATGATTAGCTTTCAACGGCATCAGTGCCATCTGCCTCACGACAGGATCATGATGACCACCATGCCCGAGATCGTCAGCAGTGTATTGCCGACGGCATAGGGCACCGTGTACCCCAACCCAGGGACCTGGCTCTTGGCGCCATCGCAGATCATGCCCAGCGCTGCCGTGGTGGCACGCGCGCCTGCGCAGGCGCCGAGCAGGATCGCCGGGTGGAAGCGGAACACGAACTTGGCGAGGAGCATGCTAACGGCCAGCGGGATCGAGGTCGCAAGGATGCCCCACAGGAGAAGGCTGATGCCAAGCTTCTGCAAGCCGGCGATGAAACCCGGGCCCGCGGAGATGCCCACCACAGCGATGAAGACGTTGAGGCCGACCGAACTCATGAACCAGATCGTCGGCTCGGGGATGCGGCCGAACGTCGGGTGTATCGCCCGGAACCATCCGAAAATGATGCCCGCAATCAGCGTACCGCCTGCGGTGGAGATGGTTAGCGGAATACCGCCGACCTTCAACACGCTTGCACCGATCAGCGCACCGGCCATGATCGCCAGTGACATCAAAGCCACATCCGTCACGTTGGTTGGCCGGTCGACGTAGCCCAGATGCGTTGCGGTGGCGTTGATATCCTGGATACGGCCCACCAGCGTGATCACGTCGCCGCGATAGAGTTTCGTTTTCGGCAGCACCGGTATCACGGTTTCAGTCGGACCCCGCTTGATATTCTTGAGAAACACGCCACGTGCCCACGGCCAAGTTGCCAACTCCTTCAGTGAATGGTCATCGACCTCCTTGTTCGTGATGTAGATGTCGACGCCMTCTGTCTGCACATTGAGCAGTTCCGCATCGTCGACTTCCCTGCTGCTAGGACCCAAGCGTTCGATCAACTGATTGCGCTTACCGCCGATGGCGACAATATCGCCGGGCGCGAGGCTCGTGTTCAGGTGCGCCTCGATGATCTTGCCATCCCTGCGAATGCGTTCGATAAAGGCGCGATGTCCTTCCGGGGTGCTGGCCTCGATGTCCCCGACCGCCCTGCCGATAAAAGGACTGTCCGGCGCCAATGAATAGGCACGCAATTCGAACTCATGCCATTCCGTGCCAACTTCTCCCGACTCTCCCGCACCAAGTTGTCGCTCGTAATCCCTGCAAGCGGCTACCAGATCAATGCCCAGCAGCTTCGGGCCGATCTGGGCCAGGATGATCGCCGAACCCACGGTGCCGAAGATGTAAGTCACAGCGTAGGCAATCGGCATGCCTTCCAGCAGTTTCCTGGCCTCATCCGGCGGCAGCCCGAGCCGGTTGATCGCGTCAGTGGCAAGCCCCATCGATGCGGAAATCGTTTGCGACCCGGCGAAAAGCCCCGCCGCCGAACCCAGGTCGTATCCCGCCAGGATTGCCGCTCCGACCACCGCCGTCAGTGACAGCACGCAAGAGATCACTGCGAAGATAACCTGCGGTATCCCGTCCTTGGCGATGCCTCGCACGAACTGCGGTCCGACGCTATAGCCCACGGCGAACAGGAACATCAGGAAGAACACAGCTTTCACATTGACCGAGATCTTGACGCCCAGGGTCCCGATGACAATGGCTACGAGCAACGTTGAGGTTACCGCTCCCAGGCTGAAGCCCCTGAAGCTCTTCCCGCCCACCCAGTAACCGACCCCCAACGCAAGGAAAATGGCGATCTCAGGATAGGCTTTTAGCGTTGACACGAACCAGGACATGGCTACGGCTCCCGTTTGCTGCCAAACACGCGTTTTCAGGCATCGCGCTCGTCTTGGTTAAGCTAGCCCATACCGGCACTTGAACATTGATCCATGACAAGGAGCGGAGCGCGACCTCATCTATTGTGGAGTTGATCCGTCGCCTGTGCGCGTGAGAGACAGTCATACATGCGTGTTCTCGGGCGAAAACAATCTCCCACCGGACAAATCGGCCGATGGGTTAATCACTGCGAGAGGTGAATAATGGCCGCCAATCCGGATAAGGTTACTGCTTACGACGAGTTCAATATCAAGATCCCGGAGGATCACTTTCCTAAGTTGGGAATTTCCGCACGCGCCGCTGCGGCGCTCGTGGTCAGCGAGGAATGGACCGATGCGAACCCGATGCTGAACATGTCGTCCTTCGTGACGACCTGGGCCGAGCCAGAAGCCAGGGAGGTTGCCGCTCGAAACATCTTCAAGAACTATATCGATCACGATATGTATCCGCAGGTCTTCGAGATGGAGCAGCGGATGGTGCGCTGGCTGCACCAACTCTGGAACGGGCCCAAGGGCGTGGAGCCATATGGCACTGCAACAGTGGGCTCATCGGAAGCCTGCATGCTGGCTGGCCTGGCACACAAGTGGAACTGGCGGCAAAGGCGTCAGGCGGAGGGCAAAGATGTTTCGCGCCCTAATATGGTGACGGGTGGCAACGTTCAGATCGTCTGGAAGAAATTCCTGCGCTACTTCGATGTGGAACCGCGTATCGTGCCGCTCAAGCCGGGAAACTATCGGCTGACCGCCGAGGATCTCGACAGCTATGTAGACGAGAACACCATTGCCGTCGTCGCCATCGCCGGACAAACCTTTACCGGGGAAGATGACGACATCCAGGCGATTCACGACTGGCTGGATGACTATGAGAAGCGCACCGGAACTTCCGTCCCGATGCATATTGACGGCGCTTCCGGCGGCTTTGTGAACCCCTTCCTTTATCCCGACTACAAGTGGGACTTCAGCCTGCCACGCGTGTTATCCATCAATGCGTCCGGACATAAATACGGCCTGACGCCTCCCGGTCTGGGTTGGGTGATTTTCCGGGAGCGCAAGATTTTCAACGAGGATCTGGTGTTCTACGTGAATTACCTTGGCGGCGAAATGCCAACAGCCACGCTCAATTTCAGCCGCAACGCCTTTCAGGTTGCGGTGCAGTACTACCTGTTCCTGCATCTTGGCTTCGACGGCTACAAGAGAATCATGACGCACACGCTGGACAATGCGATCGCGCTGCGGAAGGTGCTGGTCGATAGTGGGTACTTCGACATCATGAACGAGACGCAACGTATCCCCGTGGTCGCAGTGACGCTGAACAAGAAGATCAAGAATTTCAACGAATTCGATGTCTCAAACAAGGTCCGCGAGCATGGCTGGGTTCTCTCCGCGTATTCCATGCCACCGAATGCCGAGACCGTGACCAGTCTTCGGGTTGTCATCCGGCCACATATCAATCAGACGGTGGCGATGTTGCTGGCAAACGATATTGTCAAAGCCTGTCAATACCTTGAGACGCACGGTGGTAACGCGACTCCTCCCGAACTCCATGCGAAAGAGAAGACCACTCAGGTCAAATGCTAGTTGTCAGCGCAATGTCCGGGCAAGCGTATTTGATTTGGCATGCCCGGGTATCGCCCCGTCTCATAGAGTAGGCCGGAGGCTCCGGCCGATTACTGGTGGGTGGTCCCCGTTGGATCCCGCCCGTATCCCCAGACGCGGCTTCAGGCCGGTGGATAACACCATCGCATGCCAGAACTCTTGCGTTGCGCGGTGCAATATTCTGGGCGATATGCCATGAGTCGACCGGATATGTCGAAGTTCGCAAACCTCTCGCCCTTTGAACTCAAGGACGAGCTGATCAAGCTGGCGGGCAGCGTTTCGAACCGGCTGATGCTCAACGCCGGGCGTGGCAATCCGAACTTCCTTGCAACGGTTCCACGCCACGGCTTTTGGCAGCTTGGGCTGTTTGCCATGATTGAATCGGAACGGTCATTTTCGTATCTCGCGGAAGGCGTCGGCGGCTTTCCCCGGCGCGCTGGCATTGCGGAGCGCTTCGATCTCTTCGCGCGCTATTACCGCGACGCCCCAGGAGTCAAGTTCCTGACCGGCGCCATCTCCTTCGTGCGCGACCAGCTTGGGCTGGATGGCGGAGATTTCCTCTATGAAATGTGCGAGGGCATCCTGGCTTGCAACTATCCGGTACCGGATCGCATGCTCAGGCTCAGCGAGAAAATCGTCTGCCGTGGCAGCAACTGCAAGGTGGAATCTTGGTGCGCCCGGCTGGGATCGAACCAGCAACCCCTGCCTTCGGAGGGCAGTACTCTATCCATTGAGCTACGGGCGCACAGGGTATGACGGGGTACTTCGCAGGCAGCGCGCGAGTGCCGCTGCCGGAAAGTCGCATAGGATACCGTGTTTGTCCGCGGACGTCCATGTCCGGCTCAATCAGGGTGGCGTGGTGACGTCTCTTCCAAGCCGCTTTTGCCTCATGCCATAGGCCTTTGAGGCTATAATCGCGAGTTATTTGTGTAAAAACGGGGCTGCGCAACGTCCACATCAGGTCGGTGGATGGCGGTGGCATACCCCGCTGGCTGGCCCCTTTGGGGACAGTTGACGCCGGATAACAGTCCGATGCACGCAATTGGCCAGGGGGAATTGGCCACCGAGCAAGCGGCCACATAAGCAGCCGATCGCGAGCGGCCACAGGTTTCCTGCAAATTGAGAGTTGAGTATGAGCGACGTCCACAACGCACACGACGAACACGAGTCTCCCATCAAGACCCCCAAGCAGCTGATCGCTGTGGTGATTGCCGCCTTCCTGGTGCCAATCATCGTGATCATCCTGCTGGTCAATTTTGTCGGACACGGCGCCAAGGAAGGCGCGGGCTCCACCGCTACCGTGGAAGCCGTCAATGACCGCATCAAGCCGGTCGCCTCGCTCGAACTGAAGGATCCGAATGCAGCGCGCGTCTATAAGACGGGCGAACAGGTCTACAAGGAAGTCTGCGCCGCCTGCCACGCCACCGGTGCTGCCGGTGCGCCCAAGTACGGCACCGCCGGCGACTGGGCTCCGCGTATCGGCCAGGGCTTCACCGGCCTGCTGAACTCCGTGCTGCACGGCAAGGGCGCCATGCAAGCCCGCGCCGGCACCACCGCCGACGATTACAGCGACTACGAACTGGGCCGTGCCGTGGTCTACATGGCCGACGCCGGCGGTGCCAAGTTCCCGGAGCCCGCAGCGCCCGCTGCTGCCGCTCCGGCTACCGCCGCTGCCTCGGATGCCGCTGCCGCGCCTGCCGCAGCAGCAGCCCCGGCAGCTCCCGCTGCTGCTGCCGCACCGGCTGCTGCTGCAGCGCCGGCTTCCGCCGAAGTGGGCAAGAAGGTCTACGACCAGGTCTGCGCCGCCTGCCACGCCGCCGGTGTTGCCGGCGCGCCGAAGCTGGGCGACAAGGCTGCCTGGGCGCCGCGCCTGAAGGAAGGCATGGACGCCGTTCACGCCTTCGCCCTGAAGGGCAAGGGCGTGATGCCGCCGAAGGGCGGCTACGCCGGCCCGGACGCCGACGTGATCGCAGCGGTCGACTACATGGCCAACGCGTCGAAGTAACCGGCCGGAAATCATCCCGGGGCCACCACGGCGCAAGCGGTGGAACGGACCCGGAGAACAAAAAGCCCGCGGCTCGCCGCGGGCTTTTTGTTTGCCTGCTGCCGGGCGTCAGTGGCTCAGACCACGCGCGAGTAGCGCAGTGGCGCCGGCAGCGGCGTACCTGCATCGGCGCCCGGGGTTCCCGCTGGTGCCACTGCCGGCACCGCGTCCGCAGCCCGCCGCGCGTCTTCACGCAGGAAGCCGTCGAAGACCATCGCCAGCCGGCGCACCAGCAAGCGGCCCAGCGGGGTCACTTCGATGCGGCCGGGCTCGCATCGCACAAGGCCTTCCCCGGCGAGCCGCCCCAGGTCCGCCATCTCGCCAGCGAAGTGCGCGGCAAAGTCGATGCGATGCCGGGCTTCCACCGCTGCAATATCGAGCACGCCGTTGCACATCAACGCACCGATGACTTCACGCCGCAAGTGATCCTCATCGCGCATGGCGAAGCCGCGCATCACCGGCAGCACGCCGCCGTCGAGCACGCGGTAATAATCGTCCAGCGTGCGCGCGTTCTGTACATAGCGGCCCGCCACCGCACCGATCGACGAGACGCCAAATCCAAGCTGGTCATGGCCGGCGTGGGTGGAATAGCCCTGAAAGTTGCGCTGCAGCCGGCCCTCGCGCTGGGCCACGGCCAGCGCGTCGTCCGGCAGCGCGAAATGATCCATGCCGATATAGACATAGCCCGCGGCGGTGAGCTGTTCGATGGTGCCGACCAGGATGTCGAGTTTTTCAGCGGGCGCCGGCAGCGCGCGCTCGTCGATGCGCCGCTGGGGCTTGAACACGTGCGGCAGGTGCGCATAGCTGTACACGGAGAGCCGGTCCGGGCGCATCGCCAGCACTTGCTCCACGGTGGCGGCGAAGCGCGCCGTGGTCTGGTGCGGCAGGCCGTAGATCAGGTCCATGCTGACCGAGCGGAAGCCGAGCCGGCGCGCGGCGTCGACCACTGCCCGGGTTTCGGCCTGCGATTGCACGCGGTGGATCGCTTGCTGCACCTCGGCGTCGAAATCCTGCACGCCCAGGCTGATGCGGTTGAAGCCGAGTTCGGCCAGCAGCGCCATCTGCGCGTCGCCGATCCGGCGCGGGTCGATCTCAATGGAGTGTTCGCCCTCGGGCAGCAGGTTGAAATGCTGGTGCAAGGCATCCATCACGCGGCGCATCTCCGCCGGGTCGAGGAAGGTCGGCGTACCGCCGCCCCAGTGCGATTGCACCACCTCGCGCCGCGCGCCGAGTTGTTGCGCTACCAGCGCCATCTCGCGCGCCAGGTAATCCACATAGCGGGCGCTGCGGCGATGGTCTTTGGTAATGATCTTGTTGCAGCCGCAGTAGTAGCAGATGTTCTCGCAAAACGGCACATGCACATAGAGCGACAAGGGCGGCTGCCGGCCGGCATCCACGCCAGCGCTGGCCGCGCAATCGGCCAGTGCTTGCCGGTAGTCCTGCTCGCCAAAACCGCCATGGAAGCGGTCCGCCGTGGGGTAGGAGGTGTAGCGCGGGCCGTTGATGTCCATGCGGCCGGCCAGCTCGCGGAAGTCCGACAAGGCATGCCGGTCCGGGGCCGAGGCGGCCCGGCCCAGTTGCTTGCTCTTGCAGGCGGCGCCGCAATTGCCGGAGCAGGTGTTCGGCGGACTGGCAATGGAAACGGGGACGGATGCGGTGGCGCGGGCGAGATCAGCCATGGGGCGGCCTTCGTGGTGGATTGGATGGCTCATCGTAGTGGGGGCCGCTCCTGCGCGCGTTGACCGGCGTCAAGTCGTGGCCCATGGCACCAGGGCCCTTGGCCGGCCACCAGCGGCCAGGCCGTCACCAGCGTGCGCCGCGTCATGCTAGCGTCACCTGGACCGGATAGGCTGCCCCGCGCTTGCCGGCTTTCCATCCACCAGCTCAATCCGTCCCTTCGGCCCCCATGCACGCTTCTCCCCTGATTGCGCAGGCGCATTGCGCGCCACAAATGCCGCGCCGCCGCCTGCTGGCCGCCCTCGGCAGCGCTCTGCTGGCGCCCGCCACGTTACTGGCGCAGTCACCCCCGCGACGCCCGCTGGTGATTGGCCACCTGGTGGATCGCGGCGGCGCGCAGGCCGATCTCGCGCGCGACTACCTGGCCGGCGCCAAGGTCATGTTCGACGCGGCCAACGCCGGCGCGCGCGAGCCGCGCGTGGTGCACGTGGTGCGGGAAGTCGAAACCGATCCGCGTGCGGCCACCGCGCAGGCGCTGTCGCTGGTCGACGGCGAGCGCGCCGAACTCCTGTTCGGTCCCAGCGACGCCTTGTTGCCGGTGCTGGCCGCCTCTCCCGAGCTGGCCCGGCGCGGCGTGCAGATCGTCGCGCCCTTATCGGGGCTGTCGCTCGCGGCCGATCATGTCTGGTACACGCGGGCCGACTACCGCGCCGAACTGGATGCGGCGATTCACCAGTTGCGCAGCTACGGGCTCAAGCAGCTGGTGTTGGCCGTGGCGCCGGATTTCGCTGCAGGAAGCCTGGCCGCAGGCACGCCGTGGCGGCGCCGGCTGGAGCAGGAGCCGGGCCTGCAAGCGCTGACGCTGGAAGCCGGCAAGGGCAGCGACAGCGGCGCGGCGGCGTCGCGCATCGCCGCGGCGCGCCCGGCGGCGGTGATCATGGCCGGCGACACGCTGGCCTACGGCAATCTCGGCCGTGCGCTGGCCGCGCGGGGGTGGTACGGCTTCCTAGTGGGCTTGTCCGCGGTCAACCCGCTGGCGGCGCGCGAGATCCTCGGCGCCGGCTATAACGGCGGCATCGTGCTGACGCAGATTGCGCCGGGTCCGCAGGACCTGACCCTGCGCGTGGTCAAGGAGCACGTGGGCCGGATGAAGCAGTTCCTGGACGAGCCCGCTTCACCCGCCACGCTGGCTGGCTACATCGGCGCGGCCTGGCTGGTGCGGGCTGCGTTGTCCGCGCCGCGCGCCGCCACGCCGGCCGACCTGCGGCGTGCCCTGCAGGCCCGCGTCGATGTGGGCGATTTCGTGCTGGATTTCACGCACGGATCGCGCGGCTCTCAATACGTGCAGCTCGCGGCGATGGGCAGCGGAACGGCCCGCTGAATGGTAGCGGCCGCGCACTAGCTGCCGCTCAGGCTCGCGGCAGCACGATCCGCACGCGCAGCCCGCCCTCCGGCCGGTTGGCCAGGCTCAGTTCGCCACCGTGGCGCGAGACGATATCCGCGGCGATCGACAGGCCCATGCCGACCCCGCCGGTGGCGCGGTTGCGCGAGGATTCGAGCCGGTAGAACGGCTCCAGCACGCGCGCCATTTCTTCCGGCGGAATGCCGGGGCCGTCGTCGCAGACGTCGATGACCACGCGCTCGGCGCTGTCGGCCAGCGCGATGCGCGCGCTGCCGCCGTAGCGGTGCGCGTTTTCCACCAGGTTGACCACGGCCCGGCGCAATTCGGCGGGATAGGCCAGCAAAGGCTCGGCGCCGCCGGACAGGCTGACGTCCTGTCCAATCTCCGTGGCGTCGTCCACCACCGCCTGCAACAGGGCATGCACATCCACCCGCTGGCGCGGCGCGGCGGCGCCGTCGCGCTCGCGCAGGTAATACAGCGTGGCATCGATCAGCCCGTTCATCTCGGCGAGGTCCTGGCGCAGGCGATAGCGCACCTGATTGTCGTCGACCCCTTCGATACGCAGGCTCATGCGTGTCAGCGGCGTGCGCAGGTCGTGGGACACCGCGGCCAGGAAACGCGATTGCTGCGCCAGCTGGGTGCGGATGCGCTGCTGCATATGGTTGAAGGCCTTGGCGGCGTCGCGGGCCTCGGCCGGGCCGCTGTCCTCATCCAGCGGCGGCGCGTGCACGTCCTGGGCCAGCCGGCCGGCGCTGCTGGCAAGGCGCTGGACGGGCCTGGCCAGCAGGCGCGCTCCCACCCACGACGCAGCCACGATGGCCGCAAGCTGGAACAGCAGCCCCAGCCGGGGCGGGCCAAAGCCACGGCTGCCGCGCGGCCGGCGTGGCGGCGGCGGACCGCCTTCGCTGCTGCCCGTGCCCGCTTCGGCGCCGGACGGGGGGACTCCCCCGCGGCCCGGTTCGCCCGGCGGTGGGGGCGGAGGCTCGTCGCCGGGGACGAAAGTGAATCCGCTGTGCCCGGGGTGAGGAAAGATGCTCTCGATGACCGTGACGCCGAGCAGGTGCACGGCCAGCATGATCGCCGCCATCACCAGGAACAGGCGGATGAACATGGAGTCATGGCGGGCCACCCAGGCCGGGCGCTCAGCCTTCGGCGGTGCCGGTAAAGACATAGCCTTCGCCTCGGACGGTACGGATCAGCGCCGGGTCGCGCGGGTCGTCGCGCAGCTTCTGGCGCAGGCGCGAGACCAGCAGGTCGATGCTGCGGTCGAAGACATCAAGATCGCGGCCACGCGCCTGGTTGATCAGCAGTTCGCGGTCGAGCACGCGGTTCGGGTGTTCGATAAAGGCCAGCAGCAGGCGGAACTCGGCATTGGACAAGGGCACCACGGTGTCCTCGCCGTCCACCAGTTGCCGCAGCGTGGTATTGAGGCGCCAGTGGCCGAAACGCAGCTCATGGCCGCCCACCGCCGGGGGGCGTTTCACGCCGCCGCCACGGCTGCGGCGCAGTACGGTGTGGATGCGCGCCACCAGTTCGCGCATCTCGAAGGGCTTGGTGACGTAGTCGTCGGCGCCCACTTCCAGCCCGACCACGCGGTCGGCCAGTTCGGTGCGCGCGGTGAGCATGATTACCGGCAAGTCGCCGCGCTCGCGGATTTCGCGGCAAAGCGCCAGGCCGTTTTCGCCGGGCAGGGAGAGGTCGAGCACCACCAGGTCGTAGTCGCGCACGGCCAGCGCGGCGCGCATGGCGGCACCACCCTCCGCGCCATCGGCTTCGATGCCGAAGGTGGCCAGGTACTCGGCCAGCATGGAGCGGATCTGCGGATCGTCGTCGACGATCAGCAAGTGCAAGGGCGTAGCGGGGGAAAGATCCATCGGGTTTCGCAGGAGGCTATTGCGGCGGTTTGCAGCGGAGTTCGCGGCAGGTTTGCGTCGAATCGGGGGGGAACCGGGCTCGGCCGGGCAGCGGCCGCCGCCAGGGATTCACTCTACCAGCCCGGCGTTGCGCCCTGATAGGCGCGTTGTGGCCGCTTTGTATCAGGCACGATACAAAGCCCGCCGCCCGGCGGCCCGCTTTGTACGGCATTGCTTCGGCGCGCTGACCAAGCGCTCAAGCAAACGGGGGCCTGGCTTTTTAAGATGGCATGTCGCCAACCCGCCGCTTTGCACCCGGCAGACCCGCACCGGCGGCCCGGCGCCCCGCTATGCTTGAGCCATCCGCATGGTATCGGCAGCCCGGACCTCTCCCCGCAAGACTTCCACGGAGATTCCCATGACCCAGCCACAAGCCTCGTTACCCCGCTTGTTACCCTCGATCCGTGCCCTGCTATCGCTTGCCGCGCTGTGCGCGGCGTGCGCGCTGGCCTTGCCTGCCCATGCGCTGCAGACCGGCGCGCCGGCCACGGCCGGGCCTGGCCGGCCAGGCCCGGCCGACTCGCTGCGTGACGCGCTGGCACTCACGCCGGCGCAGACAGCCCTCTGGCAAGCCGCCCGCGCCGCCGCGCGCGAGGCGCATGCGCATGCACTGGAACTGCGGGCGCGCTTTATCCGCGAGGAGGGACAGTCCGATGCCACCGGCACGGCCAATGCGCCGGAGCCGTCGCTGCGCGCCCGGGCGGCGCGCGAAGACCACCTGCACGACGCGCTCGACAAGGACCGCCGCGCCGTGCGCGACCGCTGGATCGCCTTTGACGAAAGCCTGGATGCCGGCCAGCGCAAACGCCTGCGCGCCATGCCGGAAGCGGGCCGCTGGCCGGGGCCGGGCGGGATGCCTGGCCTCTTCGCCGGCGGCGCGATGCCCCCGCATGGGCCCGCGCCCATGCCCTGCGCCTTCGGCGCGGACGGCCCGGGCAACGTACCCGGTGCTGCGGGACCTCACCGACAAGGAGCACACGATGCGCAGTAAGCTTGACTCCCCCGGCAGCCGCCGCCGCTTTCTCGGCGGTGTGCTGGGCGGCTCGCTCGGCGCGGGCCTGATCGGGCTGGCGGGCGATACCGCCGCGCAGTCCGCGCCGGCCGCCTGCCTGCTTACGCCGACACTGACCGAGGGCCCTTTCTATATTGACCAGGCGCTGATGCGCAGCGATATCCGCGATGGCCGGCCCGGCCAGTTGCTTCGACTGCGGCTGGTCGTGGTGGATACCGACCGCGGCTGCGCGCCGGTGGCCGGCGCGCTGGCCAGCATCTGGCACTGCGATGCCGGCGGCAGCTATAGCGGCTATGACCAGGCCGGCATGCACGCCGCGCCCACCAGTGCCGCTCGCTTCCTGCGGGGCGTGCAACCCACCGGAGCCGATGGCAGCGCGCAGTTCCTGACGATCTACCCCGGCTGGTACGCGTCGCGCGCGGTGCATATCCATCTGAAGATTCATGTCGGCAAGGAGGAAGTGCTGACCTCCCAGATGTTCTTTGACGAGGCGCTGAACCGCGAAGTGCTTCTCGGCCACCCCGCTTATCGCGCTCGCGGCGCCTCGCCGTACCGGAACAGCCAGGACCCGATTGCCGGCGCGCATCCCGGCCTGGTGCGGGTGCGCCGCTTGCAGGATGCGGCCGGCACGCTGGAGGGCGAGTTCACGATCGGTATCGCGCGAACCTGAGGCAGCCCCCGCTCCTGCCCATCAAAAAAACGCCCCCGGACACTAGAGTACGGAGGCGCGTAACAGGGAAGAAGTCGGGCATCACGGCCCGGCCACCCCGCTCCGAAGGGACGAAGCAGTGCGGCGCCCGGACCAGAACGACAGCCCAGGCACGATCCATGGTAATGAGGCATCAGGCCGGGGTCTTGTCCCGCTTGTAGGGCAATGTATCGGCAGTGTAGGTTCGGGCTTTGTACGTCCGGCGTCGGCTACGCCGCGGTCTTGCCGGGCGTGCCCAGCAAGGCCTTGAGTCCGGCCAGGCGGTCTTTCGGACTCATGGCCGGGGTCTCGTCCTTGATCTCCGGCGCTTCCTCTAGCTTCATCTCGCCGATAAACCGCGAGGGCTGGCATGAGTAGGTGTCGCGCGCGCGCTTGCGCTTCTTGCACCAGCTGATATGCAGGCTGCGCTGGGCGCGGGTGATGCCCACATACATCAGGCGGCGCTCTTCCTCGATTTTCTCGTCGGTCATGTCCTCGTCTTCGCGGCAGTGCGGCAGGATGCCCTCTTCCACGCCGACCAGGAACACGTGCGGATACTCCAGTCCCTTGGAGGCGTGCAGCGTGGACAGGCGCACGGCGTCGGGATCTTCCTCGCGGCCTTCAAGCATGCTCATCAGCGCCACCGTCTGCGTCAGCTCCAGCAAGTTCTTGCCTTCGTCGCCAAAGCCGTCGGCGGTGTCGAAGCCAGTGGCTTCGCCTTCACCCGTGGCCTCGGGCTTGGTGCCCTTGCGCTTGAGCCAGTCGAGGAATTCCAGCGTGTTGGTCCAGCGCGACTGCGCCTGGCGTTCGTCGAACATGTCGTAGAGGTAGGCTTCGTAGTGGATGCCTTCCATCAGGTCGTCCAGCACTTCGGTGGCGGGGTCGCTGGCCGCGCGCCCGGCCAGCCGCACCATCGCCTCGCAGAACACGCGCAGCGGCTCCATCTGGCGCGGCTGCAGCTTGCCCTCGATGCCGCCCATCATGGCCGCCTCGAACAGCGAGACCTTGGCCTGCCCGGCGAAGGTGCCCAGCACTTCCAGCGTGGTGTTGCCCACGCCACGTTTGGGCGTGGTGATGGCGCGGATGAAGGCGGGATCGTCGTCCGGGTTGGCGATCAGGCGCAGGTAGGCGCAAATGTCCTTGATCTCGGCCTTGTCGAAGAAGCTCTGCCCGCCCGACAGCACATAGGGAATGCGCTCGCGGCGCAAGATCTGCTCGAACAGGCGTGCCTGGTGGTTGCCGCGGTACAGGATGGCGTAGTCGCGGAACTGCGCGCGCCGCTCGAACTTGTGCGCCGACAGGCGGAACACCACGGATTCCGCCTCGTGCTCCTCATCGTTCATCGGGTTGATGGCGATGGGGTCGCCCATGCCGTGCTCGCTCCACAACTTCTTGTCGAACAGCTTGGGATTGTTGGAGATGACCGCGTTGGCCGCTTCCAGGATGCGCACGGTGGAGCGGTAGTTCTGCTCCAGCTTGACCACCTTGAGGTCGGGAAAATCGGTCTGCAGCAACTTCAGGTTGTCCAGCGTGGCGCCGCGCCAGCCATAGATGGCCTGGTCGTCGTCGCCCACCGCCGTAAAGGCCGGGGCGCGCAGGTGCGAGCCGCCGGCGAGTTGCTTGAGCAACTGGTACTGGCWGGCGTTGGTGTCCTGGTATTCGTCCACCAGGAAGTAGCGCAGCCGGTTCTGCCAGCGCAGGCGCACCTCTTCGTTGCGCGCGAACAGCTCGGCCGGCAGGCGGATCAGGTCGTCGAAATCCACTGCCTGGTAGGCATGCAGCGTGGCCACATAGTTGCGGTAGATCAGCGCCGCCTGGTGATCGTCGGGGTTTTCGGCCTGGGCGATGGCCGTCTCGGGATCGACCATGCCGTTCTTCCACAGCGAGATGGTGCTCTGCACGCTGCGGATCAGCTTCTTGTCGGTGCTGGCAAGCTGCTCCTGCACCATGCCGAAGCAATCGTCCGAATCCATGATGGAGAACCGCGGCTTCAGGCCTACGTGCTCCGCCTCGGCGCGCAGGATCTGCACGCCCAGCGAGTGGAAGGTGCTGACGGTGATCTGCTTGATCGGAATCCGCTTGCCCTCGCGCGTGGTCTTGCCTTCCATCAGCTTGGCGATACGCTCCTGCATCTCCTTGGCGGCCTTGTTGGTAAAGGTCACCGCGGCGATGTGCTTGGGCTGGAAGCCCTTGTCCTCGATCAGGTGGGCGATCTTCTGCGTGATCACCCGGGTCTTGCCCGAACCGGCGCCGGCCAGGACCAGGCAGGGGCCATCGAGGTAGCGAACGGCTTCGGATTGGGCAGGATTAAGTCCGTGGGTCATGCGAGGGCTGGTGGTGAGGCTGGGTGGCGGGATGTCCGGCAAGGGCGGGCGCGAGGCTCCGCGCGGCACATGGGCAGCACATGCGCGGCCACGGGTGAAGCCTGCGGCACAGGAAAAGCCATCGGAGCCGCAGATGTTAACATGCCCGCGGGCCGCCCCGTCCTCCCGGCCAGCCCGGCAATCGCCCGCGTTGACAAGCCCCCGAGGCTGGCTGTAGAGTCGCGCCATCCGACCGGGAGAGCGCGCAGATCTTGCGCCGCCGAAGGGGTATCACCCGAAAACTCTCAGGCACCATGGACTGGTCGGATCGGCTTGCAACATGCACACGATGCACGCCGTACTCTGGAGAGCGGCACCCGCCATTGCTGAATCAATGGTGAGCGTGCCCACCGAAGGGGCGCGCAAGGCCTGGGTCCTGGTTTAGCCGGGGCCGCCTTGTAATCTCTCAGGTATCGAGGACAGAGGGGTCATCCGCCGCAGCGGATTTGGCAGCGCTATTGCGCGCCGAATCCTGCGGCGGATGGCCCTTTTTTCGTTTTCGAACCGAGATTAGCCTTCCCCCGAGGATTCCATGACGCTCCAGGCCACGCCCCTCAACGCTATCCACCGCGCCCTCGGCGCCCGCATGGTCGACTTCGGCGGCTGGGACATGCCGGTCAACTACGGCTCCCAGATCGAGGAACACCACGCCGTGCGCACGGACGCCGGCATGTTCGACGTCTCCCACATGTGCGTGGTCGATCTCAATGGCGAGCATGTGCGTGCCTTCCTGCGCGGCCTGCTGGCCAACAATGTGGACAAGCTGCAAACGCCGGGCAAGGCGCTGTACTCCTGCATGCTCGACGAAAAGGGCGGCGTCATCGACGACCTGATCGTCTACTACTTCGCCGAGGATCACTTCCGCCTGGTGGTGAACGCCGGCACCGCCAACGCAGATATCAAATGGATCGCCGCACGCAACGCGGCCACCAATAGCGGCGTGAGCATCACGCCGCGCCGCCACGACAACGCGCCCGGCGGCGTGGACCCGCTGGCCATCGTCGCGGTGCAGGGCCCGAACGCCCGCGCCAAGGTGTGGAGCGCCTTTCCCTCGACGCAACCCAGCGAATCCCTGAAGCCGTTCAACGCCGTGGTGGTGCAGGATCCGGCGCTCGGCGAAGTCATGGTGGCGCGCACCGGCTATACCGGCGAAGACGGTTTCGAACTGGTGGTACCGGCCGAGAACGTGGCCGGCCTGTGGGAAAAGCTGATCGCCGCCGGCGTGCGCCCGGCCGGCCTGGGCGCGCGCGACACGCTGCGCCTGGAAGCCGGCATGAACCTGTACGGCCAGGACATGGATATCCACACCTCGCCGCTCAATGCGGGCCTGGCCTGGACCGTGGACCTGCAAAGCGAACGCGACTTCACCGGCAAGGCGGCACTGGTCGCCGGTGGCCAGACCCAGCAGTTCGTCGGGCTGATCCTGCGCGAAAAAGGCGGCGTGCTGCGCGCCCACCAGAAGGTGATCACCCCCGCCGGCGACGGCGAGATCACCAGCGGCACCTTCAGCCCCTCGCTGTCCCAATCCATCGCTTTTGCCCGCCTGCCTCGCGACGTTGCCATCGGCGCCGAGGTGCAGGTCGAGATCCGCGACCGCAAACTCGCCGCGACTGTGGTTAAACTGCCGTTTGTGCGTAATGGCAAGGCACTCGTGAGCTGAACGCTCGCACCCGGTCACAGCGCGCCCGCCGGCGGGTACCCATCGATCATCGTGTATCGGAACCTCCGCCCGGCTGGCGCTGAATAACAAATTGAATCTGGAGCAATCCCATGAATTTCCCCGCCGACCTGAAATACACCGAGTCCCATGAATGGGTGCGCGTCGAAGCCGACGGCACGCTGACCATCGGCATCACCGACCACGCGCAGGACGCGCTGGGCGACATCGTCTTCCTGGAACTGCCGGAAGTGGGCAAGTCGGTCGGTGCCGGYGACGCGCTGGCCGTGGTGGAATCGGTCAAGGCCGCGTCCGACATCTACGCCCCGGTGGCCGGCGAAGTGATCGCCGTCAACGATGCCGCCGCCGCCGCGCCCGAGAGCGTCAATGCCGACGCCTTCGACGCCTGGCTGTTCAAGCTCAAGCCGGCCAACAGCGACGACGTGAACGGCCTGATGTCGGCCGACGCCTACAAGGCCAACGTCGGCGCCTGATGCCAGATCGTCATTCCCGCGCCACGGGAATGACGGACAAAGACTGCCGCGACGCGGACCGGGCCGACCACCCGCCGCACCGCTCCCACGAGATTCTTGCCATGAACGCCCCCCTGCCCATGACTGCCGCCCAAGTTGCCCGGCCCACGCTGGCCGAACTGGAGGCGCGCGACGCCTTCGCCTCCCGCCATATCGGCCCCGATGCCGCCGAGCAACAGCACATGCTCAAGGTGCTCGGCTATGACAACCGCGCCGCGCTGATCGACGCCGTCATCCCCGCCGCCATCCGCCGCCGCGACGGCATGCCGCTGGGCGAGTTCACCGAGCCGCTGACCGAGGAAGCAGCGCTTGCCAGGCTGCGCGGGCTGGCGAACAAGAACAAAGTACTCAAGAGCTTTATCGGCCAGGGTTACTACAACACCCTGACGCCGGGCGTGATCCTGCGCAATATCTTCGAGAACCCGGCCTGGTACACCGCCTACACGCCCTACCAGCCCGAGATCTCGCAAGGCCGCCTGGAAGCCATGCTGAACTTCCAGCAGATGGTGACCGACCTGACCGGGCTGGACATCGCCAACGCGTCCATGCTGGACGAAGGCACCGCGGCCGCCGAGGCCATGACCCTGCTGCAGCGCGTCAACAAGCACGCTTCCRATACCTTCTACGTGGCCGAYGACGTGCTGCCGCAAACGCTGGAAGTGGTACGTACCCGCGCCCTGCCGCTGGGCATCGAGGTCAAGGTCGGCCCCGCTTCGGAAGCCGCCGGCGCCCATGCCTTCGGGGTACTGCTGCAGTACCCCGGCGTCAATGGCGATGTCGCCGACTACCGCGCCATCGCCGATGCCGTGCACGCCGCCGGCGGCCTGGTGGTGGCTGCCGCCGACCTGCTGGCGCTGACCCTGATCGCCGCGCCCGGCGAATGGGGCGCCGACGTGGCGGTGGGCAACTCGCAGCGCTTTGGCGTGCCGCTCGGTTTCGGCGGCCCGCACGCCGGCTACATGGCGGTCAAGGATGCCTTCAAGCGCTCCATGCCCGGCCGCCTGGTGGGCGTGACCATCGACGCGCAAGGCAACAAGGCCTATCGCCTGGCCCTGCAGACGCGCGAGCAGCATATCCGCCGCGAGAAGGCCACCTCGAACATCTGCACGGCGCAGGTCCTGCTGGCCGTGATGGCCTCGATGTACGCCGTGTACCACGGCCCGCAAGGCCTCAAGCGCATCGCGCAGCGCGTGCACCGCCTGACCGCCACGCTGGCCGGCGGCCTGCAGCAGCTCGGCTATGCGCGCACCAACGCCGACTATTTCGACACGCTGACCCTGGAAACCGGTTTCAACACCGAAGCCCTGCACGCATCGGCAACCGCCCGCGGCATCAACCTGCGCCACGCCGGCGCCACCCGCATCGGTATCTCGCTGGACGAAACCACCTCGCGTGAAGACGTCGTCACCCTGCTGGAAATCTTCGCCCACGGCAAGCCGGTGCCCGATTTCGACGCGCTGGAAGCCGCCGCGCAGGACGCCTACCCGGCCGGCCTGGCGCGCCAGAGCGCCTACCTGACCCATCCGGTGTTCAACACGCATCACGCCGAGCACGAGATGCTGCGCTACCTGCGCATGCTGGCCGACAAGGACCTGGCGCTGGACCGCACCATGATCCCGCTGGGCTCGTGCACCATGAAGCTCAACGCCACCAGCGAGATGATCCCGGTGACGTGGCCCGAGTTCAGCAAGGTGCACCCGTTCGCGCCGCTGGACCAGACGGTCGGCTACCGCGAGATGATCGACCAGCTCGAAGCCATGCTGTGCGCCGCGACCGGCTACGCCGCGGTGAGCCTGCAGCCCAACGCCGGCTCGCAAGGGGAATACGCCGGCCTGCTGATCATTCACGCCTATCACGCCAGCCGTGGCGAAAGCCATCGCGACATCTGCCTGATCCCSTCCTCSGCCCACGGCACCAACCCGGCCTCGGCGCAGATGGCCGGCATGAAGGTGGTGGTGGTGGCCTGTGACGAGAACGGCAACGTCGACCTGGAAGACCTGGCGAAGAAGGCGGAACAGCACAGCAAGAACCTCGCCGCCATCATGATCACCTACCCGTCCACGCATGGCGTGTTCGAGCAGGGCGTGCAGCAGATCTGCGATATCGTGCACAAGCACGGCGGCCAGGTCTACGTGGACGGCGCCAATATGAACGCCATGGTCGGCACCGCCGCGCCGGGCCAGTTCGGCGGCGAYGTSTCSCACCTGAACCTGCACAAGACCTTTTGCATCCCCCACGGCGGCGGCGGCCCGGGCGTTGGCCCGGTGGCGGTCGGCGCGCACCTGGCGGACTTCCTGCCCAACCAGGACAGCGTGGGCTATCGCCGCGACGACCAGGGCATCGGCGGTGTTTCCGCCGCGCCGTTCGGCTCGGCCAGCATCCTGCCAATCTCGTGGATGTACATCGCCATGATGGGCTCGGCCGGCCTGACCGCCGCCACGGAGAACGCCATCCTGGCCGCCAACTACGTGGCCCGCCGCCTGTCCCCGCACTTCCCCGTGCTCTATACCGGCCAGCACGGCCTGGTGGCGCACGAGTGCATCCTGGATCTGCGCCCGCTGCAGAAGAGCACCGGCATCTCCAACGAGGACGTGGCCAAGCGCCTGATGGACTACGGGTTCCACGCCCCGACCATGAGCTTCCCCGTACCGGGCACGCTGATGATCGAGCCGACCGAAAGCGAAGCCCTGCACGAGCTGGACCGCTTTATCGACGCCATGATCGCCATCCGCGCCGAGATCGGCCGTGTGGAGGACGGCAGCTTCGACCGCGAGGACAACCCGCTGAAGAACGCGCCGCACACCGCCGCCGTGATCACCGCCGATGCGTGGGAGCACAAGTACACGCGCCAGGAAGCCGCCTACCCGGTGGCCGCGCTGCGCACGCAGAAGTACTGGCCGCCGGTCGGCCGTGCCGACAACGTGTACGGCGACCGCAACCTGTTCTGCGCGTGTGTGCCGATGAGCGAGTACGCTGAGGAGTAAGCTGGTGGATGCCGGGGTTGCGGCCGTCGCGGCAACCCCGGCACTTCGCCAGCGCGCTATGCTCGGTGTGGATGCGCGGCCACCCGGCCGTGCCCGGCAAACGGAGCACGCATGTGGAATCTCAGCGCCCCATGGTGGGAATTCGTCCTGCGCGGACTGATCGTCTACGGCAGCCTGCTGGTGTTGCTGCGGCTTTCCGGCAAGCGCCAGATCGGCCAGCTCACGCCGTTTGACCTGGTGCTGCTGCTGGTCCTGTCCAACGCGGTGCAGAACGCCATGAACGCGGGAGACAACTCGGTCACCGCCGGCCTGATCCTGGCCGTGACGCTGATCGCGGCCAATCTCGGGCTGGCCTGGCTAAGCTGGCGCAGCCGGCGCTTCGAGGATGTGGTCGAAGGGCGCCCCGAGATACTGATCCACGAAGGCAAGGTGTTTCCCGACGTGATGAAACGCGCCTTCATTACGCGAGACGACCTGCACAAGGCGCTGCGCCATGYCGGCTGCGAGCGCGTGAGCGATGTGCATTTCGCCATCCTCGAAAACGACGGCACCATCAGCGTGATGGCGAAGAAAGACGCCCCACCCACCCCCCAGGACGCTGCCACCTCGCTGTGGCGCGCCCCCGATAACGACATCGGCAACTCGTCGGTCTGAGACCGGCGCGTAGCCAACCAGGAGCCTTGCCGTGGCTGTCAGCGTTTTCGACCTGTTCAAGGTGGGCATCGGCCCCTCCAGTTCCCACACCGTGGGCCCGATGCGCGCGGCCCTGATGTTTGCCCAGGGCCTGGCGCGCGACGGCCTGCTGCCGCAAGTGGCCAGCGTACGCATCGAGCTGTACGGCTCGCTCGGCGCTACCGGGCGCGGCCACGGCACCGACAAGGGTGTGATCCTCGGCCTGCAGGGCGAGGCGCCGGACACCATCGATCCCGACACCATCGAGCTGCGCCTGGCCGCGCTGCGCGCCAGCCGCACGCTATCGCTGCTGGGCACGCACCCCGTGCCCTTTGTCGAGAAGGAACACATCGTCTTCTACCGCCGCGAGGCCATGGCCGAGCATCCCAACGGCATGAAATTCCATGCCTTCAATGCCGGCGGCGAGCCCATCCGCGAGGGGCGCTACCTGTCGGTGGGCGGCGGCTTCGTCATCACCGCCGGCGCGGCCAACACGCAGATCCTGGAAGCTGACCAGCAACTGCCGTACCCCTTCCGCAGCGGGCGCGCCATGCTGGAAATGGCGGCCGCCAGCAAGAAGAGCATCGCGCGGATGATGATGGAGAACGAGTGCGTGTGGCGCAGCGAGGCCGAGGTCAACGCCGGCCTGCTGCAGATCTGGGCCGTGATGCAGGCCTGTGTGGCACGCGGCTGCCGTACCGACGGCGAGCTGCCGGGACCGTTCAAGGTCAAGCGCCGCGCCCCCGAACTGTTCCGCAACCTCACCGAGCACGCCGAGCGCGCGCTGGCCGATCCGCTCTCGGTCATGGACTGGGTCAACCTGTACGCGATCGCCGTCAATGAGGAAAATGCAGCCGGCGGCCGGGTGGTCACCGCGCCAACCAACGGCGCGGCCGGCATCATCCCGGCCGTGCTGCATTACTATGACCGCTTCGTGCCTGGCGCCAACCCGCAGGGCGTGATCGACTTCCTGCTTACCGCCGGCGCCATCGGCATGCTCTACAAGCTCAATGCCTCGATCTCGGGTGCCGAGGTGGGCTGCCAGGGCGAAGTCGGCGTGGCCTGCTCGATGGCCGCCGGCGCGCTCGCCGCGGTGATGGGTGGCACGCCCGAGCAGGTCGAGAACGCAGCCGAGATCGGCATGGAACACAACCTTGGCCTGACCTGCGACCCGGTTGGCGGGCTGGTGCAGATTCCCTGCATCGAACGCAATGCCATGGCGTCGGTGAAAGCCGTCAACGCCGCGCGCATGGCGTTGCGCGGCGACGGCATGCATTACGTGTCGCTGGATTCGGTCATCAAGACCATGCGCGAGACCGGCGCCGACATGAAGACCAAGTACAAGGAAACGGCGCGCGGCGGGCTGGCGGTGAATATCGTGGAGTGCTGAGCCCGCTTCCCGTTCCTTCTTCCACTGCCACGCTTTCTGCTACGCTTGCCGGGCATCCACCCACTTCACCCACTTGGAGTCCGGCATGGTCAGAATCAGTTTTCTCTACCCGCACAGCAAGGGCGGCAAGTTCGACATGGACTACTACCTGCAGCGGCACATGCCGCGCGCCATCGAACTGTTCAGCGCGCAACCCGGCTACCGGGGCGTGGCGGTGGAGCGCGGGCTGGGCGGCGGTGCGCCGGGCTCGGATCCGGCCTACACGGTGATGTGCCATTTCCTGTTCGAATCGGTGCAGGACTTCGTTGCCGCCGCAAAGGCCGCCGGCACCGAGCTGCAGCTCGACATCCCCAACTACACCGATGCGGTGCCGGTGGTGCAGATCAGCGAAGTGGTGTCCGTCGCTTGACGCGATTGCCGCCCCAGCCGCAGCAGCCCACCCAACTTATCCACAACCGTTTCGTCCACCCCAGGCCCGGCCTGCCCGGCAGATGGCTGGCCCGGCTGGTGTCCTCGCCGCGCTTGCTGGCGGCTTCGCTGGCTGCTTCGACTCCTGGGAATCCGTGGTCGCCTTCCTGTGCCTGCAGGACAGTGCGATCTCGCACGTAGAGGATGCCGGCCGCATCGCCCACGCCGGTATCGACCTGCCGATCGATCTCGCCGCCGTGCAGCCGCTGGAAGCGGTCATTGGCGAGTGCGATCTGCCGATGCTGCGCGAGCTCGGCGTGCCGCCCGGCGAGTGCGCGCAGCCGTTCTGCTTCCTGGTGCCGGCGGTGCCCTTCCGCGTGCTGTGGGAGCGGCTGCTGTGAGGCCATGAAGCCACGCGCGGATAGCCATGAATCCGTGCGGTAGCGCTATCATGTCCGTTCCCACTCAGGCGGTGCAGCCATGCAGACCTTCCATCAGCTGTTCGACGAAACCTCCTCCACCTTCACCTACCTGCTGATCGACGCCGCCACACGGGAGGCGCTACTGATCGATCCGGTGGATCACCAGCTAGACCGCGACCTGGCGCTGCTGCAGGCCAGCGGCGCCACGCTGGCGTGGGTGGTCGAGACCCATGCCCACGCCGACCACATCACCTCCGCGGGCCATGTTGCGCTGCAAACCGGCGCGCACACCGCCGCGCCCTCGGGCTGCGATATCCAGCCCGCGCAGAAGCAGCTGATCGACGGCGACACGCTGCGGTTCGGCACGCAGACGCTGCGCGCCATCCACACGCCCGGGCACACCGCCGGCAGCATGAGTTACCTGTGGGAAGAGCCCACCCCCGCCGGCGTGGTGCGCCGCATCTTCACCGGCGACGCGCTGCTGATCGACGGCTGCGGCCGCACCGATTTCCAGTCCGGCGATGCCGGCACGCTATACGACAGCCTCACGCAGAAACTCTTCGCGCTGCCCGACGACACCGTGGTCTATCCCGCCCACGACTACAAGGGCCGCACCGAATCCACCATCGGCCAGGAGCGCGCGCACAACAGCCGCGTGGCCGGCCGCACGCGTACCCAGTTCATCGAGATGATGGCGCAGCTGAACCTGCCGAAGCCCAAGCTGATCGACGTGGCCGTGCCCGCGAACCAGCGGCTTGGCTTGCGCGATGGGGAGCAGGTCCCGCACGGGGCATAGGCGGGCGCCGCCGAAAGCGCATTGGCCACGGCAAGATAATGCAGACAGGAGAGACAGGACATGGCCCAGTACACCGCAGAAATCCTATGGCTACGTGGAGAACAGGATTTCCTCGGCAACCGCTACAGCCGGAAACACACGCTGCGATTCGATGGCGGCATCGAGGTGCCGGGTTCGTCGTCGCCGCATGTCGTGCCGCTGCCCATGTCGGAGGCCGCGGCGATCGATCCTGAAGAGGCCTTCGTCTCCGCACTGTCCAGTTGCCACATGCTGTGGTTCCTGTCCATCGCCGCCAAGCACAAGTTCTGCGTGGACCGCTACTTTGATGCGGCAGTCGGGACCATGGCGAAGAACGCGGAAGGCAGGATGGCCATCACGGTGGTCACGCTAAGACCCGAAGTCACCTTCTCCGGGGAGCGGCGACCGAGCCGCGATGAAATCGCCCACCTGCATCACACGGCGCACGATGCGTGCTTCATTGCGAACTCGGTCAAGTCGGAGGTGCGCTGCGAGCCGGTGTACGTGGGCGCGCAGGCCTGATATCGCGGCGCCAGCGCAGGAACGGCGCGCGACAGGGGCAATGGGATGCGACTGCCACGCCAGGTGGCAGCGGTTGAGGATCGGCGTCGGCTTCCGGCCTCGCGGTGCGGACCGGGCTAGTCCCAGATGCAGCGGACCGCCGCCGCGGCGATCACCGGCACGGAAAGGACCAGCGGAATCGCGAAGTAAGGCACCTCGAAATTCACGACATGTTCATAGATGAGCCAGCCGATGCCGATGGCTAGCGTGACCAGTCCGACAATCGCAGCGAGAGCGTTCACGGCCCGGTCCGAAGGACGTCCGCGCGTCCGTTCTGCTTTGGTGGAAAGCGCTTTCATCGTAGCTCCGAAGGTTGTCGTCACGGGCATCTGATGCGTTAATTCTAGTCCTGCTCCGCCGGTTTGCGCGGGTTGCCTGCACGTGGTAACCGTAGCGCGCTCAGGTCGCCCAGCTATCGCAAGTCTGCCGCACCGTTTCGCGCAGACTCCGCGTGCTGGCGTCGATCTGGCGCACGCGCTCGGCATCGCCGTTGCGGCTTTGCGCCAGCGCGCGGATATTGGCCAGCGCATCGAGCGATCCCAGCGCTTCGGCATGGGGGACCAGCGCATCGCAGATCGAGATGATGTGATCCGCGATCGGCATGCGCGTGAGCTCGTTGGGATGCACATACTCGCCTTCCAGCCCGAAGCGGCAAGCCTGGAAGCGGTTGAAAGTGTAGACGAGGTAGTCGTCTTCCTGCGGCATGAAGGGGCGCGAGAGGAGCAGGTAGCGCGCAAGCGCCTGGATGTAGGCGGCGATATCGCAAGCACGGCCCACCGTGAGCGGCGTGTCCATCACGCGGACCTCGATGGTGCCGAACTCGGGCTTGGGACGGATATCCCAGTAGAAGTCCTTCATGCTCTCGATCACGCCGGTCTTGCGCATCTTCTCGAAGTAGGCGGTGAACGCATCCCAGGTGAGCAGGTGCGGCGCGCGCCCGCTCATGGGGAAGGCCGCGACCGAGTTCAGCCGCGCCGAGGCGAACCCGGTGTCCACGCCCTGCACATAAGGCGACGAGGCGGCCAGCGCGATGAAGTGCGGCACGTAGCGGCCGATGGCATGGAGCAGGAACAGCGAGTCGTCGGCGCTCGGGCAGCCGATATGCACGTGCTGGCCGAACACCGTGAACTGCTTGGCCAGGTAGCCATAGAGTTCGGAGATGTACTGGTAGCGCGGCGAATCGGAGATGGTGCGGTCGGCCCACTGCTGGAAGGGATGGGTGCCGCCGCCGCAGATGCCTAGGTTGAGCGAACGCGAGGCATCCACCATCAGGTCGCGCATGGTGCCGAGTTCGTCCAGCGCCTGTGCATAACTCGTGCAGATGCCGGT
Source organism: Cupriavidus sp. 01L45 (assembly GCF_056399885.1). Taxonomy (NCBI): domain Bacteria; kingdom Pseudomonadati; phylum Pseudomonadota; class Betaproteobacteria; order Burkholderiales; family Burkholderiaceae; genus Cupriavidus; species Cupriavidus sp. 01L45. The sequence continues at coordinate 32,488 of NZ_JBFTSG010000006.1, read as the reverse complement.
GCTGATCTCGATCATCGAGGGGCTGATCTCAGGCTTGATGTCGCCGGCATGCTGCGCGCCTTTCAGCGCACGCAGCAGGTCCGGCGCGAACGGCGCCAGGTCATAGTCGTGACGATTGACGAGTTGCAGCTCCAGTTCCACGCCGAAAGTCAGCGCTTCGGAGTGCTTGAACGGTTCGAGTGACATCAGCGCCCTCCTCCATTGCTTCTGACCTCGCCCGCAAAGCGAAGTGCCCAGGCCGCCATCGTGGGCCCCATCAATTGTTCGATCGCCAGCGTGCACAGGATAATGGCCGCCAGCGGCTCGCCGGTGTTCGGATACAGCAGCGCGACATCGCTCATCAACAGGTACGCCAGACCCGACATGGGCGCCAGCGCGAGACCGAGCGCCACGCACTGCTTCAGGCTCAGGCCCGAGAAGGAGCCCAGCGAGACCACGCCCACCAGCTTGGCGAAGTGGCGCAGCAGTACCAGCACACAGGCGGCGCCGCCGCCGATGGCCCAGTCGTGCGCGGTCAGCGGCAGGCCGAGCGACACCACCATCACGATGATCAACAGGCTGCCCGCGCTGCCGAAATGCGCCGGCCACACGCGCGGCTGGCTGTCCTGGTGCTTGAAGACGACGCCGGCCAGCATCAGCGTGAGCGGCATGGAAAGCTTGAGTACGCGCGTGAGCGCCAGCGTGAGCAGCACCAGTCCCACCAGCACCAGGAAGCTGTAGTGATCGTCCGAGGCCATGCGTGCGTAGATGCCGTGCCCGAGCTTGCCGACGATCCAGGCCAGCAGGCAGGATCCCACCAGCAGGTAGAGCGGATGCAGCAGCGCGGCGCCGAGATTGCCGTATTCGGAATGCAGCCAGCCCGTGGCCAACTGGACGATGGTGGCGGCGTAGATGCTGTTCAGGGCCGCCATGGCGAGCAGCCGTTCAGTCACCTGCCCTTCCGCGCGCAGTTCATTCTTGAGTTGCAGCACGATGGTCGGCGAAGTGCTGACGGCGATACCGCCGGCCAGGATGGCCACGGCCGGGCTCACGCCGATCCATTGCAGCACGGTGGCCACCAGGCCCCAGGTCAGCAGGCTTTCAAAGGCACTGGTGAAGAGCAGCCAGCGGTTAGCCCGCAGCCAGGTGAGCGAGAGCCGGTGCCCCAGTTCGAACAGCGCCAGCGCCAGCGCCATATCGATCAGGACGCGGCTCTGCGCGATCATGTCTTCGTCCACGATGCCGCGGCCAAGCATGCCGGCCAGCAGGCCCGCGGCGGCATAGCCGACGATCCGGGGCAGCCGCAGGTACGTGCGGCATATCTCTCCCGCCAGGCCGGCGCCCACCAGCGCCAGCCCGACCCAGAAAAGCCCGCCCGGTACCAGGGGCAGGCTTGGAAACAATTGGCTTAGTCCATTCATGGGCTACATGGTAACGGAGGCGCACGAAAATCCCTGTCGGATTTTGTCCGACAGAGAATGGAATTTGCAGGCAACGTGATGCGTTCAGGCGTAAAAAAACGCCATCTTACCGGGATGGCGTTTTTTTTTGCATCAGGGTCGGAGCGCTTCCGTACAGACGCTACACGCCCCAGAACTTCCATGCCGGCCGGGTCGCGCGCAAGCTGGCTTCCACGCGAGCGTACAGTGTGCGCGATTTGCCCTGCGCGGCGCCACCCGCGCGGGCCTTCTCGAAATAGCCCAGCGCGGTCTCGCGTTGCTCCAGCCCGAGCGCGGCCTCGACGGCACCGAGATAAGCATCGCCTTCCCAGCCGTCGCGCGCGGCAAAGGCCGCCTGGAAATCCGTCAGCGCCTCGGCGTACTGCTTCTCGCCGGTGCGGATCAGGGCACGCTGCAAACGCGGGAAAGCCTGGTCACGGGGGTCGTCGGCAGTCAGCCCGATGGCTTGCTCGAACAGCGGCAGTGCACGGTCGGGGGCGCCAAGGTCACGCCAGATCATGCCGAACTCGTTGCACAGCCACGCGTCCTCGATCAGCAGCGCGCGGCGTTGCAAAGCCTCGATCTCGGCCAGCGCATCGGTACGGTCATGCTGGTCCATGCCGCCCGTGGCATTGCGCAGCAGCCCGGCGAAGTGGGCGCGGGCGTGCGCCAGCGCGTGCGCGGCCTGGCTGCGCTCTTCCACTGGCAGGGCATCGGCGCGGGCATCCATATGCGCCAGCGCATCGCGGGCTGCCGAAGTCACTTCCGCACCGCCGATCGCCTTCCAGGTGCTCATCAGCCGGCTGAAGATCCAGCCCACATTGGCGGGATCGCGCTCCAGCGGGTAGCGATTGAGGACATCGCCCGCCACTTCCACGGCTTTCTGGTGCTGGCCGGCGGCCTCCAGGCATTCGAGCAGGTCGATCCAGTGCTCGATGAATTCGCTGACCGCGATGCCCTTCTCGTGCAGGGCGATGCGCTCGGCGAGGTTGGCGGCACCTTCCAGCCGGGTGGCCAGGTTGTGGCACAGCATCGAATAGATATGCGGGTCGGCGTCGTCGTAGCCGCCCTCGCCGCTGGCAAAGTACGACTCGAAGCGCGCCACGCCCAGGCGATACGCCTTGATCAGGTGCGGCGTCAGCGCGGCCTCGGCGGCCGGCACGGCATCCATGAACTCGGCCAGCGCCACGCCGGCGTTGTAGTAGCCGGTCGCGTCGGTGGCGTTCTCCACGAAAGCGAAGCGCAGCCACGGCTCGGCTTCACCGGACTGGTGGCGCCATTCCAGTTCGCGCACCTGCGCCTTCGGGTCCGGCGCCTGGCGCTGGTAGGTGGCGAAGTCGTCCCAGGCGCCGTCCAGCTCGCCGGCCCGGTAGCGCAGCGGGGCACGGATGCGGCGGGCTTGCGGATGGTCCGGCTGGCTGGCCAGCACGATCCCCGCCTGTTCGGCGGCCAGGGCGTCGCCCGCGGCTTCGTCGAGTTCGAGCAGTTCGGGGTTGTCCAGGCCGATCCGTGCCAGGCACAGGCGCAGCATCGGCTCGGCCTGCTCGCCGGCGGCGTTCACGTGGGCCACTGCCTGGCCCAGAATGTCAGCGGCGCCCAGGTCGGGGGCGCGGTACAGCAAGTCGTACCAATAAGCGCCAGCCCGGGCGAAATCCCCCAACCGGTAGTGCACCAGGCCCGCATGCAGGCGCGCGCTCCACTCCCCCGAGGACAAGCCGTTGCGCAGCGCCGCTTCTTCCAGCCAGGGCAGCGCCTCCTGAGGGCGGTCCATCCCCAGCAGCAGCATGCCGTAGCGATGCGCGATCACGCCGCGCGAGGACCAGCGGTGCGCCGGATGCAGCGGCAGACCGGGCAGCTTCGCCAGCGCGGCGTCGAGCACGGCGAAAGCCTGCTGCGCGTCGCCGCGGTCATAGTGCAGGCGTGCCCGCAGGCAATCGAAATCCACCACTTGCGGCTGCGCCTGCGAGAGCTGGTCGAGGATGACCAGCGCTTCATCGTAGCGCTCGGCGTTGGCTAACTCGATGGCGTGGTCGTAGCTGACTTCCTGCACGGACACGGACTGCTCCTTCTGGGTGGATGTGCGAGTGCGGGATTATGCGCCATCGCGGCCCCCTCCCGCACGTGAGAAAAAGGGGGGAGATTCCCGTCGCAAGCACGATACTGGTCAGCGGCGTCGCCCCGATGTACGCAGAAACGGCAACGCCACCCAAAGGTGGCGTTGCCGTTTCGCCACTGGGCGCGAGCCCAGGCCGGGTGGCTTACTTGCCGCCAACCGTCTCCAGCACGGTCCACTTGCCGCCAACCACCTTGTAGACGGTGATACCGCCGTCCTTCAGGTCGCCACGCGCGTCGTAGGCCAGTGTCTTGGTGGTCACGCCTTGCATGTTGGTGGCCGCCAGCACCGGCAGGTAGCGCGCCGGATCGGCCGAACCGGCCTTGATCATGGCGGTCATCATGGCCGTGGCGCCGTCATAGGCGTACGGCGAGTAGGTCTGCACCTTGCCGCCGAAGCGCTTCTCGTACTTCTTCTCGTAGGTGGCGCCACCGGGCATCTGCTCCAGCGGCAGGCCGGCCAGCGATACTACCGTGCCCTCGGCGGCAGGGCCGGCCAGCTTCAGGAAGTTGTCGGTCTTCGACATTTCGCCCGATACCACCGGCGACTTCATGCCGAGCTCCTTGACCTGCTTGGCCATCGGCGCGGATTGCGTTTCCGCGCCGCCGAAGAAGATCACGTCCGGGTTGCTGCGCTTGATATTGGTCAGCACGGCCTTGAAGTCCACCGCCTTGTCGTTGGTGAACTCGCGGCGCACGATCTTGCCGCCTGCAGCCTTGGCCGCCTTCTCGAACTCGTCGGCAAGGCCCTGGCCGTAGGCGGTGCGGTCGTCGACGATGGCGATGTTCTTGGCGCCCAGCTTCTTCACCACGAAAGCACCGATCACCGAACCCTGCTGGGTGTCGGAGGTCATCATGCGGAAGGTGGTCTTGAAGCCCTGGCGGGTGTACTCGGGCGCGGTGGCCATGGCGATCTGGGGAATGCCGGCGCGGTTGTAGACCATCGAAGCCGGGATGCTGGTGCCCGAGTTGAAGTGGCCCAGCATGCCCTGGACACCGTTGTCCACCAGCTTTTGCGCCACGACCGAGCCGGTCTTGGGGTCGGCCGCGTCGTCTTCGGAGAGCAGTACGAACTTGACGTCCTTGCCGCCGATCTTGGGCTTGGTGGCGTTCATTTCCTCAATGGCGAGGACGATGCCGTTTTGCATGTCCTTGCCGTATTGCGCCTGGCCGCCGGTCATCGGCGCGGCAAAACCCAGCTTGATTTCCTGCGCCTGGGCGAAGGCGGCCGAGGTGGCGCACAGGCCTGCAACGGTCAGGGCAACGGTCAGGGCCGTCTTGTGGAAAGTCGAGTTCATCAGTTCTCCTTGGTGGCTTTTGGATAGCCTTGCTGCGCTTTTGGACGCGTCCGGGTGTGGCGCGAAACGCTCCCCGATTTTTCAAATACGCGAGGTCTGCGGGATCGCCGCTGCCTCGCGTCGCTTCGATCGACGGCCGGCCGGTCAGCCGATCGTCATCAAACTGGCATTGCCGCCCGCCGCCGCCGTGTTGACGGACAGCGAACGCTCGATCAACAAACGCTCGATGGCCACATTCGGTTCACCGTGAGCCAGGCCTTGCACCGAAATGATCRGACCCTGACGCGTGGCCAGTTTCTCGCACACGGTGCGCAACTGGTCGGAATCGCCGTGGTGCAACACCGCATCGAAATTCGTGTCGCCGGCAGCCCAGTCGGGCACCAGGCGGACGCGCGATTGTACTGCCTTGGGCAGCCGTGCAAACAGCGCCCGCGCCATGGGGCTTTCGGGCCATACTGCCTGGCTGCCGGCGGCCAGCACCGCTGCCAGCTGGGTGGCCAGGTCGGCCTCCTGCTGGGCCAGGCACAGCACGGCCGCGCGCGGCAGCAGCGTATAGGTGTTGCGTTCGCCGGTCGGGCCGGGCAACGTGACCGACAGGCCGGCTGCCGAGGCGGCCGCAAAGCGTTCGCACACCGTCGCCAGTTCGGGGAGTGCCGCGCTCTCGTGCTGGGCCCATTCCTTGAGCGTAGCCAGTGCATCGGCCAGCGCGCGGCGCACCGGGCTGGTTGCATCGGCGCCGCCGAGCGTATCGGAGGCGCGCACCACGCGGGCCACGGCGTCCTGCGGGCAGACCGATAGCAGGCGGTGCAGGTAGAGCGGGCCGCCGGCCTTGGGACCGGTGCCGGACAGGCCTTCGCCGCCAAAGGGCTGCACGCCGACCACCGCGCCGACGATATTGCGGTTGACGTAGAGATTGCCCACCTCCGCCCGCTCCACGATGTGTTCAATGGTCTCGTCGATACGGGTATGGATGCCCATGGTCAGGCCGTAGCCGGTGCCGTTGATCTGATCAAGCAAGGTGTCGAGCCCGGTGCGCGGATAGCGCACCACGTGCAGCACGGGGCCGAAGACTTCGCGCTGCAACTCCTCGATGCTGTCGAGTTCGATCAGCGTCGGCGACACAAAGGTGCCGTTGCGGCAGGCGGCGCTGGCCGCGCCGTTCGGATCGGCCTGGTGGACGCGGCGGCCCTTGGCGCGCATGGCGTCGATATGGCGCACGATATTGTTGCGCGCTTCCTCGTCGATGACCGGTCCGACGTCGGTCGACAGCCGGTCCGGGTTGCCCATGGTGAGTTCGTCCATGGCGCCCTTGAGCATCTCCAGCACGCGGTCGGCCACTTCTTCCTGCAGGCACAGCACGCGCAGCGCGGAGCAGCGCTGGCCGGCGGAGTCAAAAGCGGAATTCACCACATCGCCCACCACCTGTTCCGCCAGCGCGGAAGAATCGACGATCATCGCGTTCTGGCCACCGGTCTCGGCGATCAGCGGCACCGGGCGGCCGGCGGCGTCCAGCCGGCCGGCCACGCTGCGTTGCAGCAGGCGCGCCACTTCGGTGGAGCCGGTGAACATCACGCCCTTGACGCGGGCGTCGCCCACCAGCGCGGCGCCCACGGTCTCGCCACGGCCCGGCAGCAACTGCACCGCGCCGGCCGGCACGCCGGCTTCGCGCAGCAGGCGCACGGCCTGGGCAGCGATCAGCGGGGTCTGCTCGGCGGGCTTGGCCAGCACCGTATTGCCGGCGGCCAGCGCGGCAGCGACCTGGCCGGTAAAGATGGCGAGCGGGAAATTCCACGGGCTGATACAGACCACCGGCCCCAGCGGGCGGTGGGTATCGCTGGAGAAGGTCTCGCGTACCTGCGCGGCGTAGTAGCGCAGGAAGTCCACGGCCTCGCGCACTTCGGCGATGGCGTTGGAGAAGGTCTTGCCGGCCTCGCGCATGATGATGCCCATCAGGGACTGCATCTGCGCTTCCATCAGTTCCGCCGCGCGTTCGAGCGCGACCGCACGGACGTCCGCCGGGGTCGCCTGCCAGATCGGCGCGGCATTGACGGCGGCCTGCAGCGCGGCTTCCACCTCGGCCATGCTGGCTTCGGTGACATGGCCGACCACGTCACGCAGGTCGGACGGATTGCGCACAGGAGCGGGCTGGCCGGCGTCCGCGCCGGCAGCGGCTTCCACGCCCAGCAGCGGCACGGCACTGACGGCCTCGCTGGTACCGGCCAGCAGCGCCGAGGACAGCGAGGCAAGGCGATGTTCGTTGGAAAGGTCGATACCGGCGGAGTTGGGCCGCGATTCGCCATAAAGGCTGCGCGGCTGCGGGATACGCGGATGCGGCAGACCAAGCGCGCCTTCGTCGGCGTGCATGCGCTCGACCACGGTGACCGGATCGGCCACCAGTTCGTCCAGCGAGATGGTGTCGTCGGCGATGCGGTTCACGAAGGACGTGTTGGCGCCGTTTTCCAGCAGGCGGCGCACCAGGTAGGCAAGCAGCGTCTCGTGCGTGCCTACCGGCGCGTAGATGCGGCATGGACGGTTGAACTTGCCGTCGGCCAGCGGGCCGACCACCTGGTCGTACAGCGGCTCGCCCATGCCGTGCAGGCACTGGAACTCGTACTGGCCGGGATAGTAATTGTGGCCGGCGATCTGGTAGATGGCCGCCAGCGTGTGGGCGTTATGGGTGGCGAACTGCGGGTAGATGGCGTCCGGCACCGACAGCAGCTTGCGCGCGCAGGCCACGTAGGACACGTCGGTATAGACCTTGCGGGTATAGACCGGATAACCCTCCAGCCCGTCCACCTGGGCGCGCTTGATCTCGCTGTCCCAGTACGCGCCCTTGACCAGACGGATCATCAGGCGGTGGCGGCTGCGGCGTGCCAGGTCGATCAGGTAGTCGATCACGAAGGGGCAGCGCTTCTGGTAGCCCTGCACCACGAAGCCGATGCCGTTCCAGCCAGCCAGCTCGGGCTCGAAGCACAGACGCTCCAGCAGGTCGAGCGAGATTTCCAGGCGGTCGGCTTCCTCGGCGTCGATATTGATGCCGATGTCGTACTGCCGGGCCAGCAGGGTCAGGGACTTGAGGCGGCCATACAGTTCGCTGACCACGCGCTCGTGCTGCGCGCGGCTGTAGCGTGGATGCAAGGCCGAAAGCTTGATCGAGATGCCGGGGCCTTCATAGATGCCGCGCCCGCGCGAGGCCTGGCCGATGGCGTTGATGGCCTGCTCGTAGGAGGCCAGGTAGCGCTGCGCGTCGGCCTCGGTCATGGCCGCCTCGCCCAGCATGTCGTAGGAGTAGCGGAAGCCCTCGGCCTCGTACTTGCGTGCGTTGGCGAGCGCCTCGGAAATGGTCTCACCGGTGACGAACTGCTCGCCCATCAGGCGCATCGCCATGTCCACGCCCTTGCGGATCAGCGGCTCGCCGCCCTTTCCGATGATGCGGGTGAGCGCCTTGGACAGACCGGCCTCGGTATGGGTGGCCACCAGCTTGCCGGTGAACAGCAGGCCCCAGGTCGCGGCGTTGACGAATACGGACGGGCTCTGGCCCAGGTGCGACTGCCAGTTGGCGCCGCTGATCTTGTCGCGGATCAGCGCGTCGCGGGTGGCCTTGTCGGGAATACGCAGCAGCGCTTCGGCCAGGCACATCAGCGCCACGCCTTCCTGGGAAGACAGCGAGAACTCCTGGATCAGACCCTGTACCAGCCCTTCCCGGCCCGTGCCGACCTTGCGTTCGCGCAGCCGCGTGGCCAGGGTCCGGGCCATGGCCAGGGCGGCTTCGGCCTGTTGGTGCGGCAGGCGGGCCTGTTCCAGCAGCACCGGCACGCACTCGGGTTCCGGGCGGCGGTAAGCAGCGGTGATGGCGGCACGCAGCACCGACTGCGGCTGCACGCTCTGGGCAAACTCCAGGAAGGGTTGCACCGCGCCTTCGCCGGTCCCCGCGTCGAAGCCGTCGGCGCCATCCGCCGCACCCTCGCCCCCCATGCCCGCGGCACTGGTCTCATGCGGGACGTTGCCTCGCTCGACCTGCTCCAGATACGTAAATATTGCCTGCTTGATCAGCCAGTGCGGCGTGCGGTCGATTGACTGGGCAACGCGCTTGAGGCGCTCGCGGGAGGCGTCGTCGAGTTTGACGCCAAGGGTGGTGGTGGCCATGCGCTTGATTCTCCGTAAGACGCGAACGCTGGTTCCCGATACCGCGAGGAAACCTGCAGATGGCGCGATCATACTCTGGGGCAAACCAAAGGTGCAACTAGGTACAACCACCCATGCCAATCCAAAAATGTGGGTTGCACCGTACCTGGCGCTGCGCTGGCCTCAGCGCGTTCCGGAACGGATTCAAATTCGCAGCGGATCGATCTCCAGTTGCCAGCGCACGCCCTTGGCATCGGCCATTGCATCACCAAAAGTTTGCACCCACTCGCTGATAAACCGCTGCAGCGCAAGGCGTGATGTGCTCTCTACCAGCATCTGCGCACGCTCCCGGTTGAATACGCGCACCATCGACATCGGCACCGGGTCATGGAGTTGCACCTCCGGCGCCATGGGGCATGCATCTGCGCGGTTGCGCGCGCTTTGCAGGAAAGCCAGCGCGCGTTCCAGCTGGGCATGCTCGGCCGTGACCAGCACCTGGTAAGCAAACGGGGGCAACCCGGCCTGCCGGCGCTCGCGCAACTGCGTGGCCGCGAATCCATCATAGTCATGGCGTACCAATGCCTGCAATGCCGATGCGTCGGGATAGCGTGTCTGGATCAGTACTTCGCCAGCCAGCCCTGCCCGTCCGGCGCGGCCGGCCACCTGCATCAGCGAGGCGAACAAGTGCTCGGCGGCGCGGAAATCATGGCTGAACATGGCGGCGTCGGGATGGACGATGCCGACCAGCGTCACACGCTGGAAATCGTGTCCCTTGGCCACCATCTGGGTGCCGACCAGGATGTCGACCTCGCCCGCGTGCACTTCGTCGAACATGGCCTGGGCGCTGCCCTTGCGGCGCGTGGAATCGGCGTCGATGCGGGCAATGCGCGCTTGCGGGAAACGCGCGGCCAGGGCCTCCTCGATGCGCTGGGTGCCCCGCCCAAGCGGCGCGACGTCCACGTTGCCGCAGTCCGGGCAGTGATGCGGCACCGGTGATTCCAGCCCGCAGTGATGGCAGCGCAGGCGGCGCTCGGGCCGGTGCAGCACCAGGTAGGCCGAGCAGCGCGGGCAGCCGGAAAGCCAGCCACAGCTGTCGCAGGCCAGCACCGGCGCATAGCCGCGCCGGTTGAGAAAAAGCAGGCTCTGCTCGCCACGCTTCAGGCGAGCCTCGATGGCGTTGAGCAAAGGCACCGACAGGCCTTCGTAGAGCGCGCGCTGGCGCTGGCGCTCCTGGTTGATATCGATCAGGCGCACTGTCGGCAGCGTGGCGTCGGTCTGGGCGCGCTCGCGCAGCACCAGCTTGCGGTAGGTGCCCTGCTCGGCGCGCCACCAGGACTCCATCGACGGTGTGGCCGAGCCCAGTACCACCGCGGCGCCAAGCTGCTTGGCGCGCCATACCGCGAGGTCGCGGGCCGAGTAGCGCAGGCCTTCCTGCTGCTTGTAGGAGGTATCGTGCTCCTCGTCGACCACGATCAGCGCCAGGTGCGGCAACGAAGCCATGACCGCCAGGCGCGTGCCCAGCACGATGCGGGCCTCGCCGCGGTGCGCGGCCAGCCATTGCAGGGTGCGCTCCTGGTCGGCCAGGCCGCTGTGCAGCACCGCCAGCGGCAGATGCGGGAAACGCGCGGCAATGCGGCCCTGCAACTGCGGGGTGAGGTTGATTTCGGGCACCAGCATCAGTACCTGCGCCTGCGCATCCCGCGCCAGCACTTCGGCCATGGCGTGCAGGTACACCTCGGTCTTGCCGCTGCCGGTCACGCCGTGGAGCAGGAAAGGTGAGAATCCCGTGGCCTGCACGATCGCTTCCACAGCCACGCGCTGCTCGTCGTGCAGCGGCGGCGCGGCGGACGGCTCGCTTGCCGCAGGCGTGCCCAGCAAAGGCCGGTCGGCACGCTCGGAGGTCACCCAGCCGGCCCCGGCCCACTCCGCCAGGCGCGACGGGGCGGCGCTGCACAGCGCACGCGCCTCGGCAGCGGATACCGCCGGCCCGTCCTCCGCGGCGGCTACCAGCGCCTGTGCCAGCGCCAGCACGGTACGCGCACGCGCCGGCACCGCCGCCAGCAGGGCCGCGCCTTGCCCCGGGACTACGCGGTAATGCTCGCTGCGGGCACGCAGGGCCAGCCGCGCCCAGCCGTCGGCTTCGCGCAGCGCCGGAGGCAGCGCAGGCAACATGACTTCGCCCAGGCAGCGGTGATAGTAGCGGGCGGCAAACGCCGCCAGGGCGACCCAGTGCGCGCCGAGCGGCGGCAGCCAGTCCAGGTGCTGGGCGACGGGACGCAGGCGCTCGGCAGGTACGTCCGAGTGCGCCGAACGCGATACCGCCACGCCCACCAGCATGCGGCGGCCAAACGGCACGGCCACCAGATCGCCTGGCTGTACTTCGGGACCGGCAAGGTAGTCGAAAACGTCGTCGGCCGGTGTATCGAGCGCCACCTGCACCACGGCGAGCGGGGCACCATCCCTGCCCGCAACGCTTGCCGGTGCCGCTGCCGACCCGGCTTCCCCGGGGATCGCCGGGGACATCACACTGCGCCTCCCGACCCGGACACGGAGCGCAGCAGCAGGTACGTTCCACAATGGGGCAAAGAGGCCCGAAGCGTGTGCAGACCGGCGCCAGGCCGCATTTCGGCCAAATTAAGTGTGCGGCGCAACATCAACTTAAAGTAACGCTTCAAATGTGCCCCTAAGTCGATGATAGATGGCTGGTTTTCCCGGCCTCGGGCACCGCCTGTGGATAACTTTGTTGAAAACTCGCCCGGAGTTCCCGCAAACGCCCGTAAAACAAGGCTCCCATGGGCATTCCAACCCGACCTTGCCTGGATGCAATCCCTTGTAAATCAAGGACTTGCAGACCTCCCTCAGATGAGTTAAGGACTAACCCGCTCTTGCACTGCGGAAAACCCATTGATGTGCATAAGTCAAGCCTTGACAAGCGCGAACCAGCACCGAAAGGACGAAATATTGCAAAATAGTTTACTTGACAGCGCTTCTTGCAAGCCTCACCCGGCACGCGGGCATCCCTGCGCGGCGCGCGAGGCCTGCTCGCTGCGCCGCACAGATGGCAGCCCTGGGCGGGCGGTAAGACGTGCACCCCCTGTCACGTCGCGGCGACGCGCAGTTGCCGGCTGTAGCGATGTACCTCGTCCACCAGCACCGTCACATTCTCGGGCGGCGTGAACTGGGAAATCCCGTGACCCAGGTTGAAAACGTGACCGTCGCTGCCGCCGCCGGCGGCATAGCTGTCGAGCACGCCGCGCACCTGCTCGCGAATCGCGGCCTCCGGCGCAAACAGCACATTGGGGTCGATGTTGCCCTGCAGGGCCACCTTGCCACCAGTCCGGCGGCGCGCCTGGGTCAGGTTGACCGTCCAGTCCAGTCCCAGCGCGTCGGCGCCGATGCCGGTGAGTTCTTCCAGCCACAGGCCGCCGCCCTTGGTGAACACGATGGCCGGCACCTGCTGGCCGTCGTGCTCGCGCTTCAGCCCAGCCAGCACCTGGCGCATATAGGCCAGCGAGAAGGCCTGGTACATGCCATCGGCCAGCGTACCGCCCCAGGTATCGAACAGCATCACCGCCTGCGCGCCAGCCTCGATCTGCGCATTCAGGTAGGCCGCGACTGCCGCGGCGTTGATCTCCAGGATGCGGTGCATCAGGTCCGGGCGGCTGTACATCATGGCCTTGACCGTGCGGAAATCCGAGGAGCCGGCGCCTTCCACCATGTAGCAAGCCAGTGTCCAGGGGCTACCCGAGAAACCGATCAGCGGCACGCGCTGGCGGCCGTCCTGCACCAGGGCGCGGCGGATCTCGCTGACCGCGTCGAACACATAGGAGAGCGAGGCCATGTCCGGCACCGCCAGCTTCTTGACATCGCCCTCGGTACGCAGGGGATGCGCGAAGCGCGGTCCTTCGCCTTGCGCGAACGACAGGCCCAGGCCYATGGCGTCGGGCACGGTAAGGATGTCGGAGAAGAGGATGGCCGCATCGAGCGGATAGCGCTCGAGCGGCTGCAGGGTGACTTCGGTCGCGTAGGCCGGGTTCTTGGCCAGGCCGAGGAAGCTGCCGGCGCGAGCGCGCGTGGCGTTGTATTCAGGCAGGTAGCGCCCCGCCTGACGCATCAGCCACAGCGGGGTGTACTCGGTGGGTTGCCGGCGCAGCGCGCGCAGGAAGGTATCGTTCTGCAATGCGGTCATGGTCATCCTCGTAAGACCGCCATTTTACGGGATGGCCAGTCGCTGCCGGCAGTCTTGGCGTGGCGCGGCGGCCCGGGCGCCCATTCCGCGGGGGCCGCCCGCTCAGATATCCGCCGCCAGTTCCTTGAAGGCCTGCGCGGCGCGGCGCATCCATTCGCGCGCGCGCGGGACATCGGGCTGCAGGCGGGCAAAGCCGTGCGTCATGCCGCTCGCTTCCAGCGTGATCACCGGTGCGCCGTAGCGCACCAGGTAATCGGCATAAGCCAGGCCGTCGTCACGCAGCACATCGTGAGCGGCGACCATCACTACGCTGGCCGGCGGCAGGTGCTTCGGCGCGGCGCCCATCAGGTGGATGCGCGTGTCTTCGATGGCAGCGCCTTCGGCGAGGCGCCCGGCACCGATGAATTCGGTCCAGAACCAGGCCATTTCGTCGCGTGTGAGGCCAGGACCATCCGCGAAGGCGCGATAGCTTTCGGTCGCCAGCACCGGGGCCGTCACGGGGTAGACCAGCAACTGGGCGTTGACCAGGCCCGGACGCGCATGCGCATTGGCCCAGCGCGCCGCCTGCGCCGCCAGGTGGCCGCCCGCGCTGTCGCCGGCCACGGCCAGGAAGCCCGCGTCCAGGCGCAAGCGCACGCGCTGCTCGGCGAACCACAGGACGGCTTCCAGCGCGTCGTCGCAAGGCGCCGGAAATGGAAATTCCGGCGCCAGCCGGTAATCCACGCTCGCCACCGCGCAGCCCGTGTCGGCAGCCAGCAGCGCTGCCACGCTGTGGTGCGTGTCATGCGAGCCGACCACCCAGCCGCCACCATGGAAGTAGACGATCAGGCGCGGCTCGGCCACGGCCTCGGGCCGGAACAGGCGCGCGGCCAGGGTGCGGCCCGGCAGCGGGATCTCCAGATCGGCGGCAACGACGCCTTCCGGATCCGGCATGATCGAGGTGGCTGCGATCTCGGCGAAGCGTGCGCGGCGGCCGGCCGCATCGGCCGGTGTGGGTTGGCCGGCGTAGCGCTCGGCGAGACGGCGATAGTAGTCGAGGAGCTGGGGATCGATGGCCATGGCTGCTTGCGAGTGGAATTTGTCTGGTCTGTGCTCGACCGGCTAGTGTAGCGGGATCAGGACGCGAGGCGCATCAGCTCGATCTTGCTGCAGCGGTCCTGCACCGCCAGCAGGCCGGCGGCGCTGGCCCGGCCGAAGGCGACGTCATTGACGATGCCGAGCTGAAACCAGACCCCGCGGGCGCCGATCGCGATGGCGTCCTCGACCACCGGAGGCACGTCGGCGGCGCGACGGAAGATATCGACCCATTCGATACGCTGCCCCGACTCAGCCAGCACCGCGGCGGCATCGGCCAGGCTGGCGTGGCAGGTTTCCCCCAGGATGCGCTCGCCGGCATGGCGCGGGTTGACCGGCACGATACGGTAGCCGTGGCGCTGCAGGAAGGTAGCCACTTCGTGACTGGCGCGGTCGGGGTGGTCGGAGAGGCCAACCACAGCCACGGTCTTCATCGCCAGCATGCTGTGTATGGCCTGATGCATCTCGCTCACGTCTGTTCCTTCTCGTTGGGTTCCGGGGATTTGTCGCGGCCGGTGGCAGGCGGGCGGGCACAACTGCCCAGCCGCGCGAAAGGCACCGCCACCTGGTATGCGCCCTGTGCAAACGGCCCTACCGCGTAAGGCGCATAGTGCATTACCAGGCCACCGCGGTACAGGATAAATGGAGTGCGCGTATCACGCAGGGCTTGCACATCAAGCGCGCCGCGTTCGGGCTCGGCCGCGCCCTGCCGCTTCAGCTCGACCTGCAGTTCGTCGTTGAGTTTTTGCAGGCAAGCCTCGCCCGGCTGCAGCAGGTCTGCAAGCCGGACAGGCGTATAGACAGACCGGGCCGGCGCCGCGGATGCCGCTGATGCGGATTCGGCAGTATCGCTCCGCCAGGTGCCGCCGACAAAGTCGAGACTGCCGTGGGCACCGCCGCTATAGCGCCAGGTGGTACGCAGCAGGCTGACAACGCCGCCGTCGAGGCGCATCAGCTCGATCCCGCTGCGGCATTCCTGCTCGCCCTCACCGCATCCGCTGTCACGCAGCGATGCAATTAGCGCATCGAGTCGGGGGCGGCCAGTCTCCGGAAAGCGTTCGGTAAGTTGCGCGCCTGCCACTTTCACGGTGCGCTCACGGTAAATCGCCTTGCGGGTCAGCGTTAGTGTCTGCCGGCGGGTACCATCGATACTCATCCACTGCCCGGTGGCACTCAGCCCATCGGCGGAGACGGTGCCTTCGAAACGTGCACCAGCGCGGGGCTCGGGATACTCAGCCGGCGCCTGGACGTCGTCGCGCTCGCGCACGCTCAGGCGCCCCTGCGCTGTCAATTGGCCATCGAGTTGACGTGGTGCGGCGGCAAGCATTGAATCGTAACGGGCCGTTCCTTCGACCCGCTCGGTCCCGGCGCGCGAGAAAATCGTCAGCGCTACCTRCACGCCGCCGTCAAGCTCGCCCTGCCACAGCACGCCATTGGGCGCTTGCAACTCGGCGGCGCAAGCAAGACCGCCAGCAAACAGGGAAGCGGTTGACAGCGCCGCAATGCCAAGCTGGACAAGGCCTCTTGTGGTATGTGCGGAAGCAGGAGCGACGGGGGAAAAARCGGAGTGAGGCGGCATGGCAATCGATGGCCGGACCGCAAAGCGGATGGCGAGTTCAGCGAAATCTATCGGACCCGCGCCACGTGGTGATGTTCCCGCCGCCTGGCGGCGGAGCAGATGCAATGCGCGCTAAAACGCCTATTTAGACGCTTTTTTAGTTACCGCGCTTTCAACTTCTTGCAAACCGATACATTTTGTTACTGCCATCCCCAAAAGTTTCCCCCACAATGCTTTAACACAATCAGTTTTTTGTGAAAGGCGTTCCCTCCCCCAAACAGAAAGGGAGGGCGCATTGAAGAAAGCCTAAGGAAGCATTCCCACCTAGATTGACCGGATCGCAGACGATGCTGCGGTCGGTGTACCAGGTTGAGATGATGTTGGCGCGTGCCGGTTCTGGTTGGTGAGATCGTCTGAATGCGATCAATACTGTCCGACCGGATGTTGGACCACCAAGAAAGTGGTTTGCGCCTGTTGGTTGACCTGGACCTTACCCGTTCCTTCGAATTGACCCCTCGAAGGGATTTTCCCGTCCGCGCGGAGCCTCCCCGGCCCGCGCGCTTTTTTTTGTCCTGAGCCGACAGAATAGTCGTTGGGATTCAAAAAAGGCAGCCGCGAGGCTGCCTTTTTTTTGCCGCTGCCAAAAAAACAACAGCTGCGGCGGTACTGCTTCTTCTTACCGTTTCCGACGCAGGCGCGCGATGGCAGCCAGTTGCGCAGTAGCAACAGCCAGCTCGCCTTGCGCACGTGCCAGGTCGAGATCGCTGCTCTGATTCTGCATCAGCTCCTCGGCGGCGCGCTTGGCTTCCTGCGCCTTGGCTTCGTCGAGGTCGCCGCCGCGGATCGCGGTGTCCGCCAGCACGGTGACGTGCTTGGGCTGGACTTCGAGAATCCCGCCGGCCACGAACACGAACTCTTCGCTGCCGTCTTCCTTCTCGATGCGCACCGCGCCCGGCTGAATACGCGTAATCAGCGGCGTATGGCCCGGCAGGATACCCAGCTCGCCCGACTCGCCCGGCAGCGCCACGAACTTCGCCTGACCGGAGAAGATCGACGATTCGGCGCTGACGACGTCTACAAGAATGGTTGCCATGTGAATTCCTTTAGTCCCTGAAAGCTTCGGCTTCCCGTTGCCAGGAAGCAAGTATTCCGCGCTCAGGCTGAGCGCGGCCGCCGCCGACATTGCTGTCCGCGGCAACCGCCACTACGGCGCTGAAAGCGAAAGACGCCGCTTACTGGAGCTTCTTGGCCTTCTCGAAGGCTTCGTCGATCGAACCGACCATGTAGAACGCTTGCTCGGGCAGGTGATCGCACTCGCCGTCCACCAGCATCTTGAAGCCACGGATGGTTTCCTTCAGCGGCACGTACTTGCCCGGCGAACCCGTGAACACTTCCGCGACGTGGAAGGGCTGCGACAGGAAACGCTGGATCTTACGAGCACGCGACACAGCCTGCTTGTCTTCCGGCGACAGTTCGTCCATGCCCAGAATCGCGATAATGTCGCGCAGTTCCTTGTAGCGCTGCAGCGTTTGCTGAACGCGACGGGCCACGTCGTAGTGCTCCTGACCCACGACTTGCGGGTCGAGCTGACGCGAGGTCGAGTCGAGCGGATCGACGGCGGGGTAGATACCCAGCGCGGCGATGTCACGCGACAGCACGACGGTCGAGTCCAGATGCAGGAAGGTGGTAGCAGGCGACGGGTCGGTCAAGTCATCCGCAGGCACGTACACGGCCTGGATCGACGTGATCGAGCCGGTCTTGGTCGAGGTAATGCGCTCTTGCAGCTTGCCCATTTCCTCGGCCAGCGTCGGCTGGTAACCCACTGCGGAAGGCATACGGCCCAGCAGTGCGGACACTTCCGTACCGGCCAGCGTGTAGCGGTAGATGTTGTCGACGAAGAACAGGATGTCGCGGCCTTCGTCGCGGAACTTCTCGGCCATGGTCAGGCCGGACAGTGCCACGCGCAGACGGTTGCCCGGCGGCTCGTTCATCTGGCCGAACACCATGGCCACCTTGTCGAGAACGTTCGAGTCCTTCATTTCGTGGTAGAAGTCGTTCCCTTCACGGGTACGCTCGCCCACGCCGGCGAACACCGACAAACCGCTGTGCTGCTTGGCGATATTGTTGATGAGCTCCATCATGTTCACGGTCTTGCCAACGCCGGCGCCACCGAACAGGCCAACCTTACCGCCCTTTGCGAACGGGCAGACCAGGTCGATCACCTTGATGCCGGTTTCCAGCAGGTCAACCGAAGGCGACAGTTCGTCGAACTTCGGAGCCTTCTGGTGGATACCGCGCCGCTCGTCCGATGCGATCGGGCCGGCATCGTCGATGGGACGACCCAGCACGTCCATGATGCGGCCCAGGGTGCCTTGACCAACCGGCACCGAAATCGGGGCGCCGGTGCTCTTCACCGCCATGCCGCGGCGCAGGCCGTCCGACGAACCCAGGGCAATGGTACGCACCACGCCGTCACCCAGCTGTTGCTGCACTTCGAAGGTCAGGCCCTTCTCGGCGAACGAGGCTTCGTTGCTCTCTTCCAGCACGAGCGCGTCGTACACCTTCGGCAGCGCGTCGCGGGGGAACTCGATGTCCACCACGGCGCCAATACACTGCACAATATTTCCGATACTCATTTCGTATCTCCGATAGCTTGAATACTTGACGCCTTAGACGGCTGCGGCACCGCTGACGATTTCCGACAGTTCCTTGGTGATCGCTGCCTGACGGGTCTTGTTGTAGACCAGTTGCAGTTCGCCGATCACGTTCTTGGCGTTGTCGGATGCAGCCTTCATGGCCACCATGCGCGCCGACTGCTCGGACGCCATGTTTTCGGCCACGGCCTGGTACACCAGCGCTTCGACGTAGCGGACCAACAGTTCTTCCACCACGGTCTGGGCGTCGGGCYCGTAGATGTAATCCCACGAGTAGGCGCGCTTTTCATCTTCGGTCTGGGCAAACTTGTCGGCGGGGAGCGGCAGCAGCTGCTCCACCATCGGCTCCTGCTTCATCGTATTGATGAACTTGGTGTAAGCCAGGTACACAGCGTCCACCTCACCATTGGTGTAGGCGTCGAGCTGGACCTTGATCGCACCGATCAGTTTTTCCAGATGCGGGGTGTCACCGAGCTGCACCACGTGCGAAACCACCTTGGCGCCGATGCGGCCCAGGAACTGCATGCCCTTGGAACCAATGGCGGTGCTTTGCACCTGCACGCCGCGGCCTTGCAGCTCACGCAGCTCATTGGTCACCGCGCGCAGCACGTTCGTGTTCATGCCGCCGCACAGCCCCTTGTCGGTCGTCACCACGATCATGCCGACGCGCTTGATGTCGCGCGCCACCATGAAGGGGTGCTTGAACTCGGGGTTGGCTTCAGCCAGGTGCGCCGCGATATTGCGCACTTTCTCAGCGTAAGGACGGGCGTTACGCATCCGTTCCTGCGCCTTGCGCATCTTGGACGCGGCGACCATCTCCATCGCCTTGGTGATCTTGCGCGTGTTTTGCACGCTCTTGATCTTGGTTCGAATTTCTTTCGTTCCGGCCATATCTTCCTCTCCATTCGTGCTGCGGCGGCACCGTCATGGCAACGGCGCCGGCGCAGTTTCGTGGAATTGCGCGGTTAGAACGCGGCGGACTTCTTGAAATCCTCGATCGCGGCACGCAGCGTGGCTTCATCTTCCTTCGACAGATCCTTGGTATCTTCGATGCGGTTGATGAGGTCGGCGTACTTGGTCTTCAGATGGTCGTGCAGGCCCTTCTCGAACGCGAGAATGTCCTTCACTTCCACGTTGTCGAGGAAGCCGTTGTTGGCTGCGTACAGCGACGCGGCCAGCTGCCACACCTGCAGCGGCAGGTATTGAGCCTGCTTGAGCAGTTCGGTCACGCGGCGGCCGCGCTCGAGCTGCTTGCGGGTGGCATCGTCCAGGTCGGAAGCGAACTGCGCGAACGCAGCCAGTTCACGATACTGGGCCAGGTCGGTACGGATACCGCCGGACAGCTTCTTGATGACCTTGGTCTGGGCGGCACCACCAACGCGCGACACCGAGATACCGGCGTTGATTGCGGGGCGGATACCTGCGTTGAACAGGTCGGTTTCCAGGAAGATCTGGCCGTCGGTGATCGAGATCACGTTGGTCGGCACGAAGGCGGACACGTCGCCAGCCTGCGTTTCGATCACGGGCAGCGCGGTCAGCGAGCCGGTCTTGCCGGTCACGGCACCCTTGGTGAACTTCTCGACGTAGTCGGCGTTCACGCGGGCTGCGCGCTCGAGCAGACGCGAGTGCAGGTAGAACACGTCGCCGGGGTAGGCTTCGCGGCCCGGCGGGCGGCGCAGCAGCAGCGACACCTGGCGGTAGGCCCAGGCTTGCTTGGTCAGGTCGTCATAGACGATCAGCGCGTCTTCGCCGCGGTCGCGGAAGTACTCACCCATCGTGCAGCCGGCGTAGGCAGCCAGGTACTGCATGGCGGCGGAGTCCGAAGCCGTTGCCGCGATCACGATGGTGTACTCCATCGCGCCGAGCTCTTCGAGCTTGCGCACCACGTTGTTCACGGTCGAAGCCTTCTGACCGATTGCCACGTAGACGCAGAAAACGCCCTTGCCCTTCTGGTTGATGATGGCGTCGACAGCGACGGCGGTCTTGCCGGTCTGGCGGTCGCCAATGATCAGCTCGCGCTGGCCACGGCCGATCGGCACCATCGCGTCGATCGACTTCAGGCCGGTCTGCACCGGCTGGCTAACCGACTGGCGTGCGATCACGCCAGGGGCAACCTTCTCGATCACGTCAAATTCCTTGGCGTTGATCGGGCCCTTGCCGTCGATCGGCTGGCCCAGCGTGTTGACCACGCGGCCCAGCAGTTCCTTGCCAACCGGCACTTCCAGAATGCGGCCGGTGCACTTGACCGGGTCGCCTTCGGAAATGTGTTCGTAGTCGCCCAGCACCACGGCGCCGACAGAGTCGCGCTCGAGGTTCAGCGCGAGGCCGAAGGTGTTGCCGGGGAATTCCAGCATCTCGCCCTGCATCACGCCGGACAGGCCGTGCACGCGGCAGATACCATCGGTCACGGAAATCACCGTGCCGGTGTTGCGCACTTCAGCGTCAGCGCCAAGACCCGAGATGCGGGACTTGATCAGCTCGCTGATTTCTGAGGGGTTCAGTTGCATCACAATGCTCCTAATTCTTCAATCCGTCGGCCGGTATGCGCGCTTACGCGCATCATGCGGTCAGCGCCACTTGCATTGCTGCCAGGCGCGCACGCACGGAGGTGTCGAGCACTTCGTCGCCGACCTTGACGCGCACGCCGCCAATCAGCGACGGGTCCACCGCAACCGAAGGCTGCAGCTTGCGGCCGAACTTGCGTTCGAGTGAGGCGACGAGGTCGGTCAGGGTTGCGCCCTCGATAGGGAAGGCACTCGTGATCTCGACATCTGCCGACCCTTCACGGTCGTTCTTGAGCGCATGGAACTGCTCGGCGATTTCCGGCAATACCGACAGGCGGTGGTTAGCCACCAGCAGGCTGACAAAGCGCCTGGCTTCGTCGTTGACCGGAGACTTCAGGGCCGACAGGAACAGTGCGGTCAGCTTGTCGCCTTGCACGTTCGGATCGCCAGCCACCGCCTTCAAGTCGGGATTGGCGGCAACTTGCCCCATTTCCGACACCAGCTCGGACCATGCATCCAGATTGCCGCTCGACTCGGTCGCGACGCGGAACAGCGCCTCTGCGTAGGGACGGGCAATGGTTGCGGTTTCAGCCATGATTAGAGCTCAGCCTTGAGTTGATTGAGCAGATCCGCGTGGACCTGCGCGTTCACTTCGCGCTTGAGGATCTGCTCGGCACCCTTGACGGCCAGCACGGCGACCTGGTCGCGCAATTGCTCGCGCGCGCGGGTAACTTGCTGATCGGCTTCGGCCTTGGCCTGGGCAATGATGCGTGCGGCTTCTGCCTGGGCGTTCTGCTTGATCTCGTCAGCCGTCAGCTGGGCGCGCTTCTCGGCGTCGGCGACGCGTTGGGCACCTTCGGTGCGGGCTTCGGCCAGGGCCTGGTCCACACGCTTGTTGGCGAGTTCGAGCTCAGCCTTGCCTTTTTCGGCGGCGGCGAGGCCATCGGCGATCTTCTTTGCGCGTTCGTCGAGCGCCTTCACCAGCGGCGGCCAAATGAATTTGGCAACTACCCACCACAGGATGAAGAACACGACCATCTGCGCAAGAAACGTTGCGTTCAGATTCATGGTGTGTTCCTTTCGGTAATCAAACTACAGATAAATGCGCAAGRGCGGCCAGGCTAAGTGGCCCGCGCCGCCCGTCAGCATCATGCAGACCGAAAAGAATTACTTGATGACAGCCAGCAGCGGGTTGGCGAATGCGAACAGCATTGCAACACCAACACCGATCAGGAATGCCGCGTCGATCAGGCCAGCCAGCAGGAACATCTTGGTTTGCAGCGGGTTCATCAGCTCGGGCTGACGTGCGCACGCTTCGATGTACTTGCCGCCCATCAGGGCGATACCCAGGCAGGCGCCGATTGCGCCCAGACCGATGATGATGCCGATACCGATGGCGGTCAGACCCTGGATGTTGGCGAGATATGCTTGCATGACGACTCCTTTAATTGAGAAGAGACTTAGAACCAAAAAACCGAAAAACCGAAAACTTGAAAATCAGTGGTGATCGTGAGCCTGGCCGATGTACACCAGCGTCAGCATCATGAAAATAAAGGCCTGGAGCAAAACGATCAGAATGTGGAAGATCGCCCAGACAGCACCGGCCAGTACGTGACCGACGAAGCCCAGCGCGGACAGGTCTGCGCTGAACGTCCAGATGGAACCCAGCAGCGCGATCAGCAGGAACACCAGTTCGCCGGCGTACATGTTGCCGAACAACCGCATGCCCAGCGAAACCGCCTTGGCCAGGAATTCGATCAGGTTCAGGACCAGGTTGAACGGGGCCAGGTACCACTTGGCGCCGAACGGGGCCGACAGCAGCTCATGTGCGAAACCGCCCACGCCCTTGATCTTGAAGCTGTAGTAAATCATCAGCACCAGCACGGCGCATGACATGCCCAGCGTGCCGTTCAGGTCGGCCGTGGCAACGGCGCGATGGTGCGGCAGGTGGATGTGGAAGATGCCCAGCAGGCCGTTCAGGCCGGTGACCCAGTCGACCGGGATCAAGTCGACGGCGTTCATCACGGTGATCCAGCAGAACACCATCAGCGCCAGCGGAGCGATGAAGGAACGGTCGCCGTGGATGATGCCCTTGGCCTGGTCGTCGACCATCTCGACGATCATTTCGACGAATGCCTGGAAACGGCCCGGCACGCCGGCGGTGGCGCGGCGCGCTGCGGCGTACAGGAACAGGCAGGCGATGGCGCCGCACAGTACCGACCAGAACACGGTGTCGTAGTTGATGATGCTGAAGTCAACCACGGAGGCTTGCTTGCCGCCGACCGAGTTGAAATTCTGCAAGTGTTCGGCGATATAGCCGGAGGGGGTGAGGGCCTGTTCGGCGCCTTGAGCAGCTGACATGTCGAAACGAACCGTAATATTGCGAAACCAGTTGCCGGCATTTTGCCGGTACGCTTCTTGCACCGCCTTCAGCATGATTTGCTGGTCACCGCGGGCAAGCTCGTTTGAACCTTATCTGCGCCGCGCTTCACTGTTGTGACGCGCCACGCCAAAAAACTCTTGATATTCTGTTTTCGTGCCCCACTTCGACAGGAAGCACACTTATTCGATCTACTGCGCCTGGCCACTTTGCCCTGAGGCACACCCTCAGCGAATCGCCAGCGCCACCCAGTAGGTCTTGAGCGCAAGCAGGAACGTGACCAGCATCGGAACCCAGCGCAACTCGCTGTACAGCACCACCACCAGCACAAACAGTGCGGCGGTGGCAAACACCTTGATCGCCTCGCCGACCACAAGCCCGCTGATCGAGGGACGCTCGCGCGACATCCAGAGGCGCAAGGCGAAGAAGCCGCTGGGCACGAAACATACCGTGCCACCAAATAGTGCGGACCAACCCGCCGCCCCGGCGTTACCGCCGGCAAACAGTCGCCAGGCAATGGCCGACAAAACAGTAACCGCCATCTGCGCCAGCACGACCCTGCCGGGCGTCATGCGCGAAGGGCGCAGCGCGCGCTCGCCGAACAGCGTTTCCGCCTCGACGCGCGACAGCGGATCGACCGCCTCTTCCTCGCGCTCCGCCTCGTCGTCTTCCCAGGTTTCCCAGGCTGCATTACGTGCGACTTTAGGTGCGTTACGCGGCTGCCGGTCTTTATCCTGACCAGCATCATGACGATCTGAAACCACCTGCGTATTGCCTCTGCTTGTTGTTTAATCCGACCCGGAACTTTTCTGGACCGGCCGGAATTCAAACCGCACGATTTTACGAGGAATGCACCATGCGAGTCAATCTGCTTACAGACTCCTTGCAACAGTCCGCATTCCGCTTGCAATCTCCACGCGCCCATAGTGCGCGCGCGACCGACTGCCTCCAATAACGCGCCAAGTAATTGAAGCGCCTTGGGACAGCGGCGCACCATGGTCGTTTAACGCCCTTGCGTGGCGCTTACGAAGGGATCATCGCGGCCGGTCCGTGGCACTAAAACCACGCAGCCCGGCCGTTAATCGCGCACTATTTTCGGGAAGCCCACTCAGGCGGGAGACTGGCTCTCGCCGGGCTCGCGCAGGCGTGTCAGCACACCGTCGAGCGCATCGTTGCTGGTGAAGTGAATGGTGAGCTGGCCTTTGCCGCGGGTGCCCAGCTTGATCTGCACTGGCAAGCCAAGCACGTCGGATAGTTCTTCCTCAAGGCGCGTCACGTCGCGCGCCGGTGCGCCGTTGTTTGGTTTCTGCAACCTGAGGTCCAGGGGCTTGAGGGTGGAGGCTACCAGCTTTTCGGTCTCGCGCACCGACAATCGCTTATTAATGATTTGATTGGCGAGCGTGATCTGGTTGGCGCCGTCGACGGGTAGCAACGCGCGCGCGTGCCCCATGTCGAGATCGCCCGCCATCAGCATGGTCTGTACCGGCTGGGCGAGGTTCAGCAGACGCAGCAGGTTGGATACCGCGCTGCGCGAGCGCCCTACCGATTCCGCCGCCTGCTCGTGCGTGAAATTGAACTCGCGCACCAGGCGCATGATGCCTTGCGCTTCTTCCAGCGGATTGAGGTCTTCGCGCTGGATATTCTCGATGAGCGCCATCGCGGCGGCGGCTTCGTCTGCCACGTCCTTGACCAGCACCGGCACCTCGTCGAGCCCGGCGATCTTGGAGGCGCGGAAGCGCCGCTCCCCGGCAATGATCTCGTAGCGATCCGGCTCGGCCACGCGGCGCACCAGGATGGGCTGCATCAGACCCTGGGAGCGGATGCTCGCGGCCAACTCCTGCAACGCACCCTCATCCATGCGCGTGCGCGGCTGGTACTTGCCGGGCTGGAGCTGGTCCAGACGCAGCACCGAAGGCGCGCCCTCCTGCTTGACGGCATCGACAATTTCGGCCGGCCCACCCAGCAGGGCTTCCAGTCCGCGGCCCAGGCCCTTCTTCTTCACGGTGCTCATCTCGGTATCCTGTATACGTGAATCTCAGGCCCGGCGCTTAGCCGAGTTGCTTGACGCGCGCGATCATTTCCGCGCCGAAGTCGAGGTAAGCCTTGGCGCCCTTGGAGGACGGATCGAAGGCCACGCCGGGTACGCCGTAGGACGGTGCTTCCGCCAGCCGCACATTGCGCGGAATGACGGTCTTGAACACCTTGTCGCCGAAATGCGACTCAAGCTGGGCTGACACCTGCTGCTGCAATGTCACACGTGGATCAAACATCACACGAAGCAAGCCGATCACCTTCAGGTCGCGATTGAGGTTGGCGTGCACCTGCTTGATGGTGTTGACGAGATCGGACAGCCCTTCCAGCGCGAAGTACTCGCATTGCATCGGCACGATTACGCCGTTGGCGGCGCAGAGGCCGTTGAGGGTCAGCAGGGAGAGCGAGGGTGGGCAATCGATCAGCACGAAATCGTACTCGTCATCGACTTCGGCAAGGGCGTTCTTGAGCCGGCGCTCGCGCTGATCCAGCTCGACCAGCTCTACTTCCGCACCGGCCAGTTCACGGTTGGCAGGCAACACATCGTACTTGCCGGACTCGGAGTGCTGGCGCGCCTGTTTCACCGTAGATAGCCCGACCAGCACCTGATAGACGCTGTGTTCGAGCGACTGCTTGTCGATGCCGGATCCCATCGAGGCGTTGCCCTGGGGATCGAGGTCGACGAGCAGCACGCGCTGGTCCTGTGCCGCCAGCCCGGCGGCAAGGTTCACCGTGGTGGTGGTCTTGCCGACGCCGCCCTTCTGGTTTGCGATCACGAATACCTTGGCCATAAGCTCCTGCTGCTCCTGCTTGATTTCAACCTGCCGGGGGTGGGCGCCGGCGACAACCACCGGCCGGGTCAGCGGCGCGACAGCACCACCAGGTGACGCTCTGCGTCCAGCTCCGGCACGGTCAGGCGCGGGATTGCCTCGACC
Organism: Cupriavidus sp. 01L45; assembly: GCF_056399885.1. Classification (NCBI taxonomy): domain Bacteria; kingdom Pseudomonadati; phylum Pseudomonadota; class Betaproteobacteria; order Burkholderiales; family Burkholderiaceae; genus Cupriavidus; species Cupriavidus sp. 01L45. The sequence goes on along the minus strand of NZ_JBFTSG010000006.1, from coordinate 6,210 downwards.
TGCCACTGTGCCATCAGCCCGGCCGCTTCCATGCGATCGATCTCGGGCTGGGGATAAACGCCCTTCATTGCTATCAGCTTGCCGCCCGGCGCCAGCAGGTGGCCGGCGAGCGAGACGAAATCGCTCAACTCTGCAAATGCGCGCGAGGTGATCACCGCATAGCCCTTGTTGTCCTCCAGCTTCTCGACCGGCCCCCAATGGGCAGCGGAATTGGACAATCCGAGCTGTGCCCGACACTGCGTGAGGAAGGCTGTCTTCTTTTGCACGATGTCGACCATCAGTACCGATACATCGGGACAGGCGATGGCAAGCGGCAGGCCGGGCATGCCGCCGCCCGAACCCACGTCGAGCACCCGGCGGCGCGCGCCCTCCTCCACCACGGCGGCGCGCGCCGCCTCCGCCAACGCCGGCACAGCGGCCAGCGAATCCAGCATGTGGTGGGTGAGCATCTCGTCAGGATGACGGATGGCGGTCAGGTTATAGACGCCGTTCCATTTGCGCAGCAGCGCGAGGTAGGCAAACAACTGGTCTATCTGTGGCGCGGAGAGAGCCAGCCCGATGGCGGACAGGCCGGCTTCCAGCCGACGGCGCTGGTCGGCATCGTCCACGGCGGTGTAACGTTGGTTCCTCACTCAGGCGGCCTCTTGGCTGGAGCCGGACTTGGTACGCCCCATGCCCTTTTTCTTCAGATGGACCAGCAACAGTGAAATCGCCGCCGGCGTCACGCCGGAAATACGCGATGCCTGGCCGAGTGTCTCCGGGCGGTGCTGGTTCAGTTTCTGGCCGACCTCAATGCCCAGGCCGCGCACTTCGGTGTAATCGAAGTCTTCTGGCAAGCGGGTGGATTCGTTGGCTTCCAGCTTATCCACCTCCGCAGCCTGGCGTGCGATGTAGCCGTGATACTTGATGCCGATCTCGATCTGCTCGCAAATCTGCTCGACCAGCAGGGGATCGGTATCCAGCGGCTGGGCCGGCGCGAACTTGCCATCCTGCAGTGCCATCAGTGCGTCGTACGTAACGGCCGGACGGCGCAGCAGGTCGGCGAGGTTGTACTCGCGCTCGATCGCCTTGCCGAGCAGCGGCACCGCATCCGCCTCGGGCAGCAGGCTCGGATTGACCCAGGTCCCCTTCAATCGCTCTGTTTCACGTGAAACAGCATCGCGTTTCCGGTTAAATGCATCCCAGCGCACATCGTCGACAACGCCAAGCGCCCGACCAGCCTCGGTCAATCGCATATCGGCATTATCTTCGCGCAGGCTCAAACGGAACTCCGCGCGGCTGGTGAACATTCGGTACGGTTCCGAGACCCCGCGGGTGATCAGATCGTCGACCAGAACCCCAAGATAGGCCTGGTCCCGCCGGGGAGTCCAGGCTTCGCGCTCCTTCACGAAGCACCCGGCATTGATACCGGCCAGCAGGCCTTGGGCCGCCGCCTCCTCGTAGCCGGTGGTGCCGTTGATCTGCCCCGCGAAGAACAGGCCGCGGATCGCCTTGGACTCCAGGGAGGCCTTCAGGGCACGCGGATCGAAGTAGTCGTACTCGATGGCGTAGCCAGGGCGCAGGATATGCGCGTTCTCCATGCCACGGATCGAATGCACCAAGGCGAGTTGCACGTCGAACGGCAGGCTGGTTGAGATCCCGTTGGGATAGAACTCGTTGGTCGTCAGCCCTTCCGGCTCCAGGAAAATCTGGTGGCTGTCCTTGCTGGCGAAGCGGTGGATCTTGTCTTCAATGCTGGGGCAGTAGCGCGGCCCTACCCCCTCGATCACGCCGGTGTACATCGGCGAACGATCGAGGCCGCCACGGATAATATCGTGGGTACGGCTATTGGTATGCGTGATCCAGCACGGCAATTGCTGCGGGTGCTGTTCGGCACGGCCCAGGAAGGAGAACACAGGCACCGGGTCGAGATCGCCGGGCTGCTCCTCCATCACGGAGAAGTCGATGGTGCGGCCATCAATGCGCGGCGGCGTACCGGTCTTCAAGCGGCCCTGAGGCAGCTTGAGTTCCTTCAGCCGCGCGGACAGCGATACCGACGCAGGATCGCCTGCACGTCCGCCGGTGTAGTTATCCAGCCCCACGTGAATCTTGCCGTCGAGGAAGGTGCCGGCGGTCAGCACAACCGCGCGCGCGCGGAACGTAATGCCAACCTGAGTGACGGCACCGACCACGCGGTCTCCCTCCACCACGAGGTCATCCACGGCCTGCTGGAACAGCATGAGGTTCGGCTGGTTTTCCAGCCGGGTACGGATCGCCTTGCGATACAGCACGCGGTCGGCCTGAGCACGGGTGGCGCGAACGGCCGGGCCCTTGCTGGAATTCAGGATGCGGAACTGAATGCCCGACTCGTCCGTGGCAGCCGCCATGGCACCACCCATTGCGTCCACTTCCTTGACGAGATGGCCCTTGCCAATGCCGCCGATCGACGGATTGCAACTCATCTGGCCAAGGGTCTCGATGTTATGGCTCAGCAGCAGCGTCTGGCAGCCCATACGAGCCGCGGCGAGCGCGGCTTCCGTGCCGGCGTGGCCGCCGCCGACAACAATGACATCGAATTCTTTTGGGTAAAGCATGGAGGCGCCTCCTCCGGGAGGCTGGCGGGAAATGAATCGGGATGCCGAATTATAGCGGCATTCGCTGTGGCGTCCCTGCGCCGCGGCATGTTTCACGTGAAACATGCCGCATGAATAACTCGGGTGTGTTCCACGTGAAACAAAAAAAGCCGGGCGCGATGGCCCGGCTTGGATACTGACTGGATTAACGTCTACGCATCATGCCCCGCCCTGCTCTCGCAAGTAGCTGGCAATGCGTTCGACCAGTCGGCCGAGATCCGCCTGAACCTGGCCGAACCCGGTGCTGCGCTCGCGCGTTGCCTCATCCATATACAGCGGTCGGCGAATCTCGATCTGCAAGCTGTTGCGCCGCTCGGCGGGGCGCCCAATTTGCGCTATCAGTTGCACGCCCTTGTACGGATCGTTACGCGCCACCGTATAGCCGAGCGCCCGCAATTCGGATTCCACTAGTGCGACGAAATCCGGCTCGCAGGTCGTGCCGTCGCGATCGCCCAGCACGAAGTCCGCCAGTGGACGCGGACTCTGGATCTTGAGCCGCTCATAGGCGTTGTTCGGCATCGAGTGCAGGTTCAGATGCCAGACCGCACCGAAGCGCTGGTAGGCCTCCTCCACCGCCGCCGATAGTGCCTGATGGTAAGGGCGGTAGTATCGATCAATCCGGCCGCGTACCTCTTGCAGCGAGAGCTTGCGGTCGTAGATCCGTGTGGCCGCATCCACATTGCGCCAGATCAGTCCATAGCCCAGGCGCGTCTTTTCACCTGGCGCCAGCGGCTCAGGCCAGGCGCCATCCAGCAGTTCAGGATCCAGATCGTCTAACATACGATTGGGATCGATATAGACGCGGGGGAAATTCGCAGCAATCAGCGTGCCGCCGATCCGCGGCACGGCTTCCCACAGCGATTCCACGTGGGTGTCCTCGCCGCTCCGAAGGCGCTGCCGCGGGATGGCCGCACCGAAGTCCTGCGGGTAGCACGTGCCGCTGTGCGGCGAATCGCAAACCAGCGGCAAGGCCTGAGCCTGCGGCGCGGACTGGACAAAGGGTTCGAAGCTATCATTCATGCAATCAATCCAGTTTGATATTGGCGGCCTTGGCGACGCGCGCATAGCGCGTCATGGCCTGCTGGATCTGCACCTTGAAGCCATCCGGCGTGGTCGGCACGAGCGTGCCGCCGGACTCTTCCACCTTGCGCTTGAACTCCGGGTTCTGCATGGCCTTGTGGATGGCGCTGTTGAGCTTCTCGACAATAGCCGGCGGCGTGCCCGCGGGTGCCACGATGCCGAACCAGCCGCCATCCCCCATCTCCTTGTAGCCCAGTTCCGCGTAGGTCGGCACGTTGAGCAACTGCGGTGAACGAACTGCGCCCAGCACAGCGAGCGCGCGCAGCCGGCCGGATTTCACGTGGGGCAGCGTGGACGACAGGTTGTCGGTGATCGCATTGACCTGCCCCGCCACCGCATCGTTGAGTGCCAGGCCGGCGCCCTTGTAAGGTACGTGCAGCAGGTCGATCTTGGCCAGCATCATGAAGTTCTCGATATTCACATGGCCCAGCGAACCCGCGCCCGGTGAAGCGAAACTGTACTTGCCGGGGTTGGCACGGACCAGGGCAACGAACTCCTGCATGGTCTTGGCCGGCACGCTCGGATGCACGGCGAACACACTGGGGATCGCCACCACATTGGTGACTGGCGCGAAATCCTTGATCGGGTCGTAATTCAGCTTGGGGTACACGGCCGGGTTGGAACCGTGCGTGCTGACGGTAGCCATGCCGATGGTATATCCATCCGGAGCCGCGCGCGCGACCTGCTCCATGCCAAGCGAGCCGCCGGCACCGCCCTTGTTCTCCACCACGATCGACTGGCCCAGTTCACGGCCGCCGAACTCCGCCACCAGGCGCGCCGACAGGTCAGTCGAACCGCCCGCGGCAAAAGGTACGACCAGGCGGATCGGGCGGTTCGGATAGTTGGCCTGCGCGAACGCGCCGCCAGCGGCAGAGAGGCTGGCGCATGCCGCCAGGCAGGACAGGACAAAATGCCGGCGCGGCAAACTGGCTCGGATCATGGGGTTTTCTCCTTGGAGTTATATGGGAAGGTGGCCAAGTGTCGGCAGTTTACCGGGTCCGCACAAACGACTATATTGCACGGTTGCATTACCAAAGCTCATTCTCGGCTCCGCCCTCCCCCAATGCGGCTACGCTCGCCCTCGATGTCCGAACTGCATGCCTTTGCCGCCGCCGCGCGGCTGGGCAGCTTTACGCGTGCGGCCGAGGATCTGTGTGTCACCCAGGGGGCGATCAGCCGCGCCATTGCCCGTCTCGAATCGCACTTTGGCCAGCCCCTTCTCCAGCGCAATGCGCATCGCCTGACCCTGACGGATGCCGGCCGGCAACTGCTCGACTCGGTGGCCGGCCCGCTGGCAGCCATTGAGCACGCCAGCGCCGCCCTGCTCTCTCGCGACCGTCAGCATCACCTCACGCTGTCCGCGGTGCCCACGCTGGCCAGCGTATGGCTGATACCAAGGCTGCCGGATTTCCACCGTCGCTACCCCGAGATCCGCCTGGACTTTGTGCCGTACCGGCGCAACGAGGATTTCACAGGCCCGGCGCCGGATGCTGCAATCCTGGCCGGCACCCCGGACCGCTGGCCAAGCCTGCAATGCGACTACGTGATCGGCAGCGAGATGGTACCCATCTGTCATCCCGACCGGGCCCGCGCCCGCCATGAGGCTGGACGATGGTCCGAGCCGGCAGAACTGCTGCAAGAACCCTTGCTCTACCACACCACCGCCCCTGCCAACTGGCAACACTGGCTGTATGCGGCAGGCGTACCCAGTGCTGCGCCGGCGCTTGCCACGGGCTTCGACCAGGTCTCGATTCTGGTCCAGGCGGTCAAGGCGGACATGGGGGTGGCCGTACTGCAGCGCTGTCTGGTACGGGATGAGATTGCCGCGGGGCTCGTGGTGGCGCCGTTCGATTTGCCGATCAGGCTGACGCGGGGGTACTTTCTGTGTGCGCCGAGGGAGAGGCGGGACCATCCCGCATTTGCCAAGTTTCGTGCGTGGCTACTTGGCATGGCGGCGCATGATCCCGACGTGCTGCAGGCCAATCAGGAAAATTCACCAGACAAATAACAGAAGGAAAAATTCTGTAAATTATTTTTGTTCGCCGAATAGTCACTCGCCTCTTGGTACGCGGATATCTACACAACGAATTGATCGCCAATTCGTATATGCATTTACATTCTTTCCATAGATATATAGCGTACCTATCGCTGCGCTAACCATGGATCAAGAACGCATCTGTGGGGTCCGGCTTCTTGCCATCCAATCCACAAATAGTAATGACTGGAAATGCCAGTTATTATTCGTCGTATAAATTCCGACAATCAATAAGGCCTAGGCCGCCTTCTTCGCCAGCCCCAGATACGTCTCGATCACCTTCGGATTCGCCGCCAGCTCCGCCGCCGGCCCCTCCATCGCCATGTCCCCCGTCTCGATCACATACCCATAGTCCGCCACCTGCAGCGCCGCGCGTGCGTTCTGCTCGATCAGCAGTGTCGCCACACCGGTCTTGCGCAGGTCGTTGATGATGTGGAAGATTTCCTTCACGATCAGCGGCGCCAGCCCGAGGCTTGAGGCTTG